>JAKDRW010000032.1 GCA_030454225.1 Vreelandella subglaciescola | reverse complement strand
GTCCTCTGCCCCACCGATAGCCACGACAGGCCCTGGGCGAGCACTCGCTGAGCCGGCGCTCGGTGCATCAAGGCCTGATGAAACAGTACGATGCGCAGTCATGCTACCCCCTAGCCGCCCAGCGACGTGATCAAGAAATAATGATAAAAAAACTCGCGGCTACATGTCGTTTCTCCTCACAAATCTCTTTATATACTCAGCGTGCAGGTATCAGTAGCGGTGCACCACATATCATGCCATTTAACCACAAAGCCTTCCCGCAGCCCGGCATTTCATGCTATTTGTCAGCACCGCTTAAATTAACACTAGCACTTAAATAAAACACACGGGGCTATAGATATACTACACCTATCGCTGGCAGCTTGGGCGTGCTGATTCTGCCCGGCATCCTCAGCAGTGGCTTTTGGCCCAATACGCGATGTGGCGGTAACGTCAGCCGTTGACGGCTTCAGCGCTGCATTTGAAGGGCCCGACGCGATTGCCTTCGAGCTGAATATACAGCCCCGAAAGCGCTGCCGTTATTCTATGAATTCAGGCTATCGAACGCCGGCACAGGTGTTTCCGGGGGAGTACTCTGGAGCACTGAATACCGCAGGTGCTGCGCTTATTTCTTGAACCCAGGTGTGAGAATCTTGCCAGCTCTTGTTCTGTTAAACTCCTGGATTCCAGGCGCTGCTTCAAACGTCTCTAAAGACCAACTCACAAAACTTTAACCAAATAAAAAACACCAAATAAACGCCACCCTGCTTGATAATAAAAACATATATTTCCAACAAACAGAAGAAAAAACAACAAACAGGGACGTGCTCTTAACCAAATTCCTTACCCCATTTCCCCTACCTGCTTTATTTATTAGATATGACAATGCCGTATCGTATAGGAGCGCGACTGTTTAATGATTATTAGCAAACAACCCTGACCGTTTCGCCTGACATATTGCCGCCGTGGTACTCAGCATGATACTTAGCGATGGATGGGCAAGGCAAGTAGCCTGGCTCCACGGTACGAGCCAGACACGATATGCTAACGTGCTTGATGGCCTGCATCTTGATGACCTACATACAGGCAGCAAAAAAGGTTACAATCGAAACACTAGCACTTTGTATGTTTCTTGCAAATAAAAACGTAACAGTCTAACCCAGCACCCTGCTCACGGGAACCCATACATAACAGCACGATAGGGGTAATTGAATTGGCAAAAGGTAACAAAACAGGTGAAACAGGGTCTTACGTATTCACCATGAATCGCGTCGGCAAAATCGTGCCGCCCAAAAAGCAAATTCTCAAGGATATTTCGCTGTCGTTTTTCCCCGGCGCCAAGATCGGCGTACTCGGGCTTAACGGCGCGGGTAAGTCCACGCTGCTGCGCATTATGGCCGGTGTCGATACGGAGTTTGAAGGTGAAGCTCGTCCGATGCCGAACCTCAACGTGGGCTACCTGCCCCAGGAGCCCGAGCTCGACAACGAGAAAAACGTCCGCGAGACGGTAGAAGAAGCCCTCGGTGCGATTCAGCAGGCGCAAGAAGAGCTCGACGCCGTTTATATGGCCTATGCCGAGCCGGACGCCGACTTCGACGCGCTGGCCACCGAGCAGGCGCGGCTGGAAAACATCATCGAAGCCGCCGACGCGCACAACCTCGAGCGCAAGCTTGAAGTCGCTGCCGAAGCGTTGCGTCTGCCGCCGTGGGACGCCATCGTCGGCACCCTGTCCGGCGGTGAGCGCCGCCGCGTGGCGCTATGCCGCCTGCTGCTGTCGAGCCCCGACATGCTGCTGCTCGACGAGCCCACCAACCACCTGGACGCCGAGTCCGTGGCCTGGCTTGAGCGCTTCTTGCACGACTATAGCGGCACCGTGGTAGCCATCACCCACGACCGCTACTTTCTCGACAACGTCGCCGGCTGGATTCTCGAGCTCGACCGCGGCGAAGGCATTCCGTTTGAAGGCAACTACTCGCACTGGCTCGAGCAGAAAGACGCGCGCCTGGCTGGCGAGGCCAAACAGGAAGCCTCACGCCAGAAAGCCATCAAGAAAGAGCTCGAGTGGGTACGCTCCAACGCCAAGGGGCGCCAGGCCAAAAGCAAGGCGCGCCTCAATCGCTTCGAAGAAATGCAGTCGGGCGACTTTCAAAAGCGCAACGAAACCAACGAGATCTACATTCCGCCCGGTCCGCGCTTGGGCGACAAGGTCATCGAGTTTCACAACGTGGCCAAGCGCTTTGACGACAAGCTGCTCTACGAAGACCTGTCCTTTGCCATTCCCCCCGGTGCGATTGTCGGCATCGTTGGCGGCAACGGCGCGGGTAAGTCGACCATGTTCAAGCTGATCAACGGCGACGAGCAGCCCGACGCCGGCGAGGTCGTGCTCGGCGAAACGGTGGATATCGCCTACGTCGAACAGCTGCGCGACGATATGCAAGACACGCAAACCGTTTGGGAGGCGGTGTCCGGGGGGCAGGACATTCTCAACATCAACGGCTACGAAGTGTCCTCGCGCGCCTATGTTGGCCGCTTCAACTTCAAGGGCAACGACCAGCAAAAACGTCTCGACGAGCTTTCCGGCGGTGAACGCGGCCGCCTGCAGCTGGCACAAACGCTCAAGCAGGGCGCTAACGTGCTGCTGCTCGATGAGCCGTCAAACGATTTGGATATCGAGACGCTGCGCGCGCTGGAAGAAGCGCTTTTGGCCTTCCCCGGCTGCGCCATGGTCATCTCGCACGACCGCTGGTTCCTCGACCGCATCGCCACGCACATACTGGCCTTTGAAGGCGATTCGCAGGTAGTGCTGTTCGACGGTAACTACACCGACTACGAAGAAGACCACAAAAAGCGCGTCGGCAACGACACGCCCAAGCGCATGAAGTACAAGCGCATCGACGCTTAAACGTCAAAGCCGCACGCACGATCAACAAAGGCGCCCTTGGGCGCCTTTGTTGTTTCACGGACACGCGGTTTATCGCGTGCAGGCTACCCCGCCGGCCAGGTGAACTCGCGCCCGCCCAGCAGGTGCATGTGGATATGATACACCGTCTGCCCGCCCAGCTCGTTGCAGTTCATCACCACGCGGTAACCGTCTTCGGCAAAGCCTTTGTCCTTGGCCAGCCTGGCGGCAACGTATTGCAAGCGCCCTGCCGTTTCCAGGTCGGCGGGCTCAATATCGTTGAGCGTGGCAATGTGCTTTTTGGGAATAATCAGCACGTGGGTCGGCGCCTGAGGATTAATGTCATTGAACGCCAGCACGTGCTCGTCTTCATAGACGATCTCGGTGGGAACCTCACGCTCAACCATTTTACAGAACAAACAATCCATCACCCCCTCCTTGCAATCTCGCGATAATCGGCCGCGCGGCTTGTCGCGCTTAACGACTGATACCGTAGCGTTTTTCCGCGACGTATGCCATTAGCGAAAACGCCGATCAACAAGCAGCTGGCGCAGCAGCGGCCCGAGGATCAGCTCCATGGCCAGCGGTAAGCGCGCGCCGGGCACCACCAGCGTGTGCGGGCGCGTCATGAACGAATCGTGGATCATCGCCAGCAGCCACTGAAAGTCGACTCGCGAGTGTTCGCGAAAGCGGATAACCACGAACGATTCGCCGTCGGTGGGAATATCCTGTACCTCAAAGGGGTTTGAGGTATCCACCGTGGGTACGCGTTGAAAGTTGATATGCGTGCGCGAAAACTGCGGCTGGATGCAGCGCACATAGTCGCCCATGCGCCCCAGAATGGTGTCGATCACCGCCTCTTGGGAATAGCCGCGCATTCGGGTGTCGCGGTCGATTTTCTGAATCCATTCGAGGTTCATCGCCGGCGCCACGCCAATCAGCAGATCCACATGGCGGGCGATGTCGTAGTCTTCCGTCACCAGCCCGCCGTGCAGCCCTTCGTAAAACAGCAGATCGGTCCCGCTAGGCAGCGGCTGCCACTCGGTAAAGGTGCCGACCTGATAGCCCGCTTCGATTTTTTGTTTGTCTTCGGCGTGAATATAGTGGCGATAGTCGCCGCTGCCGTGCTCGCCGTATTCGACAAACAGCGCTTCCAGCCGGTTAAGCAGGTTAGCCTCGACGGCGAAGTGGGACAGCGTTTCGTAGCGCTCGGGTTCGGCGCAGTACATGCGGTGCAGGTCGTCGCGGGTGTAGCGATGGAACGCATCGCCGTCGACCATGGCCGCATGGACGTCCTCGCGCTGAAAAATGCGCTCGAAGCTGCGCCGCACCGTGGTGGTGCCGGCGCCCGACGAGCCGGTGACGGCAATAACCGGGTATTCGCGTGACATCAGGTGCCTCGCGCTTGAGCTTGGGCGGCCTGGTCTTGTTCCCGCTTAATGGCCCGGTGGGCAATATCGCGGCGATATTCCGCGCCTTCCCAGCGCACGCTTGCTACGCCTTGATAAGCCGTTTCGCGGGCCCCAAGCACGCTGTCGCCAAGCGCGGTGACGCACAGCACGCGGCCGCCCGCCGTAGTGACGCCGCCCGTCGGCGAGAGGGCGGTGCCGGCATGAAACACCTTGCAGTCGGCGCGTTCTGCCGCATCGATGCCGGTGATTACATCGCCCTTGCGGTAGTCACCGGGGTAGCCACCCGCAGCCATGACGACGCCCACCGCGGCGCGGCTGTCCCAGTGGCATTCGCGCCCGCCAAGCTCGCCCTTGGCACCGGCCAGGCACAATTCGGCGAAATCCGAGGTTAGCCGCAGCATAATCGGTTGGGTCTCAGGGTCGCCAAAACGGCAGTTATATTCGATTACCCCAGGGTTGCCGTCGGCATCAATCATAAGCCCGGCGTAGAGAAAGCCCGAATAGGCATTGCCCTCGGCGGCCATGCCGCGCACGGTCGGCTCGATAACCTGCTCCATGATACGCGCGTCGACTTCCGGCGTTACCACCGGCGCCGGCGAATAGGCGCCCATGCCGCCGGTGTTGGGGCCGGTGTCTCCGTCGAAGGCGCGCTTGTGGTCCTGGCTTGTCGCCATCGGCACGATATTTTCGCCGTCGACCATGACGATAAAGCTCGCCTCTTCGCCGGTAAGAAATTCTTCAATCACGACCTGCGCGCCGGCATCGCCAAAGGCGTTGGCTTCCAGCATGTCGCGAATGGCCGCTTCGGCATCCGCTTCAGTTGCAGCGACGATAACGCCTTTTCCCGCGGCCAGGCCGTCGGCCTTGATCACGATCGGCGCACCGACATCGGCCAGGTACTCAAGCGCCGGCGCCACGGCGGTAAAGGTTTGATAGGCGGCAGAGGGAATATCGTGGCGCGCGAGAAAATCCTTGGCGAACGCTTTGGAGCCTTCCAGCTGGGCGGCCGCGCGCGTGGGGCCAAAAATCGCCAGGCCGGCCGCCTGAAAGCGGTCGACCACGCCTTCAACCAGCGGCGCCTCGGGCCCGACGACGGTCAGCGCCACTTGTTCTTGGGTAGCCAGCGCCACCAGCGCTTCGATGTCGGTCACGCCTACGGCGACGTTTACAAGCTTGGGCTCGCCTGCGGTACCGGCATTGCCCGGCGCCACCAGCACCCGCTCAACGTCGGGCGACTGCGCCAGCTTCCACGCCAGCGCGTGCTCGCGGCCACCGCCGCCTATCAATAAAACTTTCATGCTATTCCTTCCTGCTGTCGCTGCCCTATTAAACAAAGCGTTTCCATTAGCCGCTGGCGCATTCGCAGCGCGCGTGGCAGGCGGGTATTATGCCACAGCCACCTTCCACGTTGACGACTGCCATGAACCTGATCCTCCTCAGCCCCCAAGACTTAAGCGCCGACGGCAGCGCCGTCGTGCGCGACCCGCGCCGCCTGCGCCACCTGCGCGACGTGCACCGCGCAGCACCTGGCGCGCGCCTGAGCATCGGCCTTGCGGGCGGAAACATGGGCAAAGCCGAGCTCACCGCGCTCAGCGATGAGCAGGCGACTTTCCACTTTGAAGCGCTTGCCGAGGCGCCGCCGCCGGCGCTGCCCGTGCACTTGGTGCTGGCCTTGCCGCGCCCGCGTATGCTCGCGCGTACGCTGGAGCACGTCACCGCGCTAGGGGTGAAAGACATCACACTGCTGCATACCCGACGCGTAGAAAAGAGCTACTGGCAGTCGCCCGAGCTGACGCCGGAAAAGATCCACCAGCATCTGCTACTGGGGCTTGAGCAGGCGCGCGATACGCGCCTCCCCGAGGTAACGCTACGCCGCGGCTTTCGCCCCTTTGTCGAAGACATATTGCCGGGGCTTTTGGCCCGCCGGCGTGGGTTAGTCGCCCACCCGGGAATGGCGCAGGCCTGCCCCAGAGCGTTGACAGAGCCCACGCTTTTAGCCGTAGGGCCCGAAGGCGGCTTTATCGACTGGGAGATTGAGCAGCTGCTCGCCGCCGGCTGCGAAGGCATGCACATGGGGCCACGTATTTTGCGGGTCGAAACCGCCGTCACCGCCCTGCTGGCGCGGCTTTTTTAAGGACGCTTTTTCAGCTTACTCGTCATCCTGGTCGTCGTCTTCATCATCGCTAGCGCCTGCGTCGTCAGGATCGTTTTTAATGACGGGCGTATCATCGTCGCACTGAGCATCGTGCATAAAGGTTTTCTGCACGTCCAAAAGGCCCAGGTGGGCGATGGTGCGACGCCCCAAAAGGACTGGATAGAACATCTCACCACGGTCGCGCAGGCTGAACTCTTCTTCAAATATTTTATCGCCAACGCAGATATTGAGCAGCACCACCGGACGCTCGTCGCTGCCCCCCGCGCCGCGCACGGAAAGCCCCCGCTTGAGCGGACGTTCGACGTCTTCGCTGGCCTTTTCGCCGCTGTCCATATCCTTCATTTCGAAGCGAAAGCGCACCCAGTCTTCCCCGTCCTTTTCAAAGCGCTCGACGTCGCGTGCGTCAATCGAAGACGTCAGCGCACCGCTATCGAGCTTGGCTTTGACCTTGATATTCCACGGCATCATTTCGGCTTTTTCGATCCAGCCAAACACCTTGGACGAAGATTCAGCAGCCGCCGCACCAGCCCCCGTCAAAAGCCCCGCCGCCGCCACTGTCATCAGTATCTTCCCCAGTATTTTCATACGCTACCTGCCTGCATGTCGAGGATGGTAAAATCCAGTATTTAACGCTCAGGGCGCGGCGTCTTCAAGCCGCTTGAGCAGCGCCTGGGTGGCAAAGCCGTCCGGCGTCAGGCCCTCGGCGCGCTGAAACTCGCGCAGCCCTTTGCGGGTGTCCGGCCCCATAATGCCGTCGGCCCCGCCCACCGCGTAATCGACGCGATTGAGCAGGCGCTGCAACGCGGTGACATCGTCGCGGGTCAGCGGCGCTTCTTCTCGCGGCCAGCCTTGGCTAATCCCTGCGCGCCCAGCAATCGCATCGCTGAGCTTGGACACCGCCAGCGCATAGCTGGTGGCATTGTTGTAGCGCAGAATAGCGCGAAAGTTGGGGCCCACAAGAAACGCCGGCCCTTTTGCCCCGGCGGGGATAATCACCGCGGCGCTGCCGAACTCGGGCAGCGCGCCGTCTTCCGCGCGCACGCCCTGCTCGCGCCATTCGGCGGTGCTCAGGCGGCGGGTCTGGGCGTAGTCAAAGCCGTCGGGCAGACGAACCTCGGTCCCCCAGGGTTCTCCCGGCTCCCAGTTGGCGCGTTTTAGATAGTTGGCGGTTGACGCCATGACGTCGGGAATGCTGTCCCAGATATCGCGGCGGCCATCGTCATCGCCGTCGACCGCGTAGGACACAAAACTGGAGGGAATAAACTGCGTATGCCCCATCGCCCCGGCCCAGGAGCCGACCATTTGCTCGGCGCTAATATCGCCGGCGTCGATAATTTTGAGCGCCGCCAATAGCTCACCCCGGGCAAACTCGCGGCGCCGCCCTTCAAAGGCCAGCGTGGCGAAGGCGTCCAGCGTGGAGAAGTTACCGAAATGGCTGCCATAATTGCTCTCGATTCCCCAGATGGCGACGACCACCTCGGCCGGCACGCCGTAGCGGCGCTCGACGTTACGGGCGATATCGCGGTGGGCGTCGAGCTTTTCACGACCGGTGTTGACCCGGTCGCTGGAGACAGCGGTATCCAGGTATTGCCAGATCGGGCGCACAAATTCGGGCTGATAGCGGTCGTGTTCGATCACTTTGGCGCGGTAGCGCACGCCGTCCAGCGCGTGCGCCAGCGTCTGTTCGCTAACCCCTTGCTGGGCGGCATAGCGGCGAAACTCAGCGCGCCACTGGTCAAACCCGGCGTGATGCGAGGCGTCTGCTACGCTCTGCGACGCCCGAGTATCGACCTGCTCCATCAGCCCCTGTTCGGCGCTAGCCGTCAGGGGGGCAAGGCCGAGCAGCACAAGCCCCGGCAGTAGGCGCTTGGCGCGACCATAAGCGGTAAACACAGATAGCATAGCGTTCCTTAAGCGGTTCATGGCAGAAGGCCATGATCCACTAGAAAAGCGTGTGTGACTAGCCGCGTCAAGCGCCCTCGTCAGGAAAGCCAGCCGCCCAGCTCGTTATTGATAATATCCACCAGCGCGCCGATGTGATCGTCACGGTCGTTCAGACAGGGAACGTAGGTAAAAGTCTCGCCGCCGGCGGCCATGAAGCTATCGCGGATTTCCTCCTCGACTTCTTCCAGGGTTTCCACGCAGTCCGCGGTAAACGCCGGCGCAATCACGGCAATATGCTTGTGCCCCTGTTTCGCCAGTTCAGCGACGTGATCGACCGTTGCCGGTCCCAGCCACTTTTCGGGGCCAAACTTGGACTGAAACGTAGAATCGATCGCGTCAGCGTCCCACCCTAGTTGTTCGACCAGCAGGCGCGTCGTTTTATGGCACTGGCAGTGATAGGGATCGCCATCGAGCAGGAAACGCTCGGGCACGCCGTGGTAGCTGGCCACCAGCTTGCTGGGCCGGTCGCTTAGCGGCTGGTACGTGTCGGTGACCGAGCTGGCCAGCGCGCGGAGATAGCTGGGATGTGCGAAATAAGCCGGCACGGTGCGGATGGACGGCTGCCACTTCATCTTCATCAGGGTACGAAACGCCTGATCGTTCGCCGTGGCCGTAGTGGGCGAGCCATACTGCGGATACAGCGGGAAAAACACGATGCGCTCGCAGCCTTTTTCCACCAGCCGCGTCAGCACGCTCTCGGTCGACGGGTTGCCGTAGCGCATGCAGAATTCCACTTCCACATCGTCGCCATAAAGCGCTTTCATGCGCTCGGTGACTTTTTCACTTTGCGCACGGGTAATGGTCAGCAGCGGGCTTTCGTCTTGCTCGGTGTTCCAGATGCTCTTGTACGCTTTGCCCGAGAGAAAGGGCCGGCGCGTCAACACCACCAGCTGCAGGATCGGCTGCCACTTCCAGCGCGCATAGTCGACAACGCGCTGATCCGATAGAAATTCGCTCAGGTAGCGGCGCATCGACCAGTAGTCGGTATTATCCGGCGTCCCCAAGTTGGCCAGCACCACGCCAACCTTGGCCCGCGGCACGGGCGGGTGGTCGCTTGGGGCGTGGCTCAAACGGCCTTCACCCGGCTGGCACTTGGCGGTACTTGCGCTCATCGCTAATCTCCTGAAGCTGGCATGTTGATGAGGCCAGATGATAGCACTTTTGTGGGCCACGGCAGTACAAAGCTATACTCCATGCCACCTTTCCCCGAACCTTGTACAACAGCAGGTTAAGAAAAATCGCCCTTATCCCGCCGCAATGAAGGCTCTGGCTACTGGTACTCTGACGGATCGATGGCCTTGCCCAACGAATTACGATCGATCCACCTGCCCGCTTTGGTTTCTTTATAGCGAAATACTACCCGATCGCCAATGGCGACGGGAAGTTCGCCATCTTCGGTCTGATAGCTGTATTCCTCGCCGTCTACGGTCAGCGCGTAGCGGTACAGGTCGGGCATGCCCAGCCATTCCTTGAACGGCCCTTCGCGCTCGAGAACTTCCAGTTCACCGCGGGCTTCCAGTTTGGGTATGCGCGGACGATTACCGCGCCGAAAACCACCTGCCATCCTTTATCCCCTCTGCTGTTTTGCAATCTGCTTAATCGATTGTTGGACGTGCTTGCTTTCAACGGGCGTGCGTCGCTACACGCTCGTGTTTTGCTCGCGCGCTTTTGTACTAGCGTACAAGAAGGCCAGCGCTGAAAAGCTGGGCATTATACGTGCTCGCCGGCGAGTCTCAAGCGCGGCCAGGCCCGGCTCAGTCGCCAAAGGTTTCGCCGTAGGTGTCCGGCGCCAGGTCTTCAAAGCGCGTGTACTTGCCGATAAACGCCATATGCACGGTACCGATCGGCCCGTTACGCTGCTTGCCGATAATCAGCTCGGCAAGCCCCTGATTATCCGGGTTATCCTGGTTATACACCTCATCGCGATAGACAAAGGCAATAACGTCGGCGTCCTGCTCGATCGCCCCCGATTCGCGCAAATCCGACATTACCGGGCGCTTGTTGGGGCGCTGCTCGAGCGAGCGGTTAAGCTGGGAAAGCGCTACCACCGGGCAGTCGAATTCCTTGGCCAACCCTTTGAGCGAGCGAGAAATTTCTGAAATCTCGCCGGTGCGGTTCTCGGAAAAACCGGGGATCTGCATCAGCTGCAGATAGTCGATCATGATCATGCCCATATTGCCGTGCTCGCGCACCACGCGGCGAATCCGCGAGCGCATTTCGTTGGGCGAAAGCGCGGCGGTATCGTCAATAAACAATTGCTTGTCCTTGAGCAGATTGACCGCTGACGTCAGCCGCGGCCAGTCTTCATCCTCAAGCTGGCCGGTGCGCACGCGAGTTTGATCGATACGCCCAAGCGATGACAGCATCCGCAGCATCAGCGACGCTGCCGGCATCTCCATGGAAAACACCATGACCGGCTTATCGCTTGAAATGACCGCGTGCTCGACCAGATTCATCGCGAAGGTAGTCTTGCCCATCGAGGGCCTTCCGGCAATGATCACCAGGTCAGACGGCTGTAGCCCCGAGGTCATTTCGTCAAGATCGCGAAAGCCCGACGACAGCCCGGTCATTTCGCCCTTGAGGTTGAAAAGCTCATCGATGCGGTCGACCGCTTTGGTCAGAAGGTCACTCATGCCGATCGGGCCGCCGGTTTTGGGACGCTCTTCGGCAATCTGGAAGACCAGCCGCTCGGCCTCGTTGAGCAGCTCATCCGCCGGCCGGCCCTGGGAGGCGAAGGCGCCGTCGGCGATCTGATTAGCCGCGCGGATCAGCTTTCTCAGCGTGGCGCGCTCGCGCACGATATCGGCGTAGGCGCGGATGTTGCTGGCCGAGGGCGTATTGCGCGCAAGCTCGGCCAAAACGCCCAGCCCGCCGACGGAATCCAGCTGGTCGCGCGCCTCCAACCCTTCAGACAGCGTCACTACGTCAAGCGGCTGGCCGACCTCGGCAAGGTGCAGCATCACGTTGAACACCAGGCGGTGTTCATAACGATAAAAGTCATCCGCGGTCAAACGGTCGGCGATATGCTCCCAGGCCTGGTTATCGAGCATCAACCCACCCAGCACCGACTGTTCGGCCTCAAGCGAATGGGGCGGTAGCTTTAACGCTGCTGTTTCCTGATCCACAGACGAGACGGACTGCATGGCGTTGGGCATGAAAAGCTCCTTGGCTAGTGGACGAAGGTGGTCGATAGCAGCGCTAGCATAATAGTCTCAGCAACGCCCCGGTACTGCGATACCCCTGCGCTGAGACGAGAAAGGGCGCGGGGAAATAGTCCCCCGCGCCCTTTTACATCGTCCGGGTCAGCGGCGCCAAACGCCGCCTACCCGCTCATGACTTACTCGGCCACGATAACGATGCGTACAACGGCGTTGACTTCAGCGTGCAGACGCAGGTCGATGTCGTATTCGCCGGTATGGCGAAGCGGACCCTGCGGCATACGGACTTCGCTCTTGGCGACGTCGAAACCGGCAGAAGAAATCGCATCGGCCAGGTCACGCGGACCAATCGAACCGAACAGCTTGCCTTCTACACCGGACTTCGAGACCAGCGACAGCTCGATATCGTTAAGCTGCTCGGCGCGTTCTTCGGCCTCGGCCTTGCGCTCGGCGGCCTGAGCTTCGAGCTCGGCACGCTGAGCTTCAAAAGCAGCGATGTTGTCTTTGGTCGCCGGCACGGCATGGCCGTACGGTACCAAATAGTTACGTCCGTAACCGGGCTTGACGGTGACCTTGTCACCCAGGCCGCCCAGCTTACCAATTTTGTCGAGTAGAATGACTTCCATCTCGTAAACCTCTTGTCAGGTGCTGCGGGCAAGACGTGCGCGAATATTCGCAAATGAGTCAATCAGCCCTAACAGCAGCACAATGAGAATCATGGGCCAGGTGGTGATCAGCAGCGCATAAAATGCGGCGAGCCACAGCCCGTTCATCTCCTTTAATCCAATAAAACCGTGTACCAGCGCCACGCCGGCAACTAACAACGGCACCCAGCCCAGCAGCACGAATCCGGCGGCGCCGAATACCATGCTGATCAGCCCAAGGCCCACCAGTACGCCAAGCTCACGGGGAGCCAGACGAAACGCGTGGAACTCCTGGCGAAACCCGCCGGGGTTATAAATCCCGGCCTGCCAGCCGCGTGCAATCGCCAAACAGATAATCGCTGCCAACAGCACCACAAGGCCAGTGACACCGCCAACGACCACCTCGGCCAGAAACGCCGTGTCGTAGCCCTGAGTGCCAAGCTCGGTGAGCATACGGTCAAACTCGGCAGAGCTTTCGCGCAGCTGCTCAAGCATGGCCTCGGTGCCGCTTGGCGGGCTGAAAATGCCCAGCTGAATCATGACGGCGCAGGCAAGCGTGCCCACAATAAGCGTCTCGCCCCAGCGCATGCGTTCACGCAGGATAACGCTCATCAGCGTTACCAGCAGAACGCTTGCCAGCGGCACCATGTCGCCTTGTGTCCACCACCAGCCGGCCGGTATGGCCGCGGCGATAATCACCGGCAGCGCCGCTACGGCGCCTTTGCGCAACGTTGCCAGAGCGGCAATCGCTGCGCCCATCCAGAACAGCCAAGGCAACAGCGAAGCAATGGCGGCAGCGCCAATGGCATAGGCCGGGCGCTGCATCAGCCAACGGGCGAAAGCCAGCATGACGTTAGCGGCTTACTGGTGGCTATCGGTGTAGGGCAGCAGGGCCAGGTAGCGCGCGCGCTTGACCGCACCGGCCAGCTGGCGCTGGTAGCGTGCTTTGGTGCCGGTAATACGGCTGGGTACGATTTTGCCGGTCTCGGTGACGTAGGCTTTCAGCGTGTCCAGATCCTTGTAGTCGATCTGTTTGACGCCTTCAGCGGTGAAGCGGCAAAACTTGCGGCGACGGAAAAAACGTGCCATGGAGTAGCTCCTTAATACGTGCGGTAAATAGAACCTTGAACGGTTCCGACCAGGGCGTCTTAGGCAGACTCAGCGCTGGGCTTTTCATCACGCGGCTTGTCGTCGCGACGCGGGCGCTTTTCTTCAACCGGCTTCATCATCGGCGACGCTTCGGTAACGGCTTCGTTGCAGCGCAGTACCAGGCTGCGGATGATGGCGTCGTTGAAGCGGAAGATGCTTTCAATTTCTTCAAGCGTCTCGCCTTCGCACTCAACGTTCATCAGCACGTAGTGGGCTTTGTGGATCTTGTTGATCGGGTAAGCCATGTGACGACGGCCCCAATCTTCCAAGCGATGCACGGTGCCGCCGTTGTCGGTGACAATACCCGTATAGCGCTCGACCATAGCCGGCACCTGCTCGCTCTGATCCGGGTGGACCATAAACACGATTTCGTAATGACGCATGGAATCTCCTTGCGGTTTGGCAGCTTCCGATGGGCGCGCACGCACAGGGAAGCAAGGAGTTACGCTCGACGCCACCCGCGAGTCACACGTATGCGACAGCCGGGCATCAAGCAGAACAAAGAGCGCCCGCTTGTCAGACAAACGGGCGCTCGCATCTTAGAGAAACGCCGACTAATTTGCAAGCCGGCGCTGGCGCAAGGCCTCAAACAGGCAAATACCCGTAGCCACGGACACGTTAAGGCTCGAGACCTGGCCGGCCATCGGTAATTTGGCCAGGTAATCGCAGGCGTCGCGGGTCAGCCGGCGCATGCCCTTGGCCTCGGCGCCCATGACCAGTGCCGTAGGGCCGGTCAGGTCGACGTCATAAACGCTGTCTCGCGCCTCGCCGGCGGTACCGGTAATCCACACGCCGGCCTCCTTCAAGGCGGCAAGCGTGCGCGCCAGGTTGGTCACCTGATACACCGGCACGCTTTCGGCCGCGCCGCAGGCGACCTTGCGCACCGTTGCATTAAGCGGTGCGGCTTTATCTTTGGCCACAATGACGCCGTGGGCACCGGCGGCATCGGCGCTACGCAGGCAGGCGCCGAAGTTGTGCACATCGGTAATGCCGTCGAGCACTAGAAAAAGCGGCGGCGAATTCGCCTGCCAGGCACCCAACTTCAACATCAGCGAGGCTTCGCTTTCTGCCGTCAGTGGCGGGCAAAAGGCGACGATACCCTGATGCGACGCCCCCCGGGTGAGCTGATCAAGCGTTTCGCGCGGCTGCTCATTGACGCTGGCGCCCGCCTCTTTGGCGCGACGGATAAGCGCCTGCAGACGCTTGCCCGCCCCCTGCTGCGTCCATAGCACTTTAGGCGCTTCGCCGCGCTCGAGCAGGCTCTCCAGCGCGTGCACGCCGAAGACGTGATCCAGCCCTTCCGGCGGGCGCGGCCCACGCCGCGCCGAGGAAGACTTAGCACTCACTGTGAGGCTCCCGTGGGCGATGACGACTCCGATGATGACGACGATTCCCGACGCGGCCCACGACGCTTGCGCGACGAGCGATGCGAATTCGGGCTGGGTTTGTGACTCGGTGGCCTTTCATCGGCCAGGTTGAAGTCGATCTTGCGATCATCCATCCCCACCCGCGCTACTTGAACGCTCAGACTGTCCCCCAGCCGGTACGTGGTGCCGCTACGCTCGCCTTTGAGGCGATGTTTTTCGGCCTCGTAATTGTAGTAATCCGACGGCAGCGAGCTGATGTGCAAAAGGCCCTCGATGTAAAATTCGTCCAGCCGCACAAACAATCCAAACTGGGTGACCGACGCCACGGTGCCGTCAAATGTCTCGCCCAGCTTGTCGGACATGAACTCGCACTTGAGCCAGCCTTCCACGTCGCGGGTGGCGTCGTCGGCGCGGCGCTCGGTCATCGAGCAGTGCTCACCCAGCTCGAGCATTTGTTCGAAGGTATAGGGGCACCACTGGCTCGGCGGCTGTACCGGCGCGCCTTCGGCACGCAGCACGGTGTCGGTCTTGCGTGGGCCGCGCACCACCGAGCGGATGGCGCGGTGCACCAGCAGATCGGGGTAGCGGCGAATCGGCGAGGTAAAGTGCGCATAAGCCTGATACGCCAGCCCGAAGTGTCCTTCGTTTTGCGGCGAGTACACCGCCTGGTTCATCGAGCGCAGCATCACGGTCTGAATGATGTCAGCGTCGGGGCGATCAACGATGCTTGCGCGCAGCGCCTGATAGTCCTGCGGCGTGGGATCATCGCCATTAGGCAGTGTCAGACCCAGCTCGTTAAGGAACATCCGCAGTTTTTCCAGGCGCTCCGTCGAAGGCTTCTCGTGGATGCGGTAAAGCGCCGGCAGGTCGTGCTTGTCCAAAAAGCGCGCGGTAGCCACGTTGGCCACCAGCATGCACTCCTCGATCATCTTGTGGGCATCGTTGCGGCTACGCGGCACAATTTTTTCGATTTTGCGCTCGTCGTTAAAGACGATAGCCGTTTCGATGGTATCAAACTCGATCGCGCCGCGATGGCTGCGCGCGGTGCGCAGCGACTGATAAAGCCCGTGCAGCTGCTCGATCGGCTTAACTAGCGCGCTGTGCTCGCTGCGCAGCGCAGCGCCGTCTTCGCTGTCGCCGTCGAGCATCGCTGCGACCTTGTTATAGGTCAGGCGCGCGTGGGAATTCATCACCGCTTCATAAAAGCGGTAATCAGTGAGTTCGCCGTCGGCGGTGATGCTCATTTCGCACGCCATCACCAGGCGGTCGACGTTGGGATTCAGCGAGCACAGGCCGTTGGATAGAAGCTCCGGCAACATGGGCACTACCTGGCCGGGAAAATACACCGAGTTGCCGCGCCGGCGGCCTTCATTGTCCAGCGGCGCACCGGGGCGCACGTAGTGCGACACATCGGCAATGGCAACCAGCAATTTCCAGTCGCCCGCATCGGTTTGCCAGGCGCACACGGCATCATCAAAGTCTTTGGCCGTCTCGTCGTCGATGGTCACCAGCGGCACGTCGCGCAGGTCAATACGGTTCTGTTTGTCTTCTTCGAGAACCTCAGCGGCAATCGTGGCGATCTGGTCGATCACCTCGGGCGGAAACTCGGCGGGAATCTCGTAGCTTCTAATCGCAATATCGATTTCCATGCCCGGGTCCATCCGCTCGCCCAGCACTTCGATCACCTCGCCCACCGGCTGCATCCGGGTGGCGGGCTGCTGGGTGATCTTGACCGAGACAACCTGCCCGTCCTGCGCGCCGCCACAAACGCTGTGCGGCACGATAACTTCCTGGGTGATGCGCGGATTTTCCGGAATCATCACGCCAAATTCGGGCGTATTGCGCCGATAAACGCCAACCATGCTGGTCGTGTTGCGTGCCAGCACGTCAACAATAGTGGCCTCGTCGCGCCCGCGCCGGTCGCGACCGCTGATTCTCACCACGACGTAGTCGCCGTGAAAGACCCGCCGCATTTGCCGCGGCGGCATGACGAGGTCGGGCTTTTTGCCATCATCGCGGAGCAAAAAACCGAAGCCGTCGCGGTGACCAAGCACTTTACCCTTGATCAAATCGAGCTTGTCGATCAGCGCGTAGGCCCCGCCACGATTGCGCAGCACCTGGCCATCGCGCTCCATGGCAGCCAGGCGACGACGAACCGCCTCCTGCAAATCTTCATCATCAAGACCCAGCATGCGGCTCATGCTTTCGTGGGTAATCGGCTTACCGTAGGTTTCCAGTGCCGCCAGCAGATATTCGCGGCTCGGCGCTGGGTTGGGGTACTTGTGCGCTTCGCGGCTGGCGTGCGCGTCATCATTTAACGTCCATTCTTTCATGCGATAAGCATCCTTGATGGCGTGCATGGAAGGCGTTGGAGCCTGGCAGTCGCGACGCGCTGCGAGCAACGCAATGCAGCGCTCAAAGCGCTGACGAAATAAGAGGTCTGTTTAGTCATAGGTGCAGTATAGCGTTGCGCGGGCAATCACCCAACCGCCGAATGCCGCGCCGCGCTGGCGCATTGCTTTATCGCCCTGCCCCGGCGCATTAAAAATGCTTGCATTCCTGTGTCAGGCCGGTAATATACGCGCCACTTGCCCGGGTGGTGGAATTGGTAGACACGCTAGCTTCAGGTGCTAGTGTCCGTATGGACGTGGAGGTTCAAGTCCTCTTCCGGGCACCAATGGATTGACAGCAGGTGTAACGCTGCCAAAATATTGGTGCAATAAGGTTGTATTCGCCCAGGTGGCGGAATTGGTAGACGCGCTAGCTTCAGGTGCTAGTGTCCGTATGGACGTGGAGGTTCAAGTCCTCTTCTGGGCACCATACGAATACAATCGGCAGGTCAGACAGACTAGATGTAAAAAATCAGCAACGCATTGATGCGCCCAGGTGGCGGAATTGGTAGACGCGCTAGCTTCAGGTGCTAGTGTCCTTATGGATGTGGAGGTTCAAGTCCTCTTCTGGGCACCATGACTAAGAACAGATCTCATGGTGATTGTCGCGCATCTTGTATCGCTTTTAGCCTCACCCCGCTGACTGCTCCCTTCTTTACGCTTATTTTCCTCTCTTCTTTTTATCCCCTCTCGCTGTACACAACGCCCTTTATCG
>JAKDRW010000031.1 GCA_030454225.1 Vreelandella subglaciescola | reverse complement strand
CAAGCGCCTCAAGCATGCCCTGTTGATCTATCAGGAGCGCCTTCTTGAGGCCATCGATCGGGACTTTTCGTGTCGTTCGCGGGACGAATCTCTGATTGCGGAAGTGATGCCGTCAATCCAGGGGATCCATTACACCCTGAAGCACCTGAAAGGCTGGATGAAGCCGTCCCGCCGGTGCGTCTCGCTGCTGTTTCAACCCGCGCGCAATACGGTATGTTACCAGCCCAAAGGCGTTGTTGGCGTCATTGCCCCCTGGAACTACCCGCTTTATCTGGCCGTCGGGCCATTGGTGGCGTCACTTGCCGCGGGCAACCGCACGATGATCAAAATGTCGGAATTCACGCCGCACACTGCAACGCTATTCAAGGAGCTCATTGAATCAATTTTTCCGCAGGATCTTGTCGCGGTGATCAACGGCGAGGCTGATGTGGCCGCCGGTTTTTCCGCCCGACCGTTCGATCACCTCCTGTTTACTGGTTCCACCTCGGTTGGCAAACGGGTGATGCGAGCGGCCTCCGAGAACCTGACACCGGTGACCCTGGAGTTGGGCGGTAAATCCCCCGCCATCGTATCTTCGGACGTGCCCATAAAAGATGCTGCCCAGCGCATCGCTTTTGGCAAGGCCTTCAACGCCGGCCAAACCTGCGTTGCGCCGGACTATGTGCTCTGTCCGGCCGATCGCGTCCAGGCGTTCGTGGCAGAGTTCCGCGCCCGCTTCGCGGCAATGTACCCTTCATTGCGCGATAACGACAACTACACTGCCATTATTAATGAACGCCAATATGGCCGTCTGCAGAACTACCTGAATGATGCCAGCGCCAAGGGCGCCGAGGTGATCGAACTCAACCCGGCTGAGGAAAACCTGGGCGACGCTAGCAACAAGATGCCGCTGACCCTGGTGCTTCAAACCACACCGGATATGCAGCTGATGCAGGATGAAATTTTCGGACCCATTCTGCCGATCGTAAGCTATGGCAGCCTCGATGAAGCCATCGAGTATATTAACGCTCGTTCGCGCCCGCTGGCCCTCTACTTTTTCGGTTACGACCGAGGTGAGCAGCACAGGATGATCAACAGCACGCTCTCCGGCGGTATGTGCATCAACGATTCGCTGATGCACGTGGCCCAGGATGATCTGCCTTTCGGCGGCGTAGGCGATTCCGGCATGGGCCACTACCACGGCAAGGAGGGCTTTCTGACCTTGTCACATCAGCGCGCCATTTTTGCCAAGCAGAAATTAAACAGCGGGAAGCTTGTCTATCCGCCGTACGGGACGCTTGCCCACAAGATAATTTACAAGCTCTTTATCCGCTGAAAGCGAGCCAACCATGCCCAGCTCGCTTCCCCCTCCCGGCAGTCAGGACTCAACATTTCTGAGCCGGTGCCGTTGTTTGGCCACCGTCAGCGCTCAACCACCCGATTCATAAAGCTGCCAGGTATTATCGGTGAGCGGCGCAGCGCCGTCGGGGGTGACCCGCACAGTGTCGCTCATGCCGACCCCCCACTGGCCCGGTAGCCGCAGGCAAAGCGGCAGGTGGAAAACCATGTCGGCTTCAAACTCGACGCGCTGGCCGCGGGCAATATAGCCCGTCTCCTCGACCCAGCTGGGCGGAAACTGGGCCCCCACCGCATAGCCGAATACCCCTGAAAAAAATACGCGTTCCGCGTGAGGCGCCAACACCGCCTCGGCCGCCCGCGCCGCATCGTCGAAGGAAGCACCGGGGCGCATGGCGGCGCACAGCGCCTCGAACATTCCACGGCAGACATCGCGCAGCGCCTGCATGTCGGCGCTGGCCCGACCCGCCACGGCGGTGCGCATCATCGGCGCGGTATAGCGCTGGAACGCGGAGCCGAACTCCAGAAACACCGGATCGTCGCGCTCGATCACCTGGCGCTTATGGTTGACGTGGATAGTGCCGATACGCCGGCCGGTAGTGACGATGGGCTGCAGGCTCATAAATTCGCTGCCCGCCGCCAGCATGGCCCGGCTGCCCTCCGCCGCCACCGCATTGTCGGTAACGCCCGGAGCAATAATCGCTTCCGCCGCGCGCAACCCCGCCTCTGTCATCCGCGCACTCTTGCGCAGGCAGTCAAGCTCCGCAGGCGTCTTGACGATACGGATGCGGTCGAGCAGCGCGCCTCCGTCGTCAAGAAAGCGCTCGGCGCCAAGGCGCGCCTGCAGTTCGCGGATGACCCCAAAGCGCAGACCGGCCCCAAAGGCGTCCAGGCCGACGATTCGAAACGGGGCAAGAATCTCGGCCAACGGCTCGATGACCTCACCGAGGCTTTCCCAGCGATAGCCCAGTATCTCGTCTACCGTGGCGGTGACCACGGCGGGGCCGGTCTCGATGGAGGGCACCTGCAGCACCAGCCGCTTGGCCGATACCACCAGGCAGACGAACACCGAGACTTCAAAGGTGTGATACCCCGTCAGATAGAAAATATCGGCGGGATCGGTAAGCAACAGCGCCTCAAGACCGGTGGTCTGCATGGCTCCGCGCACCCGCCGGCGGCGCGCCGCGAACTCCGCAGGGGCAAAGGGCAGTTCGCTCTCGGCAAGGCTCTCGGCCAAGACATGGCGGTAGGCGTGATGATCCACGGGCAGCGCTCCTGAATAATAAACCAGACTCCTGTCAGTATAGTCATCCGCGTCACCTCGCTTTAAAAAGTGCCCTGACAGAAAAGCACTCGCCCAACTAGACTGTTTATTTAACGCGAACGCTCGTCAAGGCAGGAAGGCGCTACACATGACTAATCTGCTCAAACGCACCATCGTCCCTCTGGTAGCGATGTTGTTGCTACTGGCCGGTTTGATTCTCCTGCCCTGGGGGTGGCCTCTCGGCCTGCTTGTTCTGGTGACGCTCGCCGTCATCGGACTAGGGGTTCACGACTGGTTTCAGAAGCACTGGACGATCGCCCGCAACTATCCTGTGGCCGGCTGGCTGCGCTGGCTGTTCTACGATCTGCGCCCCTATCTGCGAGCCTATATCGTGGAAGACGACCTGGAAGGCACGCCCTACAACTACGAGGCCCGCTCGCTGATCCACGCCCGGGCGCGCGGCAAAAATGACACTCACCCGTTTGGTACCGAGCGCAATACTGCCTCTCAGGAATATCGCTGGTTTCAACATTCCATAGCACCACACCCGGAGCCGGATCGCTCACCACGTGTGAGCGTCGGCAACGAGCAAACCCGCCAGCCTTACGCGGCCTCCGTGCTGAATATATCGGCGATGAGCTTTGGCGCCTTGTCCGCCGCCGCGGTGGAGGCGCTAAACAAAGGCGCAGAAACAGGCAACTTTTATCACGATACCGGCGAAGGCGGCATCAGCCCCTACCACCTCAAGCATGGCGGCGATTTGGTCTGGGAGCTGGGGTCAGGCTATTTCGGCGCGCGGGACGACAAGGGTCACTTCGATCCCAGCCTGTTTGCCGAAAATGCCCACCGAGATGAAGTCAAGATGGTAGAGATAAAGCTCAGCCAGGGGGCTAAACCCGGCCACGGAGGGCTTCTCCCGGCGGCCAAGGTGACCGAAGAAATCGCCCAAACCCGCAAGATTCCCGTTCATCAGGACTGTCTGTCGCCGCGGGGTCATTCGGCATTCTCGACGCCCATCGAAATGCTCGAGTTCGCCGCCAAAATGCGCGAACTGTCGAGCGGCAAGCCCGTCGGACTCAAGCTTTGTGTCGGCCAGCCGCACGAGGTTTTCGCCATCATGAAGGCCATCCTGAAAACCGGTATCTATCCGGACTTCATCGTCGTCGACGGCGCCGAAGGCGGTACCGGCGCCGCACCGCTCGAACTCTCCGACTGGGTCGGCATGCCGCTCCAGGACGGGCTCGTGCTGATGCGCAATGCGCTGGTCGGCGCAGGGCTGCGCGACAAGATACGCCTCGTCGCGAGTGGCAAGGTGCATTCCAGCATGGGATTGGCACAGAACATGGCGATCGGCGCGGACTGGTGCAACGCGGCGCGCGCTTTCATGATGTCGGTCGGCTGCATTCAGGCGCAGCGCTGCCACCTCGGCACCTGCCCCACCGGCGTGACGACACAGGATAAATGGCGCCAGCGGGGGCTGGATGTCGATGTTCAGTCCGAGCGCGCGGCGCGCTTTCACGCCAAGACGCTGGAAGCCTTGAGCGATATCACTGCGGCGACGGGGGTTGCGCACCCTTCCGACCTGCAGCCCCACCATCTCGTGCAGCGAATGGATGCCACCACCGCCCTGCCCATCGACCGGATCTACCCGTTTCTGCCCAAAGGCATCCTGACCGATGCGCCCGAGGAGACGATTTACGCCCACTGGTGGAATTCCGCCCAGGCCGAGAGTTTCCGCCCGCGACTGGATCTGGTGGAACAAAGGGCTACTGCAGAGGGATCGATCTTTATAAAGACCGTTTAATCGCTGGCGTTATAGGCAACACCAGGCGCCACCACGGTAATGAGGCAGTTTTTTAAGGCGGGAAAATCGGTAAAATTGCCGGCGTGAGGACTAACAGCAGAAGGACTAAAACAGAAGGGTTGGAAACAGAGGGGCTGAAATGGAGGCGGCCCCAAAAGCCACATCCCGGCACACGCATCCACCACTACCGTTGCTCCCTTCCGGGCCTGGCGGGGTTCGCAGTTTAGCGTTGCGGGAGGACCTAAGGGGCCACCATCGCGGCAAGCCGAAGCTTGCGAGTACTGTCTTTGCAACTACTATCTTTACTAATACCACGCTGTGGTGGCTACGCCCTGATTCGAACAGGGGACCCCATCATTATGAGTGATGTGCTCTAACCAGCTGAGCTACGTAGCCTTTTCCTCATCAGCGGGGCAAGATTATGCCTGTATTCAGCAGCAAAGGCAAGCCCTTGGCCTGCCTTTGCCTGAAACAATGCAGCGATTCGGTTTAGTTCAGCGCGGCACGTACGGCGGGTGCGCCCGGCTCACCGTCGCGGGTGGTCACGCCGTCAAGCCATTCGTCCAGCAGGCCGTCGTGCTCCTGGAGGTACGCGCGCGCGGCGTCGCGGGGCTTCTCGCCATCGTCCATGATGTCGGCCATCAGCTTGTTTTCCATGGTCAGGGTGAACTCAAGGTTACCCAACAGCTTGCCAACGTTGGGGCATTCTTCAACGTAGCCTTCGCGGACGTTGGTGTATACCGTCGCCCCGCCCAGATCAGCGCCAAAGTAGTCGTCAGCGCCCGACAGGTAGGCCATGTCAAAGTTGGTATTCATCGGGTGCGGCTCCCAGCCGAGAAATACCATCCACTTTTCATTGGGCGTGCGTGCCTTGAGCTCGGAGAGCATACCCGCTTCGCTGGAGTCCACTACGCTCCAGTCGTCCAGCCCGTAAGCCCCGTCGTCGATCATGTCCTGAATCATCAGGTTGCCATCGTTACCGGCTTCGATGCCATGAATGTTGGATTCGAATTTTTCAGCGTGTTCGGCCAGATCCGTCACCGACGTCACGCCGGCGTCGTACACGTACTGCGGCACGGCCAGGGTGTACTTGGCGTTTTCCAGGTTGGCATCCAGACGCTCAACGCTGCCGCCGTCGACGTATTTATCGCTGATCGATGCCATGGTCGGCATCCAGTTGCCCAGAAACACGTCAAAATCGTTGTTCTTCATGCCCGAATAGGCAATCGGCACGGAGACCGTATCCACCCGGGTGTCGTAGCCCAGCCCCTCGAGCACTTCGGCGGTCAGCGCGGTTGTCGCGGTGATGTCGGTCCAGCCAACTTCGGCAAAACGCACGGTGTCGCACTGCTGAGCCAGCGCGGTGGCGGGAACGCCGGCGGCGAGCATCAGGGCAGCAAGCCAGCGCGAATGTGACGGGGTCGACAAGCTCATGGCGAAATCCTCTGCATATTATTGATTGAACGTTCAATATAAAAATGTGACGATGCACAGGTAATCATGCCTACACGCTGGTTTCAAGGGTAAACCGTGATACACAGGAGAACGCCGTGCCCAAGGTAGGAATGGAGCCCATACGCCGCCAGCAGTTAATCAGCGCCACCATGGAAGCGATCGACGAGGTCGGTTTGGCTGACGCAACGATCGTGCGCATTGCGCGCCACGCCGGCGTATCAGCGGGTATTATCAGCCATTATTTTGGCGGCAAGGACGGCCTGCTTGAGGCCACTATGCGCCAAATCCTCACCGACCTGGGCAACGCCGTGGGCTCTCGCCGGCGCATGCTTGACGACGGCTCACCCCGGGCCTTTATCGGCGCGGTAATTGAAGGCAACTTCGACCGTACCCAGGTCACCGGCCCCGCTGCCAAAACCTGGCTGGCCTTCTGGACGAGCAGCATGCACAAACCCGCGCTGGCGCGGCTGCAAAATATTAACGACCGCCGCCTGTACGCCAACCTGTGCTACCACTTCTCCCGGGTGATGCCCCTTGCCGAGGCGCGCAATGCCGCGCGGGGCCTGGCCGCGATGATCGACGGCCTGTGGCTACGCGGCGCGCTCACGCCGGGCGGGCTCGATGCCGAAGGCGCCCAGCGCTTGGCTTTTGCCTACCTTGACCAGCTGCTGGCCCACCACTGCAGCACCTTTGCTTCCTAGTCAGCCGCCGGAGGAGATCCTTATGGCTCACGAAATTCAATCGCTTTACATTAATGGCCGCCGGGTTAACGCCACCTCGGGCGACACCTTCAGCGTCACCAACCCGTTTGACGCCAGCCTGCTGGCCAGCGTCGGTCAGGCAAGCGAGGCGGACGTAGATACGGCCGTTGCCAGTGCCGCACGCGGCCAGAAAATCTGGGCGGCGATGACCGGTATGGAGCGCGCGCGGATACTTCACCGCGCCGTGGCGCTGCTGCGCGAGCAAAACGACGCGCTGGCCGAGCTGGAAACCCGCAATACCGGAAAGCCGCTGAGCGAAACCACCGCGGTGGATATTCATACCGGCGCCGACGCGCTTGAGTATTACGCCGGCCTGGCGCCCGCGCTTGAAGGCAGCCAGATTCCGCTGCGCGAAAGTTCATTTGTTTACACCCGCCGCGAGCCGCTGGGCGTGATCGGCGCCATTGGCGCGTGGAACTACCCGCTGCAAATCGCCTGCTGGAAAGCCGCGCCGGCGCTCGCCGCGGGCAACGCGGTGGTGTTCAAGCCCAGCGAAGTCACCCCGTTGACGGCGATGAAACTGGCCGAGATTTTCACCCAGGCCGGCCTGCCTGACGGCGTGTTCAACGTGGTGCACGGCGACGGCCGCGTGGGCGAAATACTCACGCGCCACCCGGGTATCGCCAAAATTTCCTTTACCGGCGAAGTGGGCACCGGCAAAAAAGTCATGGCCGCCGCCGCTAGCTCCACCCTGAAAGACGCGACCATGGAGCTGGGCGGCAAGTCGCCGATGCTGGTCTTCGCCGATGCCGACCTTGACCGCGCTGCCGACGCCGCGATGATGGCCAACTTCTACTCCAGCGGGCAGGTGTGCACCAACGCCACTCGAGTATTTGTCGAGCGCTCGGTAAAAGACGCCTTTGAAGCCAAACTGCTTGAGCGCGTGGCGCGCATTCATCCCGGCGACCCGCTGGACCCCAGCGTCAACTTCGGCCCGTTGGTGAGCGTTGAGCACCAGCAAAAAGTGCTGGGCTACATTGCGCTGGGCAAGGAAGAAGGCGCCCGGGTGCTGACTTGCGACGACACCGCGTTTACCCAGGGGGGGTTCGCACGCGGCGCCTGGGCGGCCCCCACCATCTTTACCGACTGCCACGACGACATGCGCATCGTGCGCGAAGAAATCTTCGGCCCGGTGATGTCACTGCTCGCGTTTGACACTGAAGACGAGGCAATCCGCCGCGCCAACGCCACCGACTACGGCCTGGCCGCCGGCGTGTTCAGCGAAAGCCTCAACCGCGCCCACCGCGTGATTCATCAGATAGAAGCCGGCATCTGCTGGATCAACACCTGGGGCGACTCCCCCGCCGAAATGCCCGTGGGCGGCTACAAGCAGTCGGGCATCGGGCGCGAAAACGGTGTTGAGACCCTTGGCCACTACACCCAGACCAAATCGGTCCAGGTGGAAATGGGCCCGTTCGAGTCGGCGTTTTAACGCGCTCTGCCTTTCTCCCCGTCAACGATGTCAGGAAACCGTCATGCCTCACCCCCGCGAATTTGACTATGTGATTATCGGCGCCGGCTCGGCGGGCAGCGTGCTCGCCGCGCGCCTGAGCGAAGACAGCGAGGTAAGCGTACTGCTGCTGGAAGCCGGCGGCCCCGACTACCGCCTGGATTTTCGCACCCAGATGCCCGCCGCGCTGGCCTACCCGCTGCAGGGCACGCGCAACAACTGGGCGTTTGAAACCGACCCCGAGCCGCACATGGGCGGCCGGCGCATGGAGTGCGGGCGCGGCAAGGGGCTGGGCGGCTCCTCATTAATCAACGGCATGTGCTACATCCGCGGCAACGCGCTGGACTACGACGGCTGGGCCAAACGCCCGGGGCTTGCAGACTGGGATTACCTCAGTTGCCTGCCCTATTTCAAAAAGGCCGAACGCCGCGACATCGGCGCCAACGACTACCACGGCGGCGACGGGCCGATTGACGTCGCCACGCCCAAGCCGGGCAACAACCCGCTGTATCGCACCTTTATCGATGCCGGCGTGCAGGCCGGCTACGCCGAAACCGACGACGTCAACGGCTACCGCCAGGAAGGCTTCGGCCCCATGGACCGCTTCGTCACGCCAAAGGGGCGCCGCGCCTCGACCGCCCGTGGCTATCTGGATACCGCGAAGAAGCGCGCCAACGTCACCATTGAAACCCACGCGCTCATTGATGTGATCGAATTTGACGGCAAACGCGCGACCGGCGTGCGCTATGCGCGCAAGGGCCAGCCGATGCAGGTCCATGCCCGCCGCGAGGTACTGCTGTGCGCCGGCGCGATTGCCTCGCCGCAGATACTCCAGCGCTCCGGCGTGGGTGAAGTCTCGCTGCTTGAAGGACTGGATATCACGCCGGTGCATACGCTGCCCGGCGTGGGGGAAAACCTGCAGGATCACCTGGAAATGTACCTGCAGTACGAGTGCAAGGAGCCGATTTCGCTCTATCCCGCGCTCAAGTGGTACAACCAGCCCAAAATCGGCGCGCAGTGGCTGCTCGGTGGTACCGGCGTTGGCGCCAGCAACCAGTTTGAAGCCTGCGCTTTTATCCGCAGCAACGCAGACGCCGCCTGGCCCAACCTGCAGTACCACTTTTTGCCCATCGCCATCAGCTACAACGGCAAAAGCGCGGTGCAGGCCCACGGCTTTCAAGCGCACGTGGGCTCGATGCGCTCGGAAAGCCGCGGCCGTGTGCACCTGACCTCGAAAGATCCCGGCGCCGCGCCGAGTATTCTGTTCAACTACATGGCCACGCCGAACGACTGGCAGGAGTTTCGCGACGGCATTCGCCTGACCCGGGAGATCATCGGCCAGCCGGCCTTTGACGCCTACCGCGGGGCTGAAATAGCCCCGGGGGACGCCGCGCAAACCGACGCCGAGCTGGACGACTTCATCCGCAACAACGCCGAAACCGCCTACCACCCGTGCGGTACCTGCCGGATGGGCAACGACGAGATGGCGGTCACCGACGGCCAGGGTCGCGTTCACGGCGTGGACGGCCTGCGCGTGGTAGATGCTTCGCTGTTTCCGCTGATTCCTGCCGGCAACCTCAACGCGCCGACTATCATGCTGGCGGAAAAAATCGCCGACCGGGTTCGCGGCCGCGAGCCGCTGCCCCGCCGCGACGTGCCGTACTACGTAAGGTGAAGTGATGCGAGGTGCTGCAATATGAGGCGAGACGGCCGGGCCGAATTCGCACCGTCAGCGTCAAGCGCCGTGGAGATCCCACGGCGCTTTTTTGTGCTTTATGGTATTAGGCGATAGTTTGATAGATAGCCTGATAAAAAGACGCCCGCAATGCTTGCGCGGCACGGCGATTCTCTGCCACTATTCAAACGAGTGTTCGAATACCCGTCTGGCGCTATCGTCCTGACGTTACCTGGAGACAGTTTATGCTCACCTTACTTTTGATCGTGCTGGCCGTGGTTGGCCTGCTGGTGGTGATGCGGCGCGAATCCGGCGCCGCCGCTACGCTGCTGGTGCTTGGCGTGCTGGGCCTTGTCGGCCTTGGCCTGGGCGCGACGGTGATTGGCGTTTTGTTGTTGATCGGCGCGGCGATAGCCGCCGTTGCCGGCCTGCCGGCACTGCGCCGGCTGTGGCTAACCCCGCGGCTTTTCGCCATGTTCAAAAAAGTCGCGCCCAAGGTGTCCGACACCGAGCGCGCCGCGCTTGAAGCCGGCACGGTTTCCTGGGACGGCGAGCTGTTCTCCGGCAAACCCCAGTGGAGCACGCTGCTTGACTATGCCGACAGCGGCTTGACCGAGGACGAGCAGGCGTTTCTTGACGTTCAGTGCGCCAAGGCGGCGGGCATGTGCAACGCCTGGGATATCGCCCGCGAGCGCGCCGACCTGCCCCAGGAGCTTTGGGACTACCTGAAAAAAGAAGGCTTTTTCGGGATGATCATCCCCAAGGAGTACGGCGGGCTGGGCTTTTCCGCCAAGGGGCAGTCGATGGTGCTGCAAAAACTCGCCGTTAACGAAACCCTGATGGTGACGGTCGGCGTGCCCAACTCGCTGGGGCCTGGCGAGCTGCTGCTGAAGTACGGCACCGAAGAACAGAAAGACCACTATTTGCCGCGCCTCTCCGACGGTCGCGAAATCCCCTGCTTTGGCCTGACCGGCCCGCGCGCGGGCTCGGACGCCACCTCGCTGCCCGACACCGGCATTGTCTGCAAGCAAATGGTCGACGGCGAAGAAGTGCTGGGCGTGCGCCTGAACTTTGAAAAGCGCTGGATCACGCTGGCGCCCATCGCCACGGTTGTGGGCCTGGCCTTCCGCCTGTTTGACCCCGACAACCTGCTTGGCGAAGAAGAAGACCGCGGCATTACCCTTGCGCTGATCCCCCGCGATACCGAGGGCATGGAAATCGGCCGGCGCCACGCGCCCATCGGCAGCCCGTTTTTGAACGGCCCGATCAAGGCCAAGGACATGTTCGTGCCGCTTTCCACCATCATCGGCGGCGAGCCGATGATCGGCGAAGGCTGGCGCATGCTGGTCGAATGCTTGTCCATCGGGCGCTGCATCACCCTGCCCTCGGGCGCTACCGGAACCGCGCGCTATGCGCTGGGCTGGAGCGGCGGCTTTACCCGCATTCGTCGCCAGTTCAACGTCCCAGTGGCCGAAATGGAAGGCGTGCAGGAGCCGCTGGCGCGCATGGCCTCGCTGGCCTACATCACCCAGGCCACCGTTTACCAAACGGCCAACCTGATCGACCACGGCGAGAAACCCGCCGTGCCCTCGGCGATTTTGAAAAGCCAGCTGACCGAGTTCCAGCGCGTATTGCTGAGCGACGCCATGGACGTCCACGGTGGCAAAGCCGTAACGCTTGGCCCGCGCAACTACCTCGGCATCGGCTATAGCGCCAACCCGGTGGCCATCACCGTGGAAGGCGCCAACATCATGACCCGCAACCTGATGATATTTGGTCAGGGGGCGATCCGCTGCCACCCTTACGTGCTCGACGAGCTGGCGGCCAAAGACGCCAACGATGCTAAGGCGTTCGACAAGGCGTTTTTCGGCCACATCGGGCTGATCTTCGGCAACGCCGCCCGCGCCTTTACCCTCGGGTTTGGCCTGGGCAAACCCGCCGTCCCGTTCAGCGCGCCAGCCAGCGTTTACGCCCAGGATATCGCGCGGCTTTCTGCCGGTTTCGGCCTGTGCGCCGACGCCGCCATGGCAAGCCTGGGCTCGGCGCTGAAAAAACGCGAAATGCTCTCCGCGCGGCTGGGCGACGTGCTTTCCAACCTGTACCTGGCCTCGATGGTGCTCAAGCAGTGGGAAGCCGGCGACAAGGTAGAAGGCGAAGAAGCGCTGCTGCACTTCAGCTGCCGCTTCCTGCTCCACCGCGCCGAGCAGGCGTTTGTCGAGATCTTCGATAACCTGCCCAACCGCGCGCTGGGCAAGACGCTGGCGCTGCTGGTAATGCCTAACGGCCGGCGCTGGAACAAGCCCCACGATGATTTGGCGCGCGACATCGCCAAACGCGTTTCCACACACTCGGCGCTGCGCACCCACCTGCTCGCCAATACCTGGGACCAGGACGACGGCGCGCAGGCCAACCCGCTGGCCACCTACAATACGCTGCTGGGCGATTACGACCGCGCCGATGCGCTCTACCGCACGCTCAACAAGGCCTACGCCAAAGGCGAGCTGCCCAAAACGGCGCTGCACCCCGAGCAGCGGGTGGAAGCCGGCCTGGAGAAAGACCTGATCAGCGCTGAGGACGCGCAGTTTATGCGCGACTTTGAAGCCCAGGTGTTGGAGCTGCTCACCGTGGATGACTTCGAGTACGACGAGCTGGCAAGCGATAAATCCAAGGTGATTTATCACAACGCTCCGCTAGCGGGCCACGAGGCGCCGGCGGACACCGAGTCAACCGCGCAATAGGCTCGGCTAGCCTCGAAAAAAGGCGCCAGCACCTCCCAACCCCGGCCTTGCGCCGGGGTTTTTTTGCCTGCGAATCCCTCCTGTATCGATTCATTGATACGCGCGCTGGCTCGCGCATTTGCTTTAACAAAAGGCACGGGCTAGTTTTGTGCTCTTCCAGAAGCAGGTTAAACGTCCTGTTTATACACGGCCAAACACAGGGGAGCGCTTTTTATGCCCACTGCCGGCTCTCTTCGTCAACGCAACCGCGACCGGCTCGAACACGAGGCGTTTGACGTGTTGATCATTGGCGGGGGGATCAACGGAGCGGCGGCCGCCGCCGCACTGGCGGGCAAAGGGGCAAAGGTAGCGCTGATCGACCGCGGTGACTTTGCCGGCAGCACCAGCATGCAGTCCTCCAACCTGATATGGGGTGGCATCAAATATCTGGAAAGCAACGATTTTTCGCTGGTGCGCAGGCTGTGCAAAAGCCGCAACCGCTTGCTCAAAAGCTACCCGTCGACGGTTGGGGAAATCCGCTTTCTCACCACTATTGGCACGCGCTTTCGCTATCGGCCCGGCTATCTCTATGCTGGCACCTGGCTTTACTGGCTGATGGGCAACGGCGTTACTCGCACGCCCCGGCTTTTTTCAGCGCGTCAAATAAAACGGCTGGAGCCGGTCATCAACGCCGAGGGGGCGGCCGGCGGCTGCGAATATTCCGACGCCTACCTGCACGATAACGATGCCCGCTTTGTGTTCGATTTTATCCGCCGCGCGCTGGATAACGGTGCAGCGGCAGTCAATTACATAGCGTCGGAAGGCGCTGAGTACATCGACCGGGGGTGGGTCGCGCAGGCGCGCGACCTGACCGATAACGCCACGTTCAGCCTGCGCGCCAACGTGATGATCAATGCCGCCGGCCCCTGGGTTGATCGGCACAATACCCTGACAGGCCAGCAGACCGCCTATCATCATCTATATTCCAAGGGCGTTCACCTGATTGTGCCGCAGCTGACTGCCGCCCGGCGCGTGCTGGCGTTTTTCGCCGACGATGGCCGGCTTTTTTTCGTCATTCCCATGGGGAATCGCACCTGCATCGGCACCACCGATACCCATATAGCCACCCCCGAAGCCGAGATAACCCGGGACGACGTGGATTTTGTGCTGGATAACATCAACCAGCGCCTGAACCTTGCCACGCCGCTGACCCGCGCCGACATTATTGCGACCCGCTGCGGCGTCAGGCCGCTGGCCGTCAAGGCGGAAACGGACGATCAGCGCGACTTTCTGCAGCTGTCGCGCAAGCACGTGATCGATATTCACACCGCACAGGCGCACCTGAGTATTTTTGGCGGCAAGCTGACCGACTGCCTGAACGTGGGCGATGAGGTCACCCGGGCGGTGCAGGCGCTGGGCGTTGCTCTGCCGCAGGCCGCGGCCAGATGGTACGGCGAACCCGCCAAAAGGGTAAAACGGGCGTTGATGCGCAAGGCCTGGCGCACGGGGCTGGATGCGCTGACGCCCGCCTGCTTTACCGAGCCGTTATCCCAACGCCTGTGGCGGCGCTACGCCGACCGGGCGTTCGAGCTGCTCGAGCGCATTGAGCAAGACCCACGCGCAGCCGAGCCGCTGATTGACGGCGCCGAGTACCTGCGTGGCGAACTCGACCTTGCCTGTCGGGATGAAATGATCGTCCGGCTGGAGGACTTTTTACGCCGGCGCACAAGGATATCGCTGATGGTTCCCCACGCCGCGCTGCGCGACTCGCCGGGGCTTTGGGAAGCCTGCCAGCGGCTCTTCGGCGAACGGGCGCAGGCGCGCTTTGACGAATACTTTTCCCGCCCGCCGGGGATTGCCGATCAGTGCGAGCGCACCCGCCCGACGGCGTCCAGCCAGCCCTGATAGAGCGTTTCACGCTGGGCGTCGGGCATGCTTGGCGTAAAGCTTTTCTCGCAGCGCCAGAGGGCCGCCAGCTCGTCAAGGCTTGTATACCAGCCCAGCTGCAGGCCGGCCAGAAACGCCGCACCCAGCGCGGTGGTTTCGAGAACCTCGGGGCGGTCGACCTGCACGCCGAGCATGTCGGCCAGAAACTGCATGACCCAGCTATTTTTAACCATGCCGCCGTCGACCCTCAGCTTGCCCGGCGGCGCCTGCATGTCAGCGTGCATGCAGCGCTGCAAATCCCGGGTCTGGTAGCACACGGCCTGAAGCCCGGCGGCGACAATTTCGGCAATGCCGGTATCCCGGGTCAGCCCCAAAATCGCGCCGCGCGCTTTGGGGTCCCAGTACGGCGCGCCCAGGCCGGTAAACGCCGGCACCAGATACACGCTGTGGCCGCTGCGGGTCTTGCGCGCCAGCGCTTCGCTTTCGGCCGCGTTTTCAAACAGCTGCAGCCCGTCGCGCAGCCACTGCATGGTGGCCCCCGCGACAAAGATGCTGCCTTCCATGGCGTAGGTCGTCCGCCCGTTCAGCCGGTAGGCCACGGTGGTCAGTAGGCGGTTGTGCGAGCACGCCGGCTCCTCGCCGGTATTCACCACCATGAAACAGCCGGTGCCGTAGGTGCTTTTGGCCATGCCCGGGGTAAAGCAGGCCTGGCCCACCAGCGCGGCCTGCTGGTCGCCGGCAACGCCGGCAATCGGCAGCGCCTCGCCCAGCCACTGCGCCTCCACGCGGCCAAAGTCAGCGCTTGAGTCTTTTACCTCGGGCAGCAGGCTGGCGGGAATCTCAAACAGCGCCAACAGGTCGTCGTCCCACTGCTGGGTATGAATATTGAACAGCGCGGTGCGCGAGGCGTTGGTAGCATCGGTCAGGTGGCGCTGTCCGCCGCTCAGCCGCCAGATCAGAAAAGTGTCTACGGTGCCAAAGGCCAGCTCGCCGCGTTCGGCACGCGCGCGGGCGCCGTCGACGTTATCTAAAAGCCAGGCAAGCTTGGTGGCAGAAAAATACGGGTCGATCAAAAGCCCGGTGCGCTCCTGTACCATGTCGGCGTGGCCGGCATCGCGCAGGCGCTGGCAGTGTTCGGCGGTGCGCCGATCCTGCCAGACGATGGCGTTGTAGAGCGGCTCGCCGGTGGCGCGGTCCCATAGCAGCGTGGTTTCGCGCTGGTTGGTAATTCCCAGCCCCAGCGCTGTAGCGCCTTCCGGCATGCCGGCAAGTACCTCGCGGCAGGTCGCCAGCACGCTTTGCCAGAGCTCTTCAGGATCGTGCTCGACCCAGCCATCGCTTGGGTAGTGCTGGGTAAATTCCTGCTGGGCGCTGCCGGCCACCTGGCCACCCCGGTCAAACAGCATGGCGCGCGAGCTCGTGGTGCCCTGGTCAACGGCGAGAATATACGACGGCATGTCAAAGCCCCTCATCTGGGTTGAATGTTATAGCGGCCAGCGCCATAGAATCATCGGTATCGCCACCGCCATGACCACTAGCGACAGCGGCAGTCCCAGCTTCCAGTAGTCGCCAAACCGGTAGCCGCCCGGCCCCAGCACCAACGTGTTCGACTGGTGCCCGATGGGCGTGAGAAATGCACAGGACGCGCTGACCGCAATGACCATCAAAAACGGATCCAGCGAGGCATCAAAGCCCTGCGCCAGGCTCGCTCCGATCGGCGCCATCAACAGCGCCGCGGCGGCGTTGTTGACCACGTTGGACAGCAGCATCGAGAGCACGAAAAGCCCGCTTAGCGTCACCACTACCGGCCACTGGCCACCGGCCTGCAGCATGGCGTCGGCGATCAGCTGGGCACCGCCGCTGGTCTCCAGCGCCTTACCCACCGGCAGCATCGCCGCCAGCAGCACGATCACCGGGCCATCGATTGCCTGGTAGCCTTCGCGCAGCGGCAGCACGCCAATCAGCAGCGTTACTACGGCCGCGCTTGAAAGCGCCACGGCCGCCGGCAAAATACCCGCCAAGATGAGCGCAATCGCCAGCGCAAAAATGCCCAGCGACAGCGCCATCTTGCGCGGCTGCCCGAACGTCAGCTCGCGCTTGGCTAGCGGCAGGCAGCCAAGCGTGGCCAGGTTTTCGTGCATATCATTGTCGTTGCCCTGAAACAACAGCACGTCGCCGGCTTGAAAGCGGATATCACGCAGACGCTGTTTGAGCCGTGACCCGTCGCGCGCCACCGCCACCAGGTGCAGGCCGAACTGGTGATTCAACCGCAGCTGGCGCACGCTGCGATTGGACATCATCGAGTCGGTGCGCACCACCGCTTCGACCAGCTGCAGGCCTTCGGTGTCCACCCCGTGCGAGGCTGTCTTGGCCTGCTCTTCAGCGTCGGCGGTAGGCGTCTGATCCTCGCTCGCGTCATCCGGCTCGCTAACCACGCTCAGACCGGCCTTGTCTTCCAGCAGCTTGAGTTCGTCGGGGTCGGCCTCCAGCAGCAGGATATCGCCAGGCTTAAGCGTGCGGTAAAACGCATGGCCGGGATGGCGCTTGTCGTCGCGCACTACGGCCAGCACGGGAATGGCGTCGTCGATTTCCTCGCGCAGCTGCTGCAGCGTCAAACCGTTGGCTTTGGCGTCTTCGCCCACCTTGAGTTCGACCAGATAGTTGGCCGTATCGAACATATCGGCGCTGTCCGCCTGCCCCGCACGCCTGGGCGTCAAACGCCAGCCCACCAGCACGATAAACGCCAGCCCCGCCAGCGCTACGGTGGCACCTACCGGAAAAAAGCTGAACAGGCTGAAATTTTCACCGGTGATGCTGCCGCGATAGCTGGCGATAATGATATTGGGCGGCGTACCGATCAGCGTGGTCAGCCCGCCCAGCAGCGAGCCGAATGCCAGCGGCATTAATAACAGCGACGGCGAGGTATTGTGCTCGCGCGCGAGTCGCAGAGCCACCGGCAACAACAGCGCCAGCGCGCCGACGTTATTCATCACCCCGGACAGCACCACCACCGTGCCCACCAGCAGCATCAGCTGCAACATCAGCCGGTCGCCGGCTTTCAATACCTGCTCGGCGATCAGGTCGACCACGCCGGCGCGCTCAAAGCCGCGGCTCAATACCAGCACCGCCGCGACGGTAATGACCGCCGGATGGCCAAACCCCGAAAACGCCGTGTCGGCCGGCACCAGCCCCAGCATCACCGAGAATAGCAGCGCGCACAGTGCCACTAAATCATAGCGAAAGCGCCCCCACATAAACGCCATCAGCGTGGCGCCCAATAGCAAAAACACCAGCGTGCTGGGAGCCAGCCCGAGCGATAAACTCTCAATCACCCTCATCTCCTTGGCTTAATCGCGCCTGGCGGCAATAAAAAGCGGGTACTTGCCATTAACAAGTACCCGCTTTATCGATGCCGGCTAACGCATGGCAGCTAACGCGCTATCAGGCGCTTTTGTCCTGCTTGTCCTGCTTGTCCTGCTTGTCCTGCTTGTCCTGCTTGTCCTGCTTGTCCTGCT
>JAKDRW010000072.1 GCA_030454225.1 Vreelandella subglaciescola | reverse complement strand
GAGAATACCATCCGCTATCTTCGTTTTCAGGTCGGCCTCATGAATAAGCTGGGCTCAAACGCGTGGATCTCGACATTCAGCGCGGCGAGATCTTTGCCCTGCTGGGTCCCAACGGCGCGGGCAAGACCACGCTGATCAGCATGATCTGCGGGCTGGTATCGCCAAGCCAGGGCGAGATCCGCGTGGCCGGCCACGACATCCAGCGCGACTACCGCGCCGCGCGCAAGCTCATCGGCCTGGTGCCCCAGGAGCTGACCAACGAAGCCTTTGAAACGGTGTGGAACACGGTGAGCTTCAGCCGCGGGCTGTTCGGCCGGCCGCCAAGTCCCGCCCACATCGAAAAGGTGCTGCGCGCGCTAAGCCTGTGGGACAAGCGCAACAACCGGCTGATTACGCTTTCCGGCGGCATGAAACGTCGGGTGCTGATCGCCAAGGCGCTGTCCCACGAGCCCCGGGTGCTGTTTCTCGACGAGCCCACCGCCGGGGTCGATGTCGCCCTGCGCCGGGAAATGTGGCAGGTAGTGCGCCGCCTGCGCGACGACGGCGTGACCATTATCCTCACCACCCACTACATCGAAGAGGCCGAAGAAATGGCCGACCGCATCGGCGTGATCAACCGCGGCGAGCTGGTGCTGACGGAAGACAAGGCCGCGCTGATGGACAAGCTCGGCAGCAAGCAGCTTAAGCTGACCCTCCATGCTCCGCTGGACGCCGTGCCCCAAGCGCTTGAACCTTTCGAGCTGTGCCTCAGCGACGACGGTGAAATCCTGACCTATACCTACAGCGCGTCCGCCAGAGAAGAGGGTGAGCACGGCGTTGCCGCGCTGCTCGGTGCGCTCAAGGCCGCCGGCGTGCGGGTCAAGGATCTCGACACCCGGCAAAGCTCGCTGGAGGATATCTTCGTTGGCCTGATCCAGGAGGAGAGCGCATGAACCTTTACCCCGTCCGCGCCATTTATATGGCCGAAATGGCGCGCGTGCGACGCACGCTTTTACAAAGCATCGTCTCGCCGGTCATCTCGACCTCGCTTTACTTTGTGGTGTTCGGCGCGGCTATCGGCTCGCGTATTTCAGAGGTCGGCGGGGTCAGCTACGGCGCTTTTATCGTGCCCGGGTTGATTATGCTGATGCTTTTGACCCAGAGCGTATCCAACGCCTCGTTCGGGATATTTTTCCCCAAGTTTTCCGGGAGTATTTATGAGCTGCTGTCGGCGCCGATCTCGTATCTGGAAATCGTCATCGGCTACGTTGGCGCCGCGGCGTCCAAGTCCATTTTTCTCGGGCTGATCATCCTGCTTACCGCCAACTTTTTTGTGCCGCTGCATATCGAACACCCGTTCTGGATGCTGCTGTTTCTGGTGCTGACGGCGGTCACTTTCAGCATGCTGGGTTTTATCATCGGCATCTGGGCCGACGGCTTTGAAAAGCTGCAGCTGGTGCCGCTGTTGCTGATCACGCCGCTGACGTTTCTGGGCGGCAGTTTCTATTCGATCGATATGCTGCCGCCGTTCTGGCAGGGTGTGACGCTGTTCAATCCCGTGGTGTATCTGGTCAGCGGTTTTCGCTGGAGCTTTTACGGCATCAGCGACGTCAGCATCGTCGCCAGCGTGGCGATGGTCGCGCTGTTTCTGATGCTATGTCTGGGGACTATCGCGTGGATATTCCGCACCGGCTATCGCCTCAAGCCCTGACGGCATGCACGCCAGCCGCTGACAAACACGCCTTCGACACAACGCACGTAAAAACGAGCACTCCCTATGCCGCTACTGCACAGCATTGTTCACCGCCTTGCCCCCACTCTTGACGGTGAGTCGCTGACGCTTGACGCCGCCAGCGCGGTGCATCCCGCCGATGACCCGGGCATGGACGCGCTGGCCGGCGCGCTGAACGACACCTTCAACGCCAAGCCCAAGGGCTGGGGGCGCTTTGCCCCCGACGGCGAACGGGCCGCGCCGGTGGTTGCCAGGCTGCAGGCCTGGCTTGACGGCGACGACGACTTTACCGGCGTGACGCACAGGCTGGCGCAGCGTCTGGCCATCGAGCTTGCCGACAAGCTTTCCGTGGGCGGCTATCTGGTGTTGGCGGACCAGCAGCAAGGCGATACCCGGACGTTGCTGCTCGCGTTTGTGCACCAGCGCGAGGGCATCGGCATCAACGCCGAGCACCACGCCGTGCCCGCCGCGCAGCTCAATACCCGCCAGCTGACGTTTGCCGCCCGGCTGAATATTACCCAGTGGCAGGGCGGCGACGCCCAGACCCAGTACGTCTCGTTCATCAAGGAGCGCGGCGGCAATAAGCTGGCCGATGCATTAGCGCGCTGCCTGGGCGTGGTGGAAGGCGCCGATGCCCCGGCGGATACGCGCACGCTGCTCAAGGCGTTCAGCGACTACGTGGAAAAGGAAGACCTGGACGACGCGGCCAGCCGCGAGAAAACCGACGCGCTGGTCGGCTACGCCAACGAGCAGCTAAGTCGCGGCGAACCGATGACGCTTAGCGACGTCTCAGAGCTAATGGATGAGCAGCAGCCCAAAGCGTTTTACGAGCATATTCGCAATGCCGACTACGGGCTTGCCCCCGAGGTTCCGCCGGATAAGCGCACGCTCAACCAGTTCCGCCGCTTTACCGGCCGCGCCGGCGGGGTTTCGGTCAGCTTTGACTCGCACCTGCTGGGCAACAGCATAGAGTACGACGAAGCCGCCGACCGCCTGATTATCAAACAGGTACCCGCTAAGTTGAAAGAGCAGCTGACCCGTGGAGACCCCCATGCTTGATGCCGTGACGCAGTTTTTTCAGCGCGCGCTGGCCGAACCTGCGCATAGCGACGACCAGGCGCTGACGCTTGAGCTCGCCTGCGCCGCGCTATTATGCGAGATCATGCGTGCCGATTTCGACAGCGACGATAACGAGCGCGCCGCGCTGCGCAAGATGCTGGTAGCGCGCCTGAGCGTCAGTCCTGCCGACGTTGACGAGCTGATGGTGATGGCCGAAGAAAAGGTTGATGAAGCGGTCGACCACTACCAGTTCGTGCACCTGGTCAACGAGCACTACGATGACGTTCAGCGCTATGAGCTGGTCAAGTTGATGTGGAAAATGGCCTGGGCCGATGGCGAAGTCGACCCGCTGGAGGAGCACCGCATTCGCCGGCTGGCAGGGCTTTTATACGTCAGTCACAGCGATTTTATCCGCGCCAAACTGGCGGCCGAGCCGCGCTAAACGCGCGGGCGTAACACCCTGACACCACACGAGTCCTTTGATTTATGAGCGATGCACCCCAGGCGTCCAACCTCACCGAGCTGATAGAACTGCTGGAGCATATCGAGCGGCACAACCCGAAGATCAGCGTGGATGACGTGCTGGAGGCGGTCGGCCGGCGCTCTTTCGGTCCGGTATTGCTGCTGACCGGGCTGATAACGCTCGCCCCGCTGATCGGTGACATTCCCGGTATGCCCACGCTAATGGCGCTGTTGGTATTGCTGAGTGCGGGCCAGCTGTTGGTCGGACGCCAGTATTTCTGGCTGCCCGGCTGGCTGTTGAAGCGCAATATCTCACGGAAGATTTTTGATAAAGCCCTGCCGTATATGAAAAAACCCGCTGGCTGGGTAGATAAGCTGCTGCGCGTGCGCCTGCCGTGGCTGACCGGCTACTGGGGTATCCGCCTGACGGCGCTGGCGGGCATCGCGATTGCGCTGGCCATGCCACCGATGGAGTTTATCCCGTTTTCCGCCAACGGCGCGGGGCTGGCGCTTTCGCTTTTAGGGTTGGGGCTGGTCGCGCGCGACGGCCTAGTACTGCTGGTCGGCTTTACGCTGACGGTTGCCACGTTCGGCATTGTTGGCGTTAGCCTGTTTTAATCCGGCACCGCCGATCAGCTAAGCCCTGAATTCATAGAATAACTGCAGCACTTTGGACCACAAGGTAGAGGCAGGAGG
>JAKDRW010000071.1 GCA_030454225.1 Vreelandella subglaciescola | reverse complement strand
TAATTAATTAAAATTCGGCTACCTATGCAGGATTCGCACGCTTGCGCTTTTCCCGGCACCAATAAAACTGTGTGTATATCCATATATGTTCATGGCACCGCCATTCCTTTGGCATGAATTCAGGTTCTTTGTGGCTGCAGTGCGCCCCAGCAGGGGTTGCAGCCAGCTCAATTAACTCAGCCTAATGCAGCCGCTTTCCCAATACCAGACGAAATGGCGTCGCAGCCAACGTGGCAGAGGTGCTGCCTGGCCTGCACGTCGTATTCATTTCATCGATGGCCATTCAACCTGACTGAGTAAAATTCTATTAAAAAACCCAAAAACAGGCATAAAAACCACGTTTCCGCCGATTTTCATCAGATGTGCCTACTCGAGATTTGACATTATCAGGATGCAATACCTAAAATGGACGTCGCTATACATCATTGTCCAGACGCCGATTTGTCCCCAGATTGCGGGCGTCCACCGAACTTGAGGTTCGGTGAAGTGCAGCTAAACGGGTGTGTCCAGCGTTGATGGCCACCCGCCAGGGTGGCCTTTTTTTGTTTATCCCCCTACGCTTGCTCCCTCGCAGTCCGTCTTCGGCTTCACACGTTTTCAGCCAACGCGTTGTTTTCTCTGCGCTTTGGTCTACACAAAGCAGACGTCATGATAGAACTAAGCAACGTCAGTAAAACCTACGGCAGCGGCGCCGACGCCGTGCATGCCCTGCGCGATGTCGACCTGCATATTCCCGAGGGCAGCATCCACGGGGTTATCGGCCTGTCCGGCGCGGGCAAATCCACGCTGATCCGCTGCGTCAACCTGCTCGAGCGCCCTACCGGCGGCAGCGTTACGGTGAACGGGCAGGAAATGACGCGCCTTGGCGGGCCGGCGCTCAATCAGGCACGCCACCGCATCGGCATGATTTTTCAGCATTTCAACCTGCTGACCACGCGCAACGTGTTTGATAACGTGGCGCTGCCCCTTGAGCTGATGGGACACAAACGCGCCAGCATCAAACAGCGCGTACTGCCGCTGTTAAAGCTGGTGGGGCTCGATGATAAAGCCCGGCAGTTTCCCGCGCAGCTTTCCGGCGGGCAGAAACAGCGCGTGGCGATTGCCCGGGCGCTGGCCAGCGATCCGGCGGTGCTGCTCTGCGATGAGGCCACCTCGGCGCTTGACCCGCAAACCACCGGCTCCATCCTTGAGCTGCTGCGCGATATCAACCGCACCCTGGGTATTACCATTTTGCTGATCACCCACGAGATGGAAGTGGTGAAGTCCATTTGCCATCGCGTGGGGCTGATTTCGGACGGGCGGCTGGTGGAAGAAGCCGACGTCGGCGATTTTTTCACCGCGCCAACCACCCAACTCGGCCGCGAGTTTCTCAACGACTTTTTGCAACTGACGCCTCCGCAGGAACTGGTCAACCGCCTGGAAGATGCGCCGGGCGAGCACACTCACCCCGTGGTGCGGCTAACGTTTTCCGGCGATGCCGTGGCCACGCCGCTTATTTCCAAGCTGGCCCGCGAATGCGGCGTTGACGTCAGTATTTTGCAGGCCAAGGTGGAATCCATTCAGGAGCGCACGCTGGGGCTGATGATCGCCGAGCTTCTGGGCACGCAGGCGCAAACCCAGCAGGCGATGCGCTATCTCGAATCCCACGATCTAAACGTAGAGGTGCTTGGGCATGTCCAGCGCAATGATTAGTCTTATTTTGCAGGCCACGCTTGACACGCTGTATATGGTCGGCGTCTCGGGGGTTATCTCGACGCTTCTGGGCGTGCCGCTGGGCATACTGCTAAACATCACCCGCCCGGGCCAGATTATCGCCATGCCGGTGATCAACCAGGTGCTGAGTGTCGTCACCAACGTCGGCCGCTCTATCCCGTTCATCATCCTGATGGTGGCGATCATTCCGTTTACGCGCCTGCTGGTGGGTACCTCGATCGGCATTAACGCCGCCTCGGTGCCGCTGACCATCGCCGCGATTCCGTTTGTGGCCAGGCTGGTCGAAGGCGCGCTCAACGAAATATCGCCGGGGCTGATCGAAGCCGCCCAGGCGATGGGCGCCACTCCCTGGCAGATTGTGCGCAATGTCTTGTTGCCCGAAGCGCGCGGCGGCATTATTACCGGGCTGACCATTACGGCGGTTACGCTGGTCAGCTATTCGGCCATGGCCGGCGCGGTAGGCGGCGGCGGGCTGGGGGATCTGGGCATTCGCTACGGCTATAACCGTTTCAACCCCACGATCATGCTGATTACCGTGGTGATTCTTGTCGTGATGGTGCAAGGGTTTCAGAGCCTGGGCGATTATCTGGTGCGTAAAAACGACCGTAAGTAAACAGCCACACATAACTAAAAAGCATTAGACTTCTATTTTTTATCGCCGCAATATTGAATATTCGTTTTATTGTCACCCTATCAGCTCAACGCATTCAGCACTGACCGGAGCCCGAACATGCAAAAAATATTGATTGGCAGCGTTACCGCGCTGGCGCTAGGCATTAACGTAGCAAATGCCGACACCCTCAAAATAGGCACCGTTGCCGGCCCGGAAACCGACTTGATGCAGATTGCCGTCGACATTGCCGAAGAAAAATACGGCCTGGACGCCGAGATCGTCGAGTTCACCGACTACGTCACGCCCAACGCCGCGCTGGCCGACGGCAGCCTGGACGCCAATGCCTTCCAGCACGAGCCCTACATGCAGTCCATGGTCAATGACCGTGGCTACGATTTTTCCGTCGCCGGCTACACCTTTGTGTACCCCATCGGCGCCTACTCGGAAAAATACACAAGCATTGACGAGCTGCCCGACGGCGCCCAGGTGGCGCTGCCCAACGACCCCTCCAACGAAGGCCGATCGTTGATCCTGATGCACCACAATGACTGGATTACGCTCAAGGATCCGACTAACCTGGAAGCCACGCCGATTGATATCACCGACAATCCGCACGACTTCCGCTTCCGCGAAATCGAGGCCGCCCAGCTGCCCCGCGTACTCCCCGACGTCGACATGGCTTTCATCAATAACACCTTTGCCCAGCCGGCCGGCCTGAGTCTGGACGACGCGCTGATCAAGGAAGGTCCCGAGTCGCCCTACGTCAACCTGATTGTAGTACGCGGCGGTGACGAAGAGCGCGAAGACATTCGCCACCTGGTCGATGCCTACCAGAGCGACGCGGTTATCGAAAAAGCCGACGAGCTGTTCAAGGGCGCCGCCGTACCCGGCTGGACCGAATAAGCGCATTTGCCAAACCATAAGGCAGTCAACTAGCGCAGGTCGGCTTAATGCCGGCCTGCGGCTTTTCAGCCGCGCTTTTATCCGCACACAGGCAACCGCAACCCGCGAGGCAACCCCATGCATACGCCGATCACCGACGCGCCCAGCTACGCCCTGCTCAACCGCCAGCTTGAAGCCCTGCTCGATACCCGGGACTGGCTGACCAACAGCGCCCAGCTGTGCGCGTTTGTTTTTCAGCAGGTGCCGGCGCTTAACTGGGCCGGGCTTTACCTGCAACGCGAGCCTGAACTACTCAGCCTGGGGCCGTTTCAGGGCAAGCCGGCCTGCCATCCGATACCGTTCAGCAAGGGCGTGTGCGGTGCGGCCGCCAGCCAACAGAAAACCCAGCGGGTGGCTGACGTTAACGCGCTGACTGCGCACATTGCCTGCGACGCCGACTCGCGCGCCGAGCTGGTAGTGCCCATCGTTAAAGATGGCGTGCTGTGGGGCGTGCTCGATCTCGACAGCCCCGAGCAGGGTCGCTTTAGCGCTGACGACCAGACCGACGTTGAGGCGCTGGTACAGACGTTTATTGCCGCCACCGACCTGCCCGGTTTTTTGCGCTAAAAGCGGCTGCTTAAAATCGCGCCGGACCACCGAGTGAGCTTCAGCGTGTTTTATGCACGCACACAAAAACGCCCCGCAGGCTTCTTTGAGAAGCTCAAGCGAGGCGCAATTCTTGATAAGAATCTTTTGTTATACAAAGCTTTTGCTACAAAAGCCTGCATCAACGTATCTGGTAGGACCAGGCGGATTCGAACCGCCGACCTCCACGA
>JAKDRW010000030.1 GCA_030454225.1 Vreelandella subglaciescola | reverse complement strand
GCGCGGGGCTGGTCGGCTGCGAGTTTGCCAACGACCTGCACGCCGGCGGCCACCAAATCAGCCTGATTGCGCCCGAAGCCACCCCGCTGCCGCGGCTTTTGCCCGAGCCGCTGGGCGAGGCGCTAGGCGAGGCCTTTAACACAGCGGGCATTGAGCTGGCGCTGGGCCGAACGCCCGAGCGCATCGACGTTGATAGCGACGACAACCTCTCGCTGCGGCTCGATAACGGCGCTACCCTGCACGCCGACGTCGCCCTGTTCGCCACCGGCCTGGTGCCGCGCACCGCGCTTGCCAGCGCCTGCGGACTTGCGGTAAGCGAAAACGGTATAGCCGTCGACCGCACGCTGGCGACCACGCACCCGCATATTTACGCGCTGGGCGACGTCGCCTGCATCGACGGCGTTAACGCCATGTACGTGCAGCCGCTGCAGGCAAGCTTGAAAGCGCTGGCCAAAACCCTCTGCGGTACGCCCACGCCGGTGCGCTTTGGAGCCTGGCCGGTGATGGTGAAAACGCCGCTGCTGCCGGTGGTGGCCTACCCGCCGCTGGCTCCCCCCGCGCGCTGGCGGATCGAGGCCGACGGCAGCGATATCAGCGCGCTGGCGGAAGACAAAAACGGTCGTTTGCTTGGTTTTGCGTTGACAGGCGGGTGCGTGAAAAGGAAAGTGGAGCTTTCCAGAGCGGCACCGGCGCTGCTAGGCTGATTTTTCCGCCTGCACGACCCCGTACGAAAATGACACGACTGACAAACAACGTTAGTGCTACTTGATAAAAAACTCGCACTATCACCATGAAGGGAGACACCTTATGCGCAAACCCGAACTGGCTGCGGCCATCGCCCAAAGCGCCGACCTGTCCAAAGACAAGGCCGGCCAGGTACTCAACGTGATTCTCGATGAAATTACCCACAGCGTTGCCAAGGGTGACGACGTGGCGCTGATCGGATTTGGTACCTTTACCGTTCGCGAACGCGCCGCACGCACCGGCAAAAATCCGCAGACCGGCGAGCCGCTGCAGATTGCGGCCAGCAAAAACGTGGCCTTCAAGCCGGGTAAGGCGCTCAAGGACGCGGTTTCCTGATGAAACTCAGGCTTGCGCTGTGGTTTCTGGGCGTCCTGCTCAAGCGCGCGCTGCGCCGCAAGCCGCGCTTTACCGAGCAGCTACAGCGCATGCGCGGACTGGATTTCGGGATTGCTACCGAGGATCTCTCCATTGCCCGCTACTACCGCATGTCGCCCGAGGGTATCCAGACGGACAAGGGCTTGCCCACCGACCTGGATCTTGAGCTGCGCTTTGCCGACGCGGCATCGGCCCTCGCGGTGCTGAAAAAGCCCACGTCCAAGGCTTTTTTTGACGGCATGACTCAGGATAAGGTGCGCCTGGTCGGCGACTCGGCCGATATGACACGGCTGCAGCAGCTGCTCAAACACCTTTAGCCCCGGCGGCAACGCTGACGGCACGGCAAAAAACGCGACGCATCGGGCTTATGGCTCGGCGCGCCGCGTTTTTTTTCGTGGTTAGCTCACAGACCGCCCGCGCTACGCGCTCATTCGAGCACTCAGCGCCTAGACCTGTCCGTAACGCCCGGCGGCGTCGCCCAGCCAACGGCGGATCAGCACCGCGGCGGTGTTGGCGTCGCCTTCCAGCGCCTGGGCCAGCGCGCTGACGCTGTCCAGCAGGTCGGCGTCGCGCTCCAAATCGGCGATTTTCATCTGCGCAAGCCCGGTCTGGCGGGTACCCAGCACTTCGCCCGGCCCGCGCAGCTCCAGGTCTTTCTCGGCGATGCGAAAGCCATCGCTGGTCTCGCGCATCACCCCCAAGCGCTGGCGCGAGCTTTGCGACAGCGGCGCCGGGTAGAGCAGCACGCAAAAGCTTGCGGTGCTGCCGCGCCCCACCCGCCCGCGCAGCTGGTGCAGCTGAGAAAGCCCCAGCCGCTCGGGGTTTTCGATCACCATCAGGCTGGCGTTGGGCACGTCCACGCCCACCTCGATCACCGTGGTGGCCACCAGCAGATCCACTTCGCCCTCCTTGAACGCGGCCATGACCGCGGCTTTCTCGGCGGCTTTCATGCGCCCGTGAACCAGCCCGATGGCAAGTTCGGGCAGCGCCTCGGTCAACTCTTCGCAGGTGACTTCGGCGGCCTGGCACTGCAGCGCCTCGGACTCCTCGATCAGGGTGCACACCCAGTAGGCCTGACGGCCTTCGCCACAGGCGCGCTCAATACGCTGCACCACCTCGGGGCGGCGTTCGTCGGACACCACCACGGTCTTGACCGGCGTGCGCCCGGGCGGCAGCTCGTCGATCAGCGAGACGTCAAGATCGGCGTAGGCGCTCATGGCCAGCGTGCGCGGAATCGGCGTGGCGGTCATGATCAGCTGGTGCGGCGTCAGCCCGCCGGCCTCGCCCTTTTCGCGCAGCGCCAGGCGCTGGTGAACGCCAAAGCGGTGCTGCTCGTCGATAATCGCCAGCCCCAGCCGCTGAAAGTGCACGTCGCCTTGAAACAGCGCGTGGGTGCCCACCACCATGCGCGCGCGGCCGTCGGCAATGGCGGCCTTGGCGTCGAGGCGCGCCTTGCCCTTGAGCTTGCCGGCCAGCCACGCCACCTCGACCCCCAACGGCTCGAACCACGCTTGGAACGAGCGGTAGTGCTGCTCGGCGAGAATCTCGGTGGGCGCCATGATGGCCGCCTGGCAGTGGCTTTCCAGCGCGGCAAGCGCCGCCATCGCCGCGACGACCGTTTTGCCCGAGCCCACGTCGCCCTGCACCAGCCGCAGCATCGGCGCGGGGCGGGCCAGATCGAGGACAATTTCTTCCAGCACGCGCTGCTGGGCGCCGGTCAGCGCAAACGGCAGCTGCGCCAGAAAGCGCGCCTGCAGTCCGCGCCCGGCTGAAAGCAGCGGGGCGCCGTCCTGCTGAATACGCTGGCGCACTTCGCGCAGGCTCAACCGGTGGGCCAAAAGCTCCTCAAGCGCCAGCCGTCGCGTGGCCGGGTGTTGACCCGCGCCGAGCTGGTCGATATCGGCGTCCGGCGGCGGCTGGTGCAATAGCGCCAGGCTGACGTGCAGCCCCATCAGCCCAAAACGCCGGCGCAGGGCGTCGGGCAACACCTCGGGCAGCGCCTCGGGCTCGCTTTCGAGCAGCCCCAGCGCCTGCTGCACCAGCGCGCGCAGGCGCGGCTGATTCAGCCCTTCGGTGGTCGGATAAATCGGCGTGAAGTGCTCGTCTATCGGTGTTTCAGCACCGCCCGGGCCGTGCCCCATCAACGAGTACTCGGGATGGTACAGCTCAAGGCCGGTGGCGCCGGCGCGGGCTTCGCCAAAGGCGCGTACCCGAGCGCCGACGTGCAGCTGTTGCTGCTGGGCCGGGGCGAAGTGAAAAAAGCGCAGGCTGACAATGCCGCTGGCGTCGCGCAGGCGCACCAGCAGGCTGCGCCGGCGGCCCTTGACCACATCATTGGCGGTCACCTCGCCTTCGATCACCGCTTCCTGGCCGGCGCGCAACGTGCCCATGGGCGTTAACCGGGTGCGGTCCTGATAGCGCAGCGGCAGGTGAAACAGCAGGTCACTGACGCGTTCGATGGAAAGCCGCCCAAGCTTGATGGCCAGCGCCTCGCCGACGCCTTTTAGCGCGGTTACCGGGGCATCGAGCGTGCTCATGCGACCTCGACGGCGCCGTTCACCGGCTGGCGGCAGCGCTCGGCGGCGCGAATCAGCGCCTCGATGGCTTTGGGCCGCGGAAAGCTCGCCCGCCAGGCAATCGCCACCGTGCGCGTCGGCGCCGGCGCCACGAACGGCCGGCTGATCAGCATCGAGTGCTCGTGGGTCTCGCTGCCCAGCGCCGACTGCGGCAGCACGGTAATGCCCAGCTTGGAGGCGACCATGTGGCGGATAGTTTCCAGCGAACCGCCTTCGGCAATCAGGGTGTTGTTGGGGCTATTGAGCTTCTGGCTAATCGCCGGGCAGGCTTCCAGAATCTGGTCGCGAAAACAGTGGCCTTCGCCCAAAAGCAGCAGGCGCTCTTCCAGCAGATCTTCCTTGCGGATGGCCTCGCGCTCGGCCCAGCGGTGGCCGGCGGGCAGCAGCACCTCAAAGTGCTCGGCATAAATCGGCCTGGTCAGCACGTCGGTTTCGGTGAACGGCAGCGCGACGATAATCACGTCGAGCTCGCCGCTGCGCAGCTTGCCGCGCAGCGTGCCGGTGAGGCCCTCTTCGATGTACAGCGGCATTTGCGGCGCAGCCTCGGCAAGCGCAGGGATCAAGTGCGGGAAAAGGTACGGCCCGATGGTGTAGATCGCGCCGATGCGCAGCGGGGTGGCCAGCTGGTCTTTGCCCTCGCTTGCCATCGCGTAAATCATGCTGCTCTGTTCCAGTACGCGCTGCGCCTGGGCGACGATCTTTTCGCCCAGCGGCGTTACTTGCACGGTAGATTTGGAGCGTTCGAACAGCGGTACGGCCAGCTCTTCTTCGAGCTTTTTGACCGCCACCGAAAGCGTCGGCTGGGAGACGTGGCAGCGCTCGGCGGCGCGGCCAAAATGGCGCTCCTGGGCGAGGGTTACGATATAGCGGAGTTCTGTTAGCGTCATAGCGGCGCCCCTGGCATCCTTTCGTGATAAACGCGTTGACGGTGTCGCAACCCGGTGGTTGGTGTAAACACCCGGTGTCAGGCATTCTAGTGGAGTGCTGCCCTTGCTGATAGAGACAGTTTATCACCGGGCGGGCATTGCTCAACGGAGCGTTTCTAAAGGAGTCTACACGGTGAAGCTAAGCGTACTGATTATTGGCTGTGGCGATATTGGCATCACGCTGGGGCGTGAACTGATTGCCGAGGGGCATCGCGTGGTTGGCGTGCGTCGCCATACCGAGGCGCTTTCCGGCACCGGCATCGAGCCGCTGGCGCTGGACCTGAACACGCTTGACGGAAAAGGCGCCATAGCGCTGCCCGAGGCGGACTACGTCATTTACACCGTCAGCGCCGACCGCTTTGAGGAAAGCGCCTATCAAAGCGCCTACCCCGACGGTCTGAAGCGCGTACTGGGCGTACTTTCAAAGCACAAGACGCCGCCCAAACAAGTATTTTTTGTCTCCTCGACCAGCGTTTACGGCCAGCAGGAAGGCGAGGTGATCGACGAGGCCAGCCCCGCCAGCGCGCAGAGTTTTTCCGGCCTGCTGATGCGCGAGGCCGAACGTGCCCTGCTGGATCACGAGATTCCCGGCACCGTGGTGCGCTTCTCGGGCATTTACGGTCCCGGGCGCGACCGCATGATCCGCCAGGTGGCCGAGGGCCGCGTGGCCGCGATCACCCCCGAGATCTATTCCAACCGCATTCACCGCGACGACTGCACCGGCATCCTGCGCCATCTGATCGAGCGCCACGAGCGCGGTGAAGCGCTGGACCCGATTTATCTGGGCAGCGACAGCGAGCCCGCCACCTTGCACGACGTAATGACCTGGATTGCCGGCAAGCTCAAGGTAGAGGCCACCGAGACCATGCAATCGCCGCTGCGTCGACGCGCCAGCAAGCGCTGCGATAACGCCCGCCTGCTCGCCAGCGGCTACGTCTTCCACTACCCGAGCTTTCGCGAAGGCTATGCCCAGGTCATCAAGGAAGGGGGGTTTCTCACCCCCACCAAGGCCTGACCTCTTAACATTCAGTCGCCGATGATCATCACCGCTTCGGCTTCTACCTGGCTGCCTTTGGGCAGCGCTTTGACGCCGACGGCGGCGCGGGCGGGGAACGGCGCGGTGAAGAACTCCTCCATCACCGCGTTGACCGCGGCAAAGTCGTCAAGCTCGACCAGGTAGAGGTTGAGTTTGACGATATCGCCCAGGCTGCCGGCCGCCTCTTCGCATACCGCTTTAAGGTTATTGAACACCTGGCGTGCCTGGGTTTCCACGTTGCCTTTCACCAGCGTCATGGTGGCCGGGTCGAGCGGAATCTGTCCGGACATATACACGGTATTGCCCGCCTTGATAGCCTGCGAATAAGGCCCGATAGCGGCCGGCGCTTTCTGGGTACTGATCACTGCCTTGTTACTCATATGAGCCGGACTCCTGTGCCAAGCGCCGTATCGTTAAATGACACAGCGTGGGGAAACGTGTGGTTGAAACGGGGGGAATATAGCCGGTGAAAATCCGCCATGGAAGATCGCCGGAAACTCGCGGCGGCTAGCCTAACCGGTAGATCTTTTCCACGTTGTGCAGGTTGCGGATTCGCTTGATGATCCGCGCCAGGTGAACGCGGCCTTTCACCGCCACGGTCAGGTTAACCGACGACAGCCGCACATCGCGTTCTTCGATGCTGATGCCCTCGATGTTGGCGCCGGCATCGGTCACCAGGCCGGCAAGCTCGGCCACCAGGCCGCGGCGGCTTTCGATTTCGATGCGCAGCGCGACGGGGAAATCTTCGTCGATACTGTCCGACCACACCAAGGTGAACAGCTTATCCGGGTTGTGCTTGTCGGTAAGGTTTTTACACTCGGCGCGGTGCACCACCAGCCCCTTGCCGGCGGAAAGATGGCCCACCACGGCGTCGCCGGGCAGCGGGTGGCAGCAGCGGGCAAAGTTGGTCACCATGCCTTCGCTGTCGCTGATCACCACCGGCTGCTGGCTTTTTGCCTCGCCGCCGCTGGACGCGCCTTGCCCGTCGACCAGATCCATCAAGTGGCGCGCGACGACGTAGGCCATATGCTGGCCCAGCCCGATGGACTCCAGTAGCGCGTCCTGATCGTCCACCTCGAGCTCTTCAACCGCGCGCTGCAGCAGCGCCTCATCCATCTCCCCGACGCTGGTTTCAAACACCGACAGCGCCTTGTTCAACAGCCGGCGCCCCAGCTGAATCGCCTCTTTTTGCTGCTGGTGTTTTAACGCATGGCGAATCGCCGAGCGCGCCTTGGCGGTGATCACAAAGTTGAGCCAGGCGACGTTGGGGCGCGCCGCCGGCGCGGTGATAATGTCCAGCGTCTGGCCGCTTTGCAGCCGTGTCGAGAGCGGCGCCAGCTGGCGATCAATGCGGCAGGCAATGCAGTTGTTGCCGATATCGGTATGCACGCTGTAGGCGAAATCGATTACCGTCGCGCCCTGGGGCAGCTCCATGATGTCGCCTTTGGGCGTGAACACGTAGATATCGTCGGGGAACAGATCGTTTTTGACGTGCTCGATAAATTCCAGCGAATCGCCGGCGTGGCGCTGCATTTCCAAAAGCCCTTTGACCCAGGCACGGGCGCGGGCGCGGCTGCCTTCGGCAATCGGGTGGTCGGTCTGGCCGGCTTTGTACAGCCAGTGGGCGGCAATGCCGTTGTTGGCCATGGCCTCCATCTCGCGGGTGCGGATCTGCACCTCGATAGGCATGCCGCGGGGGCCGAACAGCGTGGTGTGCAGGCTTTGATAGCCGTTGGCCTTGGGAATGGCGATATAGTCCTTGAAGCGCCCGGGCACCGGCTTATACAAATTATGCACGACGCCCAGAATGCGGTAGCAGCTGGCGACATCGTCGGTGACGATGCGAAACCCGAACACGTCCATGATCTCGGCGAACGGCTTGCGCTGGTCGCGCATTTTGCGATAAATCGACAGCAGATGCTTTTGCCGCCCCATCGCCGTGCCGTGGAGGCCGTCGTCATCGAGACTTTGCTGCAGCGTGGTTTGCACCTGACGCATGGTGCTGCGGCGGTTGCCGCTGGCGTTGACCACGGCGCGCTTGATGCGCTCGGCGCGCATCGGGTGAATCGCCTGAAACGACAGGTCCTCAAGCTCAATGCGGATAGTGTTGATGCCCAGACGCCCGGCCACCCGGGCGTAGATCTCCAGCGTTTCCCGGGCGATGCGGCGCTTTTTGTCGGGCCTCAGCGCGCCCAGGGTGCGCATGTTGTGCAGCCGGTCGGCGAGCTTGACGATAATCACGCGGATATCGCGCGACATCGCCAGCACCATTTTCTGGAAGTTTTCCGCCTGGGCGACGGCTTTATCCTCAAAGGCGATCTGGGTCAGCTTGGAAACACCGTCGACCAGCTCGGCCACGGGCTTGCCGAACTGAGCTTCAACCGCGGGCTTGTCGACGCTGGTGTCTTCGATGACATCGTGCAGCATGGCGGCCATCAGGCTCTGATGGTCCATGTGCATGTTGGCGAGAATATTGGCCACCGCCAGCGGGTGGGTTACGTAGGCCTCGCCCGAGCGGCGGCGCTGCCCGTCGTGGGACTGTTCGGCGTAGTAAAAGGCGCGTTTGACCTGCTGAATCTCATCTTGAGGAAGATAGCCGCCAAGCCGGTCCGCCAAGTCATCAATGGTAAACATTCGCCGCGCCTTCTAGTGGGTGTCAGTGATCGCTGACCGGGTTAGTCGTCAGCGGGCACGCCGGCGTCCATCGGTCGTACACGCACCGGTGCCTCGACCGGTTCGTCCAGCACGCTGCGATCCACCAGCCCGGCGGCAATTTCGCGCAGCGCCATGACGGTGGGCTTGTCGTTTTCCCACGCCAGTTCGGAATCGCGCGAGCCGCGAGCGAGCTGGCGAGCGCGCTGGCTGGAAATCATCACCAGCTGAAAGCGGTTTTCCACATTTTCCAAACAGTCTTCGACGGTGACACGAGCCATGAGTATTTTCCTGTAACGGTGATAACGATAAGGGCAGTAGCAATAATACCAACATCGAGCCAATGCCTGCATCAGCTCGATAACAAAAAGGGGCCGTGGAAGCCTAAAAGGCAACCTGAGGTAAAATCTGGCCGAACTAGCTAGCGTACTCGACGCCGGTCTGCCATGACAAGGACGCGACTTACGACAGCAGCGCTTCAAGCAGCGGCGCGTGGCGCTCGCCGATGATCGTCGCGGTGAGCCTGCGGCTGCGGACCAGTGCGCTCAGCTCTTCAAGCGCGGTGGTGAAGTCGTCGTTGATGACGATGTAGTCGTACTCGTCAAAGTGCGACATTTCGCTGACCGCGTCCTGCATACGCCGCTCGATCACCGCGTGGGCATCGGTGCCACGCCCGGACAGGCGGCGTTCGAGCTCATCGCGCGAAGGCGGCAGAATAAAAACCGATACCGCCCCGGGCATCTGCTCGCGCACCTGCTGGGCACCCTGCCAGTCGATCTCCAGAATCACGTCCTGGCAGGCGTCAAGCCGCGCCTGTACCGCGCTTTTCGACGTGCCGTAATAATTATCGAACACCCGGGCGTATTCAAAAAACTCGCCGCGCTCGGCCATTTGCTCAAACTCGGCGGGGTGGGTGAAGTGGTAGTTGACGCCATCTACCTCGCCTTCGCGACGCGCGCGCGTAGTGTGCGAGACGGACACCTGAATACCGCTCAGGTTTTCGATCAGCTCGCGCACCAAACTGGTTTTACCGGCTCCCGACGGAGCAGACACAACAAAAAGCGTACCTTGGGACATGACCCGCTTCCCTACCTTGGCGACGAAAAAAGATGCATGAATCAAGTGGCTAAACCATACCGCACCCCAGCGACAATGCGCCGCAGTCGGCATCTGCCATCAACCGATGCAATAAATGGGGAAGTATCGCATACCCGCCGTTTAGACAGTAGCAGCAGAGCGGCCGCGTTTTTCCAGCCGCCGCCCCAGCGCAAATAGCGCCAGCCCGCAAAGCGCCAGCGCGGTGCCCACCAGGCCGGTGCTTGACCAGCCCAGATCGGCGCTGATGGCAAGCCCCGCAAGCCAGGCGCCCAGCGCGTTGGCGCCGTTGAACGCGGCGTGGTTGAGCGAGGCGGCCATGGTCTGGGCGTCTTCGGCCACGTCCATCAGCCGGGTTTGCAGCGCCGGGGCAAGCGCAATACTGGTGCCCACCAGCGCCACCGAGAAAAGCCCCGTCCAGACGTTGCCCGCGGCAAAATAAAACAGCCCCTGAATCACTGCGCACCACAGCAGAATCACCGGGATCGCGCGCATCAGGTTTTTATCCGCGGCGCGCCCGCCAACCAGGTTGCCAACTAGCGTTCCCACCCCGAATACGACCAGTACCAGCGGCCCCAGCGCTTCGCTCATTCCCGCCTGATGGGTGAGCGTGGGCATCACATAGCTGAAAATCGCGAACATGCCGCCACAGCCAAAGCAGGCCACCGCCAGCGTCATCAGTACGCGTTGTTTGAACAGCGCCGACAGCTCGCGCAGCGGGCTTGCCAGCGCATCCACCGGCTGCGCCGGCACCCACAGACGAATGCACAGCGCGGCGATCAGCGCATTGACTCCCACCGCGGAAAAGGCGATCTGCCAGCCAAACTGATTGCCCGCCCAGGTGCCCAGCGGCGCGCCGATCAAAATCGCCACGGTCAGCCCCAGCATCACCCGCGAGACCGCCTGGGCGCGCTGGTCAACGGGCACCGCACCTGCCGCCACCAAGGCGGCGATACCAAAATACGCGCCGTGGGGTAACCCGGCGATAAAACGCAGCGCCACAAAAGAGGCAAAGCCCGGCGCCATTGAACTGGCCACATTGCCCAGCGCAAATACCAGCATCAGCGCAATCAGCAACCCACGCCGAGGCGCTCGGGCGGCCAGCGACGCAATCAGCGGTGCGCCGACGACCACCCCCAGCGCGTAGCTGCTGATCGCATAGCCCGCCTGAGGCACGGTGACGGCCAGATCGTCGGCTACGCGGTTCATCAGCCCCATAATCACAAACTCGCTAGTGCCGATACCAAACCCGCCCAGCGCTAATGAAAACTCCGCCAAACGCGGATGCCGCGCTCGCCCGGGCGTTGACTGCTGCATGATGACTCCTGAACGATAGAGGTAACGAAGATTAGCAAACGAAGGAAACTACCATGCCCCATAGCGCGCTTGAACACGCCCTGCAAAAACTCGCCGAACAGGATACCGATATTGCCCGCACCCTGCCGCGGGTCGGTGCCCCAGCGCCGCGCCAGCGCGACAAAGGCTTTGCCACGCTGTTTACCACGATTGTCAGCCAGCAGATTTCTACTGAAGCCGCCCGGGCGATCATGGGTCGCATCCACGCGCGGCTGCCCGCGTTAAACGCCCACGCCGTGGCGGCCATCGACGGCCAGGCGCTGCGCGATGCGGGGCTTTCGTGGCGCAAGGTGGAATATGCCCAGGGGCTGGCCGCAGCCGAGCTGGCCGGTACCTTCAACGCCGACGCGCTAGAGGCCATGAACGATGCCGACGCCATCGCCGCGATTACCGCACTGCGCGGGTTTGGCCGCTGGAGAGCGGAGATTTACCTGATGTTTTCGCTCGGGCGCCGCGATATTTTCCCCGCCGACGATCTGGCGCTGCGCGTGGCGCTGGGCCGGCTCAAGGGATTCGACGACAAACCCACCCCCGCCCAGGCGCGCCGTATGGTAGAACACTGGGCGCCGCAGCGCAGCGCCGGGGCGCTGTTTTTATGGCACTACTATCGTGGCGCACCGGCTTAAGGGAGCAGCGCTCAAAAGCCAAAGATTTAAAACCCAAAGTCCGCCTGACCCACGGCAAGCAGGTACAGCGCAATCACCGCAAAGTGGCCGGGGTACCAGGCCAGCCACATGCGCCGCGGCATTTTCAAGGGCGACGCGGGAATCAGCGCGCTGGCGCCGGCGGCCAGCAGCAAAACGCCAAGTGCAGTGACCACGGTAAACGACTTGGCCATATCGGAGCTGTTCATCATCCCGGCTACCGCGAGTATCGGCAGGCAGGCGGCGACCGCCGTCAGGCGCGCCGAAAGCGCCGGTCCCGTGCGAAACAGTGGCCCAACGGCCAGCATGAAAAACGGCACCAGCAACAGCCCCAGGTGCGAGTACTCCACCCAGGGGCCGATCAAATACCACGCCGCCACCATCAGCACGGCCTCGATCACCAACCGGCCGGCGGATGCCGTGCGCTGGCGATAGCGCCGCTGCAGGCGCACCAGCCAGGTGCCGGCGAGCAGCCCGAGCCCCAGGGTAAAGCAGATGTTGAACTGCACCAGCGCCTCGCGCGGCATCAGCTGGTAGGGCAGCTGGGCCACCACGCCGATCACCATGACTCGGCGGGCGTAGCGGATGGGGTTGCGGGTGTTGAATAGCCCGTGCCAGGCCACCATACCGGCGAACAGCGGGAAGGCAATACGCCCCACGGTGCTGTCGACCCAGCCCAGCCCGGCGCCGCTGCCCGCCACGTAGCGGGCGACGTGATCCAGCGTCATGGTGACAAGTGCTATCCACTGCCCCCAGCTCGTCCAGTTGGACGACGGGCGCGCAGCGCGAGCGGGTGAAACGGCGGTCGCGGTCGTCATTGTGCATCCCTGTGGTAAACGTGACCCGATAGACTGCCCGCTACCGAGTGGGTTCCCGGCTACGGCGATGCATAGCGCCCGCCGGCCTCTCAGGCGAACATAAACCACAGTTGGTGCATATTTTGTGGTGTTAAACCGGGCCGGCACGACGTCAGTTCATGCCTATACTGATTCTCTAAGCATTCGTTCGGCTCGCAAAACCGCTGGCGATTATAGGGCGATACACCATGAACGCTAGGCATGCAGGAACGACACGGGCAGCTGGCTATCCCGGCGCGGCATTCGTGCTGGTCGTACTGGTTTTGCTCGCCGGTAGCGCCTTCGGCGCCGACTCCTTTCTCACCCCGCTTGGCCCGATCGCCGGCGCCGAGCGCGAGTACCTGCTGGATATCATCGGCATCACCATGATCGCCATTGTGCCGGTACTGGTCGGCGTACCGCTGATCCTGTGGCGCTACCGCCGGGGCAATCGGCGTGCTACTTACCAACCCCACTGGTCGTTTTCCAAGCCGCTGGATATCGCCATGTGGGGCGTGCCGGTGCTGATTATCGGCTTTCTCAGCGTCTGGCTGTGGCAGCATACGGTGAAATATGACCCGTACAAGCCGCTGGGCGATGACCCGCTGCAGATTCAGGTCGTGGGGCTCGACTGGAAGTGGCTGTTTATCTACCCCGAGCAGGGCGTGGCCAGCGTAGGCGAGATGGCCCTGCCGGTGGATCGCCCGGTATCGCTTAGCCTGACCACGGATACGGTAATGCAAAGCTTCATGGTGCCGGCGCTGGCCGGGCAGATCTACGCCATGGCGGGCATGCAAACCCAGCTCAATTTCATCGCCGACCGCCCGGGTTTTACCCGCGGCCAAAACACCCAGTACAACGGTGCGGGCTTCTCCCGGCAGTCTTTTGCCGTGCACGCCCTGTCCCAGAACGACTGGCAGTCCTGGGTCGAAAAAGCTCGGGCTTCCCCGCTTTCGCTGAATGCGCGCACCTACACAAGGCTTGCCGAGCGTGGTTCACGAGCCGAGGCACGAGCGGCGCTGGCCCCCGACCAGGGCTCGGGGCCGTTGCTTTTCTCGGCGATTCGGCCCGATCTTTTCCAGCAGATCATCAACCGCTATCACGATAGCAAGGGGCTGACGGCGCAACAGCAGCCGGGCTCACCCGCCTATCAGTCCGGAGGCGAGCATGAGTGATCCGATCTTTGGCCGCCTTGAGTGGTCGAGCTTTTTCGTCCACGAGTTTATCGCCGCCCCGAGCATCGACAGCGCCGTTGCCGCCGGTGCGGGGCTTGCCGTTGTTGTTGGCGGTATCGCACTGCTCGGCGTATTGCTGCGCTACCGGCTCTGGGGTCGGCTATGGCGCGACTGGCTGACCAGCGCCGACCACAAAAAAATCGGCATCATGTATATCGTGCTGGCGCTGGTGATGATGGCGCGCGGCGTCCTGGAAGGCGTCGCTATGCGCACCCACCAGGCCACCGCACTCGATGGCGGCATTCTCTCCGCGGAACATTTTGCTCAGCTGTTCAGTACCCACGGCACCATCATGATTCTGTTCGTCGCCATGCCGCTGCTGATCGGCCTGATCAACTACGTGGTGCCGTTGCAGATCGGCGCGCGCGATATGGTCTTTCCGGTCATGAATCAGGTCAGTCTGGGGCTGACCACCGCAGCCGCCGCGCTGATCATGGTATCGCTGGTGGTGGGCCACTTCGAAACCGGCGGCTGGTCGGCCTACCCACCCTATACCGGGGCCGACTTCAACCCCGGCGTGGGGCCCGACTACTGGATCTGGGCGATCGTGCTGTCGGGCATCGGCACCACCCTGACCGGCATCAACTTTGCGGTCACCATCTACAAGTCGCGCGCGCCGGGCATGCATTTCATGCGCATGCCGATGTTTACCTGGACTGCCCTGTGTACGGCTATCATGATCGTCTACGCGATGCCGCCGCTCACCGCCGGCTCGCTTATGCTGGCGCTTGACCGCTATCTGGATTTTCACTTTTTCACCAACGATCTCGGCGGCAACATGATGAACTACGCCAACATCTTCTGGATGTTCGGCCACCCCGAGGTGTATATCGTCGTACTGCCGGCGTTTGGCGTGTTTTCGGAAATTTCTGCCACCTATGCCGCCAAACGCCTTTACGGCTATGCCTCGCTGGTATTCGCGACCATGGCCATCGCCGCCGTTTCGTTCACCGTTTGGCTGCACCACTTTTTCACCATGGGGCAAAGTGCCAGCGTCAATATCGCTTTCGGCATCGCCACCATGATTATCGCCGTTCCCACCGGGGTAAAAATCTACGACTGGATGGCCACCCTCTACCGTGGGCGAATACGCCTCACCGCCCCCATGATTTATATGCTTGGCTTTTTTATCCTTTTCGTCATCGGCGGGTTGAGCGGCGTGATTCAGGCAAACCCCACCGTGGACTTTCAGGTACATAACACGCTGTTTCTGGTCGCTCACTTCCACAACGTACTGATCCCGGGCACGCTGTTTGGCATGCTGGCGGGGATTCAGTACTGGTTTCCCAAGGCCTTTGGCTTTCGCCTTGACGAACGCCTGTCACGGCGCGCGGCCTGGCTTTGGATCATCGGTTTCTGCTTCGCCTTCCTGCCGCTGTACTGGCTCGGCCTGCTGGGCATGCCACGGCGTTCGGCGAGCTTCAGCGACCCGGCCTTCGTGCCCTGGATGTACGTAGCGCTGGCCGGCGCTCTGGTGCTGTTGAGCGCCTTTTTCACAATGCTGCAAATGGGCTGGGTCAGCGTTCGCGACCGCAAGCGTCTGGCCGTGCCGGCAGGCGACCCCTGGGACGGGCGCACACTCGAGTGGTCGGTGTCCTCGCCGCCGCCGGAATGGAACTTTGCCGCCACGCCGCAGGTGTACTCGCGCGATGCGTTTGCCGTCGAAAAGGAGGCGGGCCACCCCTACCTGCCGGCACAGCGCTATGCCGATATCAAGATGCCCAACGCCACCTCGATGGGCATGGCGGTATGTATCGCCGCTACGCTGATGGGCTTCGGGCTGGTATGGCATATCTGGTGGCTGGCCATTGCCGGCCTGCTGGGTATGGCCGCCAGCATGATCGCGCGCGGCTTTGTGACGCAAACCGAACACACGATTTCAGCCGCCGAGCTGGAGCAGGCTCATCGCGATTGGCTCGACGACGTGGCAAATACCCGCGCCGTCACCCGCGATGAAGAAACCTCCCCCGGTAACCGTGGCCTTGCCGCGGCGGATGTAGTGCCATGACTCAAGACACGCCGCTTCATCCCGGGCTCAATCTGGGCGCCCCGCATGGCGAAGCCCACACCCGTTCAGAACCGGTCATCTTCGGCTTCTGGGTGTTTCTGATGAGCGACCTCATCCTTTTCGGGATTCTTTTTGCCACCTACGTCGCCATGCGCAACGGCACCGCGGGCGGCCCCGGGCCGCTCGAGCTATTCGACCTCACCAGTGTCGCCATCCAAACCGGCTTACTGCTGCTGAGTAGTCTCACCTACGGGTTTGCCAGCCTCTTGCTCAAGCACGGCAACGGCCAGCGCCGCGGGCTGATGATATGGCTGATCATCACTGCGGCGCTGGGGCTCGCCTTTCTCGGGTTTGAGCTGACGGATTTCCACAGCATGGCCCAGGACGGTGGCGTTCCTTCGCGCAGTGGCTGGCTATCGGCCTATTACGCTCTGGTGGGCTTGCACGGCCTGCATATCACCCTTGGCCTGCTGTGGATTGGGGTCATGCTGGTTCAGATCGGCGTGCTGGGGCTGAACTGCCGCGTCAAAACGCGGCTGCTGATGCTCGGCTTGTACTGGCACTTTCTGGACCTGGTGTGGATCGGCATTTTTTCCATCGTGTTCCTCGCGGGGGTGGCATGAAAAACACAGCCTGGCAGCGTGAGCTAAAACACTATCTGATCGGCGGTCTGCTTTCGCTCATCCTCACCGTGGTGGCCTTCGCCGCGGTGCTGGGGGTCGATCTTTCCCGCGCCGCGACGCTTGCCATCGTCGCCGTTGCCGGGGTGGCCCAGCTGATTATCCAGGTGCGCTACTTCCTGCACATCGACCTTAGCCGGCAAAAGCGCGAGGACCTGCATCTCATCTTGTTTTCGCTTTTGCTGCTCACGCTCATGGCCGGCGGCACCATCTGGATCATGGGCGATCTTGCCGGACGCATGTACTAATCGCCCCGCTGCTTTTGCCGGCCAAGGCTCACCCGCTGGCCTTTCCTGAACAGACACATCACAATCGGCGCGTATTCCCGCCAATCCACCGTGATTCTTTCAAGGAGGCCAGCATGGCAAGCGAGCGTTACCAGCAGGGCATGGACAAACTCAACGAGCTGACCACCCCCGAAGCCGGCAAGCCCACCGGGCACATGGAAGTCGGCGAGAGCTTCAAGGACATCGCCCCGGATCTCACCCGCATGGTGGTGGAGTTCGCCTTCGGCGACGTCTACTCCCGCCCGGGGCTTGAGAACAAGCAAAAGGTGCTGGCCACCATCTCCGCGCTGATCGCCCAGGGCACGCCGCAAATCGGCATGCACGTGGTCACCGGCCTGCAGGTGGGCCTCACCCCCGACGAAATCGCCGGCTGTATCATCCACCTCATCCCCTACGTCGGCTTTCCCCGCTCGCTAAGCGCGCTGAAGGTCGCCCAGGACGTGTTCGCCGAAGAAGGCGTGGCGATTAGTGAAGAAATGGTGGAGCAGTTGAAGAGCCGCTAGGTCAGCCTTAACGGTGACCCCTGCGCACAAGCCGTTAGGATAGAAAGCCCGCCGTCAGGCGGGTTTGTCAGTATTCAGACCGAGCGTTTTATCCGCCCACCGCGTTACCGGTGGCCCAGCTGCCCTACCAGAACGCGCTAATCAGCAGGTACGGAATCAGGGTCGCGAGGACCACACAGACGATGTTGAGCGCCAGGCCGGCGCGCATCATTGACTGGATACGCATGCGCCCGGTGGAAAACACGATGGCGTTGGGCGGCGTCGCCACCGGCATCATGAAGGCACAGCTGGCGGCGATAGCCGCGGGCACCGTCAGCATCAGCACGTCGACGTTGACCGACACGGCGAGCGCGCCCAGCAGCGGCATGAACACGGCGGCGGTAGCGGTATTGGAGCTCACTTCGGTGAGGAAAATGATCACCAGCACGACCGCGCCGATCAGCAGTACGCCGGGCAGCGCGCCGAAGATTTCCATCTGGGTAGCGATCCATTCCGCCAGGCCGGTGCTTTTGATCGCACCGGCAAGCGCCAGGCCGCCGCCAAACAGCAGCAGCACGCCCCAGGGCACGCCGGCCTCGTTTTCCCAGCTCATCAACCGGCCGCCCTTGGTCGGCTCGTAGTCAGGGCCTAACCGGCCGCCGCCCGCAGGTATCACGAACAGCGCCACGCCTATCGCCATGGCGATCATCGCGTCCGAGAGCCAATCCAGACCGGCGCTGTTGAGCAGCGGCCGACAAATCCACAGGCCGGCGGCGAGCAAAAACATCAAACCGATACGCTTTTCGGCTGAACTGGGCGAGCCAAGTTTGGCGATTTCTTGCTTGAGCATGTTTTGCCCGGCCTGGCTAGTATCCAGCTCGAAGCCGCCGCGCACCAGCCACAGCCAGGCTGCGGTCATCATCGCGATCGATACCGGAAGCCCCACGATCATCCACTGGGCAAAGCCGATATCCACGCCTTCGCTGGATGACAGATAGCCCGCCAGAATCGCATTGGGCGGGGTACCAATCAGCGTAGCCACGCCGCCGATCGAGGCGGAGTAGGCGATGGCCAGCAGCAGCCGTGTGGCATAGCGATCGACCGCGTGAGACTGCGCCTTGGCACTATCGGCCATCAGGCTGACCACCGACATACCGATCGGCAGCATCATGATCGCCGTGGCCGTATTGGACACCCACATACTGATAAAGCCGGTCGCCACCATGAAACCGGCGATCTGGCGAGCCGGGCTGGTGCCCACCGCCAGCAACGTGCGCAGCGCAATACGCCGGTGCAGGTTCCAGCGCTGCATCGCCAGCCCCAGCAGAAAACCACCGAGAAACAGGAAGATGATCTTGTCGGCATAAGAGGCCGCAAGATCGCCAATATCACCGACGCCGATCGCCGGACCAATCGCCAACGGCAGCAGTGAGGTAGCGGGGATCGGGATCGCCTCGGTCGCCCACCAGGTCGCCATGAACATCGCCAATCCGGCGCAGTGCCAGGCTGCGGTATCCATGCCGCCCGGCGCGGGCAATAATAGCGTTGCCAGCATTAGCAATGGGCCAAGGAACAGGCCGATACGCCCGGCGCGGTTGGCCGCATGCGGCTCCTGCTGATTGGAAGACACGTTGTCCTGGGTATGGCTCATGTAAGACTCCGATGGCGTCGGCGGTATGGGCGAATATCGATAAAACCCTTTGAATGCAGCGCATTAAACCACCTGAATTCATAGAATAACTGCAGCACTTTGGACCACAAGGTAGAGGCAGGA
>JAKDRW010000003.1 GCA_030454225.1 Vreelandella subglaciescola | reverse complement strand
CCTGCTTGTCCTGCTTGTCCTGCTTGTCCTGCTTGTCCTGCTTGTCCTGCTTGTCGGACGCGGACGCTTGCGCTTCTTCGTTTGCGCCGTCGGCGTCATTGCTGGCTTCAAACTGAACGCTCTTGGACTGGCTGTCCTGGTCTTTCTGGTCAGGCGTATCCGACTTGCCCTGCTTGTCTGAGGCGCCGTCTTCATCAGCATCGCCGCCCTTGTCGCTCAGGCGGTTTTCCAGCGATCCCAGCTCGCTATGCCACTGGTCAAGCTGGGTCTGCAGGCTTTCAAGCTGATTTTCGTGCTGATTGATGCCGCTGTTGACCTTGTCCAGCTCGTCGCGCCCGGAACCCAGCGCGGTTGTCAGCTCACCCAGCTTGCTGCCCGCCTGCTCAAGCTCTTGCGCCTGAGTTTTGCGCTGTTTGCCCAGCGCATCGACCTTGGACTGCAGCGCATCGTGCCTGGACTGCATGTCATCGCGCGCGGCGGTCAGCTCGTCGCGCTTTTTCTCAACGCTGCTGACGTCTTGCTTGGCCGCTTTCAGCTTCTTCTCGGCGCTGTCGATGTCTTTGTTCAGCGTTTTCAGCTTGTCTTCGGCCTGCTCGCGCTCTTCAACGGCCTGCTGACGCTTGGTTTCGGCTTCCTGACGATCCTCATCGGCCTTCTGGCGCGACTCCTCGGCGCTTTGGCGAGCCTCTTCGGCCTCCTTGCGCGCGTCGACGGCGTCTTTTTGCTCGCTTTTGACCTTCTCTTCGTTATCGCGCAGCGTGGCCAGCTGCTGCTCGGTGTCGTCCACTTTCTGGTTGAGCGCGTCGAGTTTCTGCTGTTGTTCTTCGCGTTCACCATCCCGCTGGCTAAGCGTCGCTTCTGCGTCCTTGATGTCGCTTTGCGTGTCTTCAAGCGTGCTTTGCGCCTGCTTCTGCTGTTCTTTCAGCGAGGCAATGCGCTCTTTCAATTCAGCAACGTTTTGCTCTGCGTCATGCTGTTCGGACAGCTCGGCGTCAAGCTTCTGGCTTTTTTGCTGGGAATCCGCCAGCTGGCCCTCAAGGCTATCAATGTGCTCGCCCCGCGACCCGGCGGTCGACTGGGCAATAATCGCCCAGACCACGGCGATGGCAGCAATACCGGCAATGGCCTTGACGCGGTTATCCTTCAACAGCGTGCCCATCGGTGGCTTGGCCGCCGTGTCGTCAGCCGTTTGCGCCCTGGCGTTATGATCGCTGGACGTATGGCGGCCCGATTCCGGCGTGCTGTCGCTGCCCTGGTCGTTGTCCGGCTCGTGGTTATCGCCCGGCTTCTGGTCTTCTGGACGGTTATCGTCTGCCATGGATGAATCCCTCTCGCGTTAAGTACCGAAATATAGCTACACCCTAACAGCATACACGGCGATTCGCGCCTGACCACCCAGACGTTTCGTCATGGCGTTTATCCTGTGTTTACGGCTATTGTACGCAGCGCAGCGGCGTCGGGTGACGGCCTTCGATAAACCCGCTGGCGTGGCCCTCGGGCGCATCAAACCAGGCAAGCGTATCGTGTAGCGCAACCACGCCGCCAATAATCAGCAGCGTCGGCGACTTGATCTCATTGCGGGCAAAGCTTTCGGGCAGCGCATCAAGGCGGCCGATATGTACCGCTTGCGCGCGCGTGGTGCCCTGGGAAACCAGCGCCAGCGGCGTCGTCGGCGACACGCCGTGCTCGACCAGCGCCGCACAGATAAGCTCAAGGCTGCCAAGCCCCATGTAAAACACCAGCGTTTGTCCCGGCCGGGCAAGCGATGCCCAGTCCAGTTCGCAGCGCCCGCTTTTCAAATGACCGGTCACCAATCGCACCGACTGGGCGTAGTCGCGGTGGGTCAGCGGAATCCCGGCATAGCTTGAGCACCCCGAGGCGGCGGTAATCCCGGGAATCACCTCGACCGGAATGCGCCGGGCCACCAGCGTTTCCAGCTCTTCACCGCCGCGCCCGAAGATAAACGGATCGCCGCCTTTCAGGCGCACCACGGCATGGCCGGCCAGCGCCCAGTCGGCCAGCGCCTGGTTGATGCCTTCCTGGGGCACGCTATGGTTCGAGCACGCCTTACCCACGTAACGCTTTTGGGCACGCGCGGGAATGATATCCAGCACCTCCTGGCTCACCAGGCGGTCATACAGCACGATATCGGCATTTAGCAGCCGCTTGTACGCCTTCAGCGTTAAAAGCTCGGGGTCGCCGGGGCCGGCGCCAACCAGGCTGACGCTGCCCGGCGGTTGCAAAGAAATACGGTCTAACACAGCCACGCGGCACCTCGGTAAAAAAACGCTAGCGCTTAACGCCGTTCAAAAAAGCCTTCGAGTCAACGCAACATAGCGAATTTTTAACAGCATAAAAAGTAATAAATAATGAGCACGTAATTCCAAAATAGAATAACAGCCGTTATGGATGCATCAATACGTGCGCCTGTCCCGCGCCAGCGCTCAGCGGTGTAAACACCGCGATTCTATAGCGCCCTTCTAGGGGGCGCTAGCGGATCAGGCCTCGCGATGGCATGATAAGAGGCACAGGCGATAGGCGTTTTGGCGTGGCTAGCGACTAAGGTTTCACCTACAGGCGCTGCGTCTACGCCAAAGCCATTTCTATTATTCATATCGCCAGACAATGAGGTAGCCTAATCAATGTTCGAGCATATTGAGCAAGTCCCAGGAGATGCCATTCTCGGGCTGATCGACGCTTTCAAAAAAGATCCCAACCCGCAAAAGGTCGACCTGGGGGTGGGCGTTTACCGCGACGATAAAGGCAATACGCCAATCATGCGGGCGGTAAAGGAAGCGGAAGCTCGCCTGCTCAAGAATGAAACCACCAAGACCTACATCGGCTCGCACGGTGCGCCCGCCTACGGCGACGCGGTGCTGCCGCTGGTGCTGGGGGCCAAGTCGCCGGTATTGGAAGCCGGCCGCGCAAGCGCCACCCAGTCGCCCGGCGGCACCGGCGCGCTGCGTCTGGCGGCCGATTTTATCGCCAGCCAACTGCCCGGCAAGGGTATCTGGGTCAGCGATCCGACCTGGCCGAACCACCACGGAATTTTCACCGCGGCGGACATCGCGCTGCACAAGTACCCCTACGTCGACACCGACAACCGCCTCGACTTTGACGGCATGCTGACAGCGCTCAAGCAAATCCCCGAGGGCGACGTGGTCGTGCTCCACGCCTGCTGCCACAACCCCACCGGTTTTGACCTGTCAGCCGAGCAGTGGCAGACCGTGCTCGAGGTAGTGCGCGAGCGCAAGCTGCTGCCGCTGATTGACTTTGCCTACCAGGGCTTTGGCCAGGGGCTCGACGAAGACGCCTACGGCGTGCGCCTGTTTGCCGAGCAGCTCGATGAGGTCATCATTACCAGCTCCTGCTCGAAAAATTTCGGCATCTACTGCGAGCGTACCGGCTGCCTGATTGTCGTGGCCAAGGACGCCGAGCAGAAAGACCACGTCCGTTCGCAGTTCGCCGTTGTCGCCCGCGAGAACTACTCCAACCCGCCGGCGCACGGCAGCGCGATTGTCAGCACAATTCTGCACGACGCCGAGCTTTCCGCCCTGTGGCGCGACGAGCTGACCGAAATGCGCGACCGCGTGAACACCCTACGCCAGGAGTTCGTCAAGGCCCTTGAGCCCTACGGGCTGGATAAAAAGTACGCCTGCGTCGGCGAGCAGCGCGGCATGTTCTCCTACACCGGCCTGACGCCCGATCAGGTAGACCGTCTGCGCGACGAATTTGGTATCTACATGGTGCGCTCGGGGCGTGCCAACGTCGCCGGTTTCTCCCAGCAGAACCTGCCCTACCTGGCCCGCGCCATCGCCGTGGTCAACGACATCGTGGTTGACGACTAACGCGCCATGGCGCTTGGACGGCCTGCTAAACGCCCGGTCACGTATCTCGTGGCCGGGCGTTTTGCGGCGATAGTGTACATACGTGTGTACCATCCGCGCTTTCGCCGCCAGAGCCTGGTTAAAAACGCAGATAGCGTCATTTAAGCAGCCGCTTTAGCGTGCGCCACGCCGCCAGGCCGGCCAGCACGTTGCCGACGGCCGCGCCCAGCGCCAATCCCGTCCAGCCGCCGAGCTGCATACCCAGCCACAGGCAGGGTAAATAGCAGATAAATAGCCGCACGCCGGAGAGCACCATCGACCACAGCGGAAAGCCCAGCGCGTTTCCCGCCGAGACCACCAGCATGCACACGCCCAGCGCGGCGTAGCTTGGCAGCAAAAAGCGGATCAACAGCACCAGCTCTTCGCGCACCGCCGGCTGGCCGGCCAGCGCCAGCGCGACCCAGTGCGCGGCCAGCGCCATTATTATCCCCAGTGCCAGCTGCCATAGCACCGCCACCTTTAGCGCCAGGCGCATCAGGCGTCTGATTTGCTCCCAGTCGCCCGCGCCGTAGCAGCGCCCCAGCCACGGCGGCAGCGACATGGTCAGTGCCAGAATAGCCATCAGCGAGAGCGTCTCAAGCCGGCTGGCCAGCCCCCAGGCGGCCACGTGCGTCTCGCCAATGGCGGCCACTACCGCGATGGCCAGCATCGCCGACAGCGGCGGCATCAGCTGGCTGACCATCGCCGGGCCGGCAATCCCCATGAAGGGCCGCAGCGAACGCCGGGTTTCTGCGCGTAGCCCCTCGCGGGTTAGCCAGCGCTCTCGCCACAGCCAGCTGCCGGTAAAGCCCAGCCCCGTACCAAAGGCAATGACGCTGGCCCAGGCCGCACCCGGCAGCCCCAGCCCGCCCCAGGGGCCGACGCCGAAAATCAGCAGCGGATCCAGCACCAGGTTGATCAGGCTCGTCAGCAGCATCATGTTGCCGGGCAGGCGCGTATTGCCGTGGGCGCGAAACACGCTGTAGGCAAAGTAGGCCAGCGCGCCAAACCAGCCCGCCAGCAGCTGCACCGGCCAGTAGGTGCGAATGTAGCCAAGCGCCGCGTGATCCGCGCCCAGCAGCGTAAATACGGGCCGCTGCCAAAGCCAGAGCGCCACGGCCAGCACGCCAATCAGCGTACTGCCGACCATTAGCACCAGGGTACTCAGCCGCTGAGCGCGCTGGGGTTCCCCGCTGCCCAACGCCCGGGAGATCAGCGCGGCAATGGCAATACCAATGCCCACTTGAATGCCAATGATCAGAAACGACAGCGGAAAGGTAAACGACTGCGCGGCCAGCGGCGCGGTGCCCAGCCGCGCAATAAAGGCGCTGTCGACCAGCTGAAAGCCCAGCAGCGCAAGCGCACCGATGGCCATCGGCCAGGTTTGCTGCCATAGCTGCCTACCCAGATCGCTCGTTGAGATCGTCTGCTGCGCGTCTGCCACGGGGCAATGACTCCTTGTATGCGATGAATGTATGCGATAAAAATGGCGGCAAGATACACCCTGCCCCAACGTAAAAACGCCAGCGCCTCAAATAAGGCGGTGGCGTTTTAATCTGACGCTCAGCGTAAGGCGCTGAGAACTACTCGCGAATGCCTTCAAACGTCACGTAAAGCTCAAGCTCGCGCATGGGCTCGGGGAATTTCTGCATATCGATGCCGAATTCGGACAGCTCAAGCGTGGTGCTGCCCTCGAAGCCCGCACGGTAGTCGCCCCAGGGGTCGTCGCCTTCGCCCAGCAGCGTCACCGGCATGTCGATGGTTTGGGTTTCACCGTGCAGCGTCAGCTCACCTGTCACGATACCTTCGTCGTCGCCGGTTGACTCAAAGCCGGTAGACTCGAACGTTGCCGTGGGGTATTCATCGGCGTTGAGAAAATCAGCGCCCATAATATGGCGATCGCGCTCGGCATGGTGGGTGTCAAGACTTGCCACCTGCACTTCAAAGGCGACCGAGGCGTCGTCGAGGTTGTCGGGGTCGTAGTCGAACTCGCCGCTGAACCCCTTGAAGCTGCCCAGGATATACGAAAAGCCCAAATGGCTGATCTTGAACTGCACAAAGGCGTGATCGCCTTCGGTATCCACCTGATAGTTTGCCGCCTGCGCCTGGCTAAACGGCAGCAGTACGGCGCTGATGGTAGCCACCGCGGCGGTCTTTGTCAGTGTTTTTAGCGTCAACATCCTGTCACTCCTTGCAGGGAATTACCCCGTTATTGATCACGCCGGGCATAGCTTGCATTAAGCATGCGCACGAGCGTTAAATGCTTATCCCACCAGTGGTGGCGAAGCGCGGCAAGCGTATGCACCGCCGCCAGTAGCATCAGTATCAGAGCGCTATACCAGTGAATCGTTCCGGCACTATCAGCCTGATTGGCAAAGCCGTAGACCGTCGCCGGCAGTTCAAACCAGCCAAACACGCTGATACCGCTGCCTTTAGCGGTGGAAATCAAATAGCCGCTGATCAGCACTACCAGCAGCAGCGCGTATAGCGCCAGATGCCCCAGATGCGCTGCCACGGCTTCAAAGCGGCTGCCTTCGGCGCGGGGCGTAGGCTGACACAGCCGCCAGATAATCCGGCCAACGGTTGCCAGCAGCAGCAAGATGCCCACCGAACGGTGAATCCACGGCGCCTGATTATACCAGCCGCTGTAGTAGTCGAGCCCGGTCATCCACCAGCCGAGCGCAAACAGCCCGATAATCGCCAGCGCGCCAAGCCAGTGCAGCGCGATACTGACCCAGCCCCAGCCGCTATGCGTATTGCGCCACATAAACGCCCCCTTATGCGTTAACCGTCAGCCGCGCCGTGCCAGTGCGTCGAGGCCGCGGGCCAGGTCGCGCTGAATATCGTCAAAGCCTTCCAGCCCGACCGAGACGCGCAGCAGCCCCGGGGTAATCCCCGCCGCCTGCTTTTGCGCGTCCGACAGCCGCCCGTGGGTGGTGCTCGCCGGGTGGGTAATGGTGGACTTCACGTCGCCCAGATTGCCGGTAATCGAGACCAGCCGCGTAGCGTCGATCACCTGCCACGCGCCTTCTTGGCCCCCGTGCACCTCAAAGCCGATCACCGCGCCAAAGCCCGTTTGCTGCCTGGCCGCCAGCGCGTGCTGCGGGTGGCTTTCAAGACCGCTGTAGTACACCTGCGCCACGCCGGGGTGCTGCTCCAGCCATTGCGCCAGCCGCTGGGCGTTGTCGCAGTGGGCGCGCATGCGCAAGCCGAGCGTTTCCAACCCCTTGGTAAAAATCCAGGCATTGAACGGGCTGAGGCAGGGCCCCGCCGTGCGCACCGCGCCAAACACGCCTTCAAGCAGCTCATGGCCGCCAACCACGGCGCCGCCAATCGCGCGCCCCTGGCCGTCAAGGTACTTGGTCGCCGAGTGGATGATCAGGTCAGCGCCCAGCGCCAGCGGACGCTGCAGCGCCGGGGTTAAAAAGCAGTTATCGATGGCAAGCCAGGCATCAGACCGGTGGGCAATATCTGCCAGCGCTTCGATATCGGCCACTTCCGACAGCTGATTGGACGGCGTTTCGGCAAACAAAAGCTTGGTTGCCGGCGTAATCGCCGCTTCCCAGGCGTCAAGATCAGACAGCTCGACGTAGCGGGTGGTGATGCCGAACTTGCCCAGATACTTATCCAGCAGGCTGACCGTAGAGCCAAACAGCGAACGCGAGGCGACGATTTCATCGCCGGCGGCCAAAAGCGCCAGCGCGGTGCACAGGATGGCCGACATGCCCGAGCTGGTCGCCACGCAGCGCTCGCCGCCTTCCATCGCCGCCAGACGCTTTTCGAAGGTATGCACCGTGGGGTTGGTAAAGCGCGAGTAGATATTGCCCGGCTCTTCGCCCTTGAACTTGCGCGCCGCCTCGGCTGCGCTTTCATAGACGAAGCTCGAGGTGGGGAAAATCGGCTCGGCGTGTTCCTGCTCGGCGGTGCGGTCGTGGCCGGCGCGAATGGCCAGCGTCTCCAGCGACCACGGCGTATCGTATGGGGTGTCGTACGGTGAATCAGCGTGCATATCGGGTTCCCGGTAATAGCGTGTCAGTCATCCAGATCGTCGTCGTGGTTATGCATCCCCACCAGAGCGTGATCGCCGGCGCTTTCGTCCTTGGCCGCGTCGCTGCGGCTGGCCTCGAGCTCGGCCAGGTAAGCCGCGTCGATGTCGCCGGTGACGTAGTGGCCGTCAAACACCGAGCAGTCGAAGCCTTCAAACGCCGGGTTAACCTCATAGCAGGCGGCTTTCAGGTCGTCCAGATCCTGATAGAAGATCCGGTCGGCGCCGATCAGCTCCCCCACTTCGGCTTCGGTACGCCCATGGGCGATCAGCTCGTCGGCGGCGGGCATGTCGATACCGTAGACGTTGGGGTAGCGCACCGGCGGCGCGGCCGAAGCAAAATACACCTTGCGCGCGCCGGCATCGCGCGCCATTTGGATAATCTGCTGGCAGGTCGTGCCGCGCACGATGGAGTCATCCACCAGCAGCACGTTTTTATCCCGGAACTCGATATCGATGGCGTTGAGCTTCTGGCGTACCGACTTCTTGCGCTGGGTTTGCCCAGGCATGATGAAGGTGCGGCCGATGTAGCGGTTTTTCATGAAGCCTTCGCGGTACGTCACGTTCAAATGCTGAGCCATTTCCAGCGCCGAGGTGCGCGAGGTATCGGGAATCGGAATGACCACGTCGATGTCGTGATCGGGCCATTCATTCAGCACCCGGTCGCCCAGCTTGCGCCCCATTTGCATGCGCGTGCCGTAGACGTAGGCGCCGTCCAGAATCGAGTCGGGACGCGCCAGATACACATGCTCGAAGATACACGAGCGCAGCTGCGGGCGGTCGGCGCACACCTGGGTATGCACGCGGCCCTGCATATCGACAAAAATCGCCTCGCCCGGCGAAAGATCGCGCTCAAGCTCGAAACCGCCGACGTCAAGCGCCACGGATTCCGAGGCCACCATGACTTCCTGCCGGCCGTCGACCGTGCGCGTACCGAAGACCACCGGACGAATGCCGTTGGGATCACGAAACGCCACCATGCCCACGCCGTTGATCACCGACACGGCGGCATACGCGCCCTTGCAGCGGCGATGCACGCGGCGCACGGCATCGAACACGTCTTCCGACGCAAGGTGCTGGCCCTGCTTGCCCAGCTCGTGGGCGAACACGTTGAGCAGTACTTCCGAATCCGAGCTGGTGTTGATGTGGCGCAGGTCGCTGGAAAAAAGCTCCTGCTTGATCTGATCGGAGTTGGTCAGGTTACCGTTGTGCGCCAACGCAATGCCGTAGGGCGAGTTGACGTAAAACGGCTGTGACTCGGCCTCGCTGGACGAGCCCGCCGTCGGGTAGCGCACGTGGCCGATACCCAGATTGCCTTTCAGCCGCGCCATGTGACGGGTATGAAACACGTCACGCACAAGGCCGTTGCTTTTGCGCAGAAAAAAGCGCCCTTCGCTCCAGGTCATCATCCCGGCCGCGTCCTGGCCGCGATGCTGGAGCACGGTCAAGGCGTCGTAAATGGCCTGATTAACCGCCTGCGTGGCCATAAGGCCGACGATACCGCACATGCTGTTTACCTCGCTGTTTCGCGACTTACCGAGGACGTAAGCCCATGATTCATGAACGCGCCCCGCTGCCGGCAACCGCTGCCGGCCTCAGGCCGTGCCTACTGCGCCGTTCAGGAAGCGTCACGCAGGTTAATATCCGGCAGCCGGATCTCTTTGAGCGATTCCGGCGCCGGCGGGAAATCGTGCTCCCACTGGTCGAGCTGGCTGAGCGCCCAGCCGCGCAGCTGCTCGAAGGTGGGGCGCAGCGTAGCGTCCTGCCAGGCCTCAAGCTTTTCAAGCGGGGTCAGCGTTAACAGCACGGTGGCCACCAGCAAAATGGCGCACCCCCGCGCCAGCCCGAAAGCGGCGCCGGCCAGGCGGTTCAAAAAGCCCATGCCGACCCAGACGATGGCCGCGTGCAGCGCACGGATGACGATGCCACACACCAGGATGACGGCAATCACCACCAGCACAAATGCCAGTACCAGCCGCGCGTCAACGCTTGAAATCCAGCCGTCGAGCAGCTCAGCCACGGGCTCGACCAGCACCCGCGCCGCCATTAGCGCCACCACCCAGGCGGCCAGCCCCAGCGCTTCGCGCACCAGCCCGCGCGCAAAGCCTGCCAGCATCGACAGCGCAAGCACGGCCAGAAACACCATGTCAATCCAGGTTAGCGTCATGCCGAATCCTTGGGCGCTAGTCTTTGACGCGCGTCAGCAGGCCCTGCTGATTGGCACGCTGCTTAATCTGCGACATCGCTTTCTCGCCGTCTTCCGAGCGCGAAAAAGGCCCCACCATAACCGTGGTCAAATCACCGCTGCGCCGGCGCGTATAAACGCTGAACCCCTGCGCTTCGAGCTCTTTTTGTAGCCGCTTGGCGTTTTCCGCCTTGCCGAAGCTGCCTACCTGAACCGCCCACTCGCCTTGCGGCGACGCCTCGGGAATGCCGTTTGCCGAGGCGTCGTCGCCGCTGCCGGCGTTATCAGCGGCGCTACTGCTGTCGCCTTCGGCCATCAAATCGGCAATCGGATCGGGGTTGGGCGCGTCAACGCTGGGCGTGTCTTTTACGGCGTCTACGGCGTCAGTATCGACATCGATAGAGTCGGGTTTTTCCGGCGCGGACACCTCATGACGCGGCACGTCAACGGGCTGTTCAATGGTAAATGACGGCTGGGGCCGCTCGTCGCGCGGCGCCGGGTCGCTCATCAGCCACGGCACCAGAATGGCGGCTAATGCCAGCAAGATGACAATACCGCTAATGCGCTCTGTTCTGCCGTATTTCATGTGTCTGTCCTCTACCCGATCAGCCGCTGTTGCCAAAGCGTGGCGTTGCCAGCAGCGCCCCCACGGTGAAAAACGACCCCGCCACCAGGACGATATCGTCATCGGTTAGGCGCTCATCCAGCCAGTCGGCGCCGGCCTCGGGCGTGGCCGCACAGTGATGAACGCGCCCGCCCTGCGCCGCCACGTCCGCGGCAAGCGCGTCGGCGCAGCGCCCCCGCGGGCCGTCAAGGCTCGCGCAGACCCAGTCGCTGATGACCGGCTTGAGCGCGGCGATCACGCCGGCGGCGTCTTTATCGTCGAGCATGCCCAGCAAACACCAGCGCCGGCCGCTTTCGGGTAGCGCCCTGAAGCGCTCGGCCACGTAGGCCGCGGCGTGAGGGTTGTGCCCCACGTCCAGACACCACGGGCCGCGCCACTGCATGCGCCCGGGCAGGCTCACCTGCTCAAGCGCGGCGACCACGCCTCGCGGCGTTAGCTCAACGCCGGCAAGCGCCAGCGCCTGCAGCGCGGTGGCGGCGTTATCCAGCGGCAGGCCGGGGTCGGGCAAAGCGGTTAGCGAAGGCGCCGCGCTGCTCTTAAACAACCACGCGCCGCGTTCAAGCGGCGTGCGGGAAAACGCTTCGCCCAGCGCATACACCGGCGCCCGTAGCTCAGCGGCGGTCTCGGCAACGCTTGGCGGCAGCGCCTGGCTGCCTAGCACGGCCGGCCGGCCGGCACGCAAGATACCCGCTTTTTCACGCCCGATCTGGGCAATATCATGGCCCAGAAAGCCGGCGTGATCCTGTGCAATGGTGGTGATGATCGCCACGTCGGCGTCGATAATGTTGACTGCGTCCAAACGCCCGCCCAGCCCCACTTCGAGCACCACTACGTCGAGCGCGGACTGCGCCAAACACCACAGGGCGCAAAGCGTGCCGGCTTCAAAGTAGCTCAGGCTGATCTCGGGCGCGGCGCGGCGCGCCTTTTCGACCCGTTCGAAACCCTGCACCAGCAGCGCATCGCTTGCCGGCTCGCCGTCGATGGTGACCCGCTCGTTATAGCGCACCAGGTGCGGCGAGGTGTACGCCCCCGCTCGCTTGCCGTGGGCGCGGGCAAGGCTTGAAAGCAGCGCAACGGTCGAGCCTTTGCCGTTGGTGCCGGCCACGCTGATGACCTGCGCCGCCCCTTCACCCTGCAGCCGTCCGTCGCGCACAAGCCCCATGCGCTCGGCCACCTCGCGCACGCGTGAAAGCCCCATGTCAATGCCCACCGGGTGCAGCCGCTCCCAGTGGGCGAGCCAGGCGAGCAAGGTGTCAGGCGGGTTGCCAGAAAACGCGTCAGGCATTGCGGGGCGTGTCGTCGCTTGCTGGCCTGGCCGGCTCATCGGTACTGGCCGACTCATCGGTATCCGCGGCGGGCTCGTCAGCGGCCTGATCATCGCCCTCGGCCAGGGCCTCTTCAGCCGCCGCCTCGGACGGCGTTGGCGCTTCGTCGCCTGGGGTATCCGGCGCGTCCTGCGCGGGTGCTCCCGCTGATGCGTCGGCGGAAGCCTGTGTAGCGCCGGCCGTCGTTGATGCCGCCTCAAACTCGACCACGGCCGTTTCAAGATCGGGCTGTGCCGCTGCCTCGAGCGACGGCTGGTGGCTGAGCTTACGCAGCATGCCGCCCAGGCGAGCACGCATCTCGTGGCGGTGGATAATCATGTCGATCGCGCCGTGCTCGAGCAGAAACTCGCTGCGCTGGAAGCCTTCGGGCAGCGTCTCGCGCACGGTTTGCTCGATCACTCGCGGGCCGGCAAAGCCAATCAGCGCGTTGGGCTCGGCCACGTTCAAATCGCCCAGCATGGCAAGCGATGCCGACACCCCGCCAAACACCGGATCGGTAAGCACCGATACATACGGCAGGCCGGCTTCTTTCAGCCGCTCAAGCGCGGCCGAGGTTTTGGCCATTTGCATCAGCGAGAACAGCGCTTCCTGCATCCGCGCCCCGCCCGAGGCGGAAAAGCACACCAGCGGCAGCCCTTCTTCGCGGGCAAGCGTTGCCGCACGGACGAATTTCTCGCCGACGACGGCCCCCATCGAGCCGCCCATAAAGGTGAACTCGAACGCCACGGCGACCACCGCCAAGCCGTCGAGTTGGCCGCGCATGGCCACCAGCGCGTCTTTTTCACCGGTGGTTTTCTGCGCCGCCATCAGGCGGTCGCGATATTTCTTGGAATCGCGGAATTTCAACCGGTCAACGGGCTCCACGTCGGCGGCGATTTCTTCGCGTCCGTCGCTATCCAGAAACCAGCCCAGGCGCTTGCGCGCGGTCAGGCGCAGGTGGTGATCGCACTTGGGGCAGACGCTGTGGAGCTTTTCCAGCTCGGGCAAATACAGCACGGCCTCGCACTTGGGACATTTACGCCAAAGACCGTCGGGCACGCTGGCACGACGGTCTTTGCGCTGGATTCGTCCCATGGAGGGCACAATTTTATCTAGCCAGCTCATATCACAAAGCTTCCGTTATCAAAGGCTTCCGTTATACGTTAACGCCCGGCGATACCGGGCCCGGATCAGTATGGGCAGCGTTTCCGCTCGACCGTTGCGGCGGCGAACACAGGATATCTACCCCTCGGCGCCGGCGTCCATCGCGGTACGCATCTCACCCAGCACGCGCTTAAGCTCGTCAGGGATCGCCCCGGGCGTTGCCGCATTAGCGGCAATGCGGTTGACCAGCGCGCTGCCCACAATAACGCCATCTGCCACCTTGGCCACCTCGGCGGCGGCTTGGCCATCGCGGATGCCAAAGCCGACGCACAGCGGCAGGTCGGTCAGCTCGCGCAGCGGCGCCAGGTGCTCGGCCACATCGGTGGCATTGAGCGTGGCCGATCCGGTCACGCCCTTGAGCGAGACGTAGTAAAGATAGCCTTCGCCGTGGGCGCAGATAATCGCTGCGCGCGCTTTTGACGTGGTCGGCGCGACCAAAAATATCGCCGCGATGCCGCTTTTCTTCAATAGCGGTGCCAGCTCATCGGCTTCTTCGGGCGGCATGTCGACCATCAGTACGCCGTCAACGCCGGCGCGCGCCGCCTGCTCGGCAAAGGCCGCGTAGCCGATGCGCTCCACCGGGTTCAGGTAGCCCATCAGCACTACCGGCGTGTGGCTATTGGTCTGGCGAAACTCTGCCACCATGTCAAACAGATCGACCAGCCGCGTGCCCGCCTTGAGCGCACGCTCGCAGGCTTTCTGAATCACCGGGCCGTCGGCCATGGGGTCGGAAAACGGCACGCCCAGCTCGAGCACGTCGGCGCCGGCGTCAACCAGCGCATGCATAAAGCCCAGGGTATAGCGCGGCGCGGGGTCACCCGCGGTAATAAAAGGAATCAGCGCCTTCCGCCCCTGCTGCTTGAGTTCGCTAAATCGTTGATCAATACGGTTCATGGTGTTCTCTTGAAAACGGGCCCTTGAAAAACAAGCTCTGGGCAAACGGGCCGTTGAAAATCGGCCTTTAAAATTCGATGCCGTCGAGTTTGGCAACCGTCATGATGTCCTTGTCGCCGCGCCCCGAGAGGTTAACCACGATATGCTGATCGGGCCGCATGGTCGGCGCCAGCACTTTGGCGTACGCCAGCGCGTGCGACGACTCCAGCGCCGGCATGATGCCTTCCATGAGCGTAAGCTCACGGAACGCCTCGAGCACCGCGTCGTCGTTGGCGGCGACGTAGTTAACCCGCCCGACGTCTTTCCACAGCGCGTGCTCGGGGCCCACGCCCGGGTAGTCGAGCCCGGCGGAAATGGAGTGGGTATCGGACACCTGGCCGGCTGCGTCCGACATCAGGTAGGTGCGGTTGCCGTGCAGCACGCCGCGGGGCGCATCGGAAGACAGCGGGGCCGCGTGGCGCCCGGTTTCCAGGCCGTCGCCGCCGGCTTCGACGCCGTACATGGCCACATCGGCGTCTTCGACAAACGGGTAAAAGAGCCCCATCGCGTTGGAGCCGCCGCCCACGCAGGCAATCAGCGCGTCGGGCAGCCGGCCGATCTGCTCAAGCGACTGGACGCGCGCTTCGCGCCCCGTTACCGAGTTAAAGTCGCGCACCAGCAGCGGGTACGGGTGCGGCCCGGCGACGGTGCCAATAATATAGAAGGTGGTATCGACGTTGGTGACCCAGTCGCGCAGCGCCTCGTTCATGGCGTCTTTCAGCGTTTTGGTGCCGGACTCTACCGGGATCACCCGGGCGCCCAGCAGGCGCATGCGATAGACGTTGAGCTTTTGGCGCTCGACGTCGACAGCACCCATGTAAATGTCGCACTCAAGCCCCAGCCGGGCGGCGACCGTAGCGGTGGCCACACCGTGCTGGCCGGCACCGGTTTCGGCGATGACCCTCGGCTTGCCGGATTTTTTGGCCAATAGCGCCTGACCGATGGTGTTATTCACCTTGTGCGCGCCGGTGTGATTGAGATCTTCGCGCTTGAGCCAGACCTGCGCGCCACCCAGCGACTCAGACCAGCGTTCGGCGTGGTAAAGCGGCGACGGACGCCCAACGTAGTGGGCAAGGTCGCGATCAAACTCCGCCTGGAAGGCCGGGTCATTACGCAGGCTGGCGTAGGTCTTTTCCAGGTCTTCCAGGGCAAAGCTCAGGGTTTCCGACACAAAGCGGCCGCCGTAGGGGCCAAAATGGCCACGGGCATCCGGCATCTGGGTCAGCTCGCTGAACGGGGTCGCAGAGTCGGTCACAGACATACCTCACAAAAACGCCAAAAAGTAAGCAGCAAGAACAGATAAACAGCGCCTGCGGGCCAGCAGTGCTGCCCCGCAGGCGCTGGCGATACGCGCGGTGCGCGCCTACTAGCGTGGCCGGTTGGCCGCCGCGACCCGCTGCACAAACGCCGTCATTTTTGCCGCGTCCTTGCCGCCGGGACGCGCCTCGATACCGCCGGAAACATCCACCGCGTAGGGCGAGACCTGATGGATGGCAGTGCCAATATTATCGGGCGTCAAACCACCGGCGAGGATAACAGGTTTTGTCAGGGCTGCGGGGATTCTTGACCAGTCAAACGTTTCGCCGGTGCCGCCCGGCACGCCCGGGCGATAGGCGTCAAGCAGCAGCGCGGAGGCCCCCCGGTAGCGCTCGGCTTCGCGCTTAAGGTCAACGCCATCGCGCATGCGCAGCGCCTTGATCCAGGCCATGTTATAACACGCGCAGGCCGCCGGCGACTCGTTGCCGTGAAACTGCAGCAGATCCAGATACGGCGCGCACCGCTCGATCAACGCCGGCTCGGCATCGACAAAAAGCCCTACCCGGGTGACAAACGCCGGCACCTCGGCGGCAAGCGTTGCCAGCGTCTCTACGCTGATCGCGCGCTTGCTTTGCGGCCACATGACAAAGCCCAGGGCATCAACGCCCAGCGCCACGGCGGCGGCAATATCGGCGGGCTGGGTCAGGCCGCAGAATTTGATCCGCGTGCGATGGTAGGCGGCGCTCATGGCGTAGGCTCCTGCTCCGGGTGAGTCAGCTGGCGGGGACGACCACGGCGCAGGCGCACCATGCGCGAGTCGGGTATCGACCGCTCGCCGCTCCATTCGCCGGTGAACGCCAGCAGATTGGGGCCCAGCGGCTCCTGGGGCAGCGGGAACGCTTCGTCGTAGCGTACGTCGACAAAGTGCAGCCCGGTGGCCGGCGCGGTGACGTCGCCTTTGCGGCGGTTCTTGAGCGCCAGCAGCCGGCCGATATAGGCCTCATCATGAGTGCCGCGGCCTACGCTCATCAGCGCGCCGACGATATTGCGGATCATGTGGTGCAAGAAGGCGTTGCCCTGAATATCCACCACCACCAGCGGCCCGTGGCGCTTGACTTCGACAAAATGCATGTGCCGCCACGGGGTTTTCGAGCGGCAGCCGGCGGCGCGAAAGCTGGAAAAATCGTGCTCGCCGACCAGCGCCTGGGCGGCGCGGTGCATGGCGTCGACGTCCAGCGGATCGCGACACCAGGTGACATTGGCGCGTTCGAGTACCGGGCGGTTGAGCTGGTTGACCAGCAGGTAACGGTAGCGCCGCGCCAGCGCGCTCAGGCGCGAATGAAAATCGTCGGGTACCGGGGCGACCCAGCGCACGCAAATATCCTTGGGCAAATGCGTGTTGGCGCCAAAAATCCAGCTTTTCTCGCTGCGCGCCACGGGCGAGTCAAAGTGAGCGATTTGGCGGGTCGCGTGGACGCCGGAATCGGTACGCCCGCTGGCGTGGATATGCACCGGCGTAGCGGCGACCCGCGACAAGGCTTTTTCCAGCGCCCCTTGCACCGAGGCGGCGTGTTTCAGGCGTTGAAATCCGCAGTAGTGGGTACCGTCGTATTCGATACCCATGGCCAGCCGCCCGGTCAGCGGCGTGATTTCATCAAAGCGGTCGAATAGCGTCGTCATCAACTTAGCGTCAAGTCAGGGGGAAGAGCGCACATTATCCTGACTCGGGGGCCTGATTGCCACCTTTTCGACGCGCGGTGGCTCACCCTCTTGGCTATCATTCCTGGCCTCCCCCCGAGACGCGGCAAGCCCCGCGGCCTGGCTTCTGCCCAGCATGGCGTCGTCCTCCGACGCCCCCGGCGGTGCAGACGCCGGCGGGTCACCGGGCCGCCCGGCCTGCCGGCGCCGAAGCCGCCACCCCGCCAGCAACATCAGCAGCAAAAGCGCCACCCCCGCCAGCGGCCAGCGGTATTCGGTCGCGATCGCCACCATACCCCGCCGGGCAATCTCCATCTCGCTTGCGGGTGGCGGCGTGGCAGCGCTTTCCTGCGCTTCGTCCGACGAGCCCTCCCCCGGTTCATCCGCGGTGCCGTTGCCTTCTTCGTCGCGCAGATCGCTCAGCGGCATGCGTACCTCTTGGCGCGCCAGCTCAACTTCCTGGAGCGCCAGCTCGTCGGCCAGCTGCGATATTTCAGTCTTCAGCGCGGAGACCTCTTCGCGCAGCCGGTCGCGCTGACGGGTTATGCGCTCTAGCCTGGTCTGCTTTTTGGCCTGTGCCTGCCTGTCGGCGGCCGCGCCCTCGCCCAGTCGCCTGGCGGCAAGCAGCGCGCGGCTGCTCAGATCGGCCGCCGCGTCCTGCGCGGCTGCCGTATCATCGGGCGCAGGCGGCTGTGGGCTGGACGGACCCAGCGGCACGTGCACGGGGCCATTGGGACCGCGAATGCGCCAGGCAGTATTCATGTAATCGATGGTTTGCGCCGCCTGCCCCTTGCTGCGCGACAGCATCTGGTCCGCTGTCGGCACGCTGAGGTCTTGGCCCGCGCTCAGGCCATTGATGTTGCCGCTGGGAAACGCCCGGGGGTTGGCCGCCACCAGCGCCAGCATCACCTGTTCGAGAGTCGCGGGCGCGGGCCTTACCCGCTCGGCGGCGTTCCACAGGGTATCGCCGCTTTTTACCTGGATCGTCGGCGAAGGAACCTGGCGGCCCTCGACCACGAGCCTGGCCGCTTCAAGCCCAGCGGCGCCAAGGGTCGTCTCGCCCTTCTTGGCGTAGACCGGCGGCTCGAATAGCAGCGTCACATCCTGGCTGACATCGCCGTCGGGCGTGGTCAGCGTCAGCAATAGGTCAAGCCAGGGCGTACTCGCCGGCGCGCTTGACGTCAAACGCACTTCCAGCGACTCGCTGCCGGCATGGATCGTCGCTTTGACACTCTCGGCAAGGTCTTGCCATTCAAGTCCTGCTGCCCGAAACGCCGCGCGGTCGGCGACGCTAACGCGCACTTTATCGGGGTCGTTTTGACCGGCATCGACCAGCGGGATAGAAACATTAAGCGGCGCATGCAGGTACGAATGTACCGCAGGCGGCCCAAGCCCTATTGCGTAAGCAGTGGGGCTGGCTAATGCCATCAACGTAACGAGCACCGCCAGCACAAATGATTGTTTCATGAACGCCTCTGATTCCCTGAACCTGGCGCGCTGAATCGCCCCAAAACGCTGAGACAGCCACATAGTGCTACCCATGCATCAGCGCTATTTTTATCCTTGACCCGCTATTATGGCGTATAACAACGCCGCACAAAACGCGGGATACAAAAATGCGACACAACTCAACGCTGATCGCGGATAACGCTGGCCACGTTTTATGCTCACGTACAAAAAGCGGGCGCTTGAATCAGCGCCCGCTTTTTGTACGTCTAGGGTGTGGCGTTACTGCTCGCGCAGAATGCCCAGCATACGCTTGATCGGTTCAGCCGCGCCCCACAGAAGCTGGTCGCCGACGCTGAAGGCCGAGAGGTACTCGCCGCCCATGGCGAGCTTGCGCAGCCGACCTACCGGCACCTTAAGCGTCCCGGTGGCCGCCGACGGCGTCAGCTGCTCGATGGTGGCGTCTTTGTCGTTGGGCACCACGCTCACCCAGTCATTGTGCCTGGCCAGACGATCTTCGATCTCATCCAGCGGCACGTCTTTTTTGAGTTTGATGGTAAACGCCTGGCTGTGCGAGCGCATGGCGCCGATGCGCACGCACAGGCCGTCGATAGGGATGGGATTGTTCTCAAGTCCGAGGATCTTGTTGGTCTCGGCGCTGCCCTTCCACTCTTCGCGGCTCTGGCCGTTGTCGAGCTTGCTGTCGATCCACGGCAGCAGGCTGCCGGCCAGCGGCGCGCCGAAGTTATCGGTGGGAAAGCTGCCGCTACGCATGGCCGCGGTGACTTTGCGATCGATGTCGAGAATCGCGCTAGAGGTGTCCTTGAGCTCTTCGCCGACGCTATCGCGCAGCCCGCCCATCTGGTTGAGCAGCTCGCGCATGTGCTTGGCCCCCGAGCCTGAGGCCGCCTGATAGGTCATCGAGGTCATCCACTCGATCATATCGGCTTCAAACAGGCCGCCGAGCCCCATCATCATCAGGCTGACGGTGCAGTTGCCGCCGACGAACGTTTTCGTGCCGCGGGCCAGCTGAGCGTCGATCACGCTGCGGTTGACCGGATCGAGCACGATGGTGGCGTCGTCGGCCATGCGCAGGGCGCTGGCCGCATCGAGCCAGTAGCCTTTCCAACCGCCCTGGCGCAGATCAGCGTAAACCTGCTTGGTGTAGTCGCCGCCCTGGCAGGTGATGATGACGTCGAGCGCTTTCAGCTCGTCGAGCGCAAAAGCGTCTTTCAGCGCAGGGACGTCAACGCCGATATCGGGGCCGGGCTGACCAACCTGCGAGGTGGTAAAAAACGTAGGCTCGATGCCGTTGAAATCACCGTCTTCAAGCATCCGCTGCATCAGCACGGAGCCCACCATGCCGCGCCAGCCAACAAAACCGACTTTCAACATAAAAAAGTCCTCCAATAAAAACGTGCCGCCATTATACACGATTGCGCGGCACGTTTTTTTACCGCTCAGCGAATCAGGCCCGCTGCTTGGCAAAGGCTTCCAGTACAGCATCGCCCATGGCCCGGGTGCCAATGGCATTAGCGCCGTCGGCGGCGATATCGGCGGTGCGCAGGCCGTCGTCCAACACCTTGCCCACGGCCGCCTCAATGCGCTCGGCCATGGCGTTTTCATCAAGCGAGTAGCGCAGCATCATGGCCACCGAAAGCATCATCGCCAGCGGGTTGGCTATATCTTGGCCGGCGATATCCGGCGCGCTGCCATGACACGGCTCGTACATGCCCTGGCCCGACGCGTTCAACGACGCCGACGGCAGCATGCCGATCGAGCCGGTGAGCATGGCCGCAGCGTCGGACAAAATATCGCCGAACATGTTGCCGGTGACCACCACGTCGAACTGCTTGGGCGCGCGCACCAGCTGCATGGCGGCGTTGTCGACGTACATGTGCGAAAGCGCAACGTCGGGGTATTCCGGTGCCAACCGCTCCATGACTTCGCGCCACAGCATGGTGACTTCAAGCACGTTGGCCTTGTCTACCGAGCACAGCTTTTTGCCGCGCTTTTGCGCCATTTCAAACGCTACCCGGCCGATGCGTTCGATTTCTGCCTCGCTATAAACGTAGGTGTTGTAGCCCACGCGCTCGCCGCCCCGCTCTTCAATGCCGCGCGGCTGGCCGAAGTAAATGCCGCCGGTGAGCTCGCGCACGATCATGATATCCAGCCCCGAGACCAGCTCGGGCTTGAGGCTTGAGGCCTCAGCCAGCTGCGGGTACAAAAGCGCCGGGCGCAGGTTGCCGAAAAGCCCCAGGTGCTTGCGCAGCCCCAAAAGCCCCTGTTCCGGACGCTTGGAGAGGTCTTCGAGCGCCTCCCACTTGGGCCCGCCCACCGCGCCCAGCAGCACTGCGTCGGCCGCCTTGGCCTTGTCGAGCGTGGCGGCCGGCAGCGGCTCACCGTGGGCGTCATAGGCCGCACCGCCGACCGACGCTTCGTCTACGGCGATATCCAACCCCGCCTGCTGGCAGGCGGTCAGCAGGCGGGCCGCCTGGGCGGTAATTTCGGGGCCGATGCCGTCACCCGGCAAAATCAGTACGTTGCGTGTCATGCAGATTCCTTGTCGTGTTTCAACGTCGGCGTCGTAGCAACGCCGGGCATCAGGCGCTATCGCGGAACAGCCAGGGGCGCCTGGCGCGATGCTTGGCCTCAAACGCACGGATGGCGTCTTCGTCCTGCAGAGTAATGCCGATGTCATCAAGCCCTTCGAGCAGACAGTGCTTGCGAAACGCATCGACCTCGAAGCTAAGGCTTTCGCCATCGGGCAGCGTGACCTGCTGGCGCTCCAGGTCGACGTCCAGCGCATAGTCTGGGCTCGCGTCGACGGCGTTGAACAGGCGATCGACGGTGTCTTCAGCGAGCACCACCAGCAGCAGGCCGTTTTTGAACGCGTTATTGTAAAAGATATCGGCAAAGCTTGGCGCAATCACCACGCGAAAGCCGAAGTCCTCAAGCGCCCAGGGCGCGTGCTCGCGCGAGCTGCCGCAGCCGAAGTTGCGCCGCGCGAGCAGCACTTCGGCGTTTTGATAGCGCGGCTGATTGAGCACGAAATCCGGATTGATCGGGCGGTTGGCGCAGTCCTGGCCAGGCTGACCTTCATCCAGGTAGCGCAGCTCGTCAAACAGGTTGACGCCAAAGCCGGTACGCTTGATCGACTTTAAAAACTGCTTGGGAATAATCAGGTCGGTATCGACGTTGGCGCGGTCAAGCGGGGCGACCACGCCCTGAAAACGGGTAAACTGTTTCATGGTTCAGGCCTTTTTCGCGTGGCTTTGATCGTTGGCGGGCAGGCGGCGCACATCGACAAAATGGCCGGCAATGGCGGCCGCGGCGGCCATCGCCGGGCTCACCAGGTGCGTGCGTCCGCCGTAGCCCTGGCGCCCTTCAAAGTTGCGGTTTGAGGTTGAGGCGCAGTGCTCACCGGCGCCGAGCTTGTCGGCGTTCATGGCAAGGCACATCGAACAGCCCGGCTCGCGCCATTCAAAGCCCGCCTCAATGAAGATCTTGTCCAACCCTTCTTCTTCGGCCTGACGCTTGACCAGCCCCGAGCCCGGCACCACCATCGCAAGCTTGATGTTATCGGCGACTGTTTGCCCTTTGGCCACGGCGGCGGCGGCGCGCAGGTCTTCGATGCGCGAGTTGGTACACGAGCCGATAAACACCTTGTCCAAATGAATATCGGTGATTTTCTGGTTGGCCGAAAGCCCCATGTACTCAAGCGCGCGGGTGTGGCTATGCGCCACGGTGTCATCCGACGCGGCGCGGGGGTCGGGCACCTGGCCGGAAATACCGGTGACCATCTCGGGGCTGGTGCCCCAGCTGACCTGCGGCTCGATCTCGGCGGCGTCAAGGGTCACGACCTTGTCAAACGCGGCGTCGGCGTCTGACACCAGCTCGCGCCAGTCGGCCACGGCGGCCTCCCACTGCTCGCCGGTGGGCGAGTACGGGCGGTTGCCGATGTAGTCGATAGTCGTGTCGTCAACGGCGATCATTCCCACCCGGGCGCCGGCCTCAATGGCCATGTTACACACCGTCATGCGCCCTTCCATGGACAGCGCCTCGATGACGCTGCCGGCAAACTCAATGGCATGCCCGGTCCCCCCGGCGGTGCCGATTTTACCGATAATCGCCAGCACCACGTCTTTCGCGGTGATGCCAAGCCCCAGCTCGCCTTCGACGCGCACCTGCATGTTCTTCATCTTTTGCGTCAACAAACACTGGGTAGCCAGCACGTGCTCGACTTCCGAGGTGCCGATGCCGTGGGCCAGCGCACCGAATGCGCCGTGGGTGGCGGTGTGCGAATCGCCGCAGACCACGGTCATGCCCGGCAGCGTCGCGCCCTGCTCGGGGCCTACCACGTGGACGATGCCCTGGCGCGGGTCGTTAATGCCGAACTCGACGATGCCGTATTCGCGGCAGTTATCGTCCAGCGTCTGCACCTGGATCAGCGAGACCGGGTCCTTGATGCCTTTATTACCCTGGGCGCGCTCAACAAGCGTAGTGGGCACGTTGTGATCGGTGGTCGCCAGGTTGGAATCCAGCCGCCACGGCCGGCGGTTGGCCAGGCGCAGCCCTTCAAATGCCTGCGGCGAAGTCACTTCGTGGAGCATATGGCGGTCGATGTAAATCAGCGCGGTGCCGTCGTCGCGCTGCTTGACCAAATGCTGCTCCCAGAGTTTGTCGTAAAGCGTTTGAGCTGCCATGTTCTCTCCCGGGCGAGGTGCCCTGTGCTTGGCCGCTGTGCGTCAACGGCGGCGTGGCGCCTTGGTGGTGAAAGGTAAAAAGTGAAAGCCGATCCTGTATCGCCGCTATGCGCCATAATTAACCATAACGGTATTGTATAACTTTTGTTGTATAAAACCCTCGCGTAAGAGACCCTGTGTCCGCCATTTTGGGCCGGCAAGACCCGCAAGCGCAGCTCGTGTAGCCTTGCTGCGCCCGCATCGTGTGACAAATAGCGCCGCTGGGTATAAGACAGTGTTGACCGCCGTGAAGATAAATGCAATTCATGTTATTTATATATTGGATTCCTCAAAGGAATAGATATGGATACCCAAAGCCTTCAGGCTTTTTTAGCCGTGGCCGATTGCCAAAGCTTCTCGCACGCGGCGGAGCAGCTGCACCTGACCCAGCCGGCCATCAGCAAGCGCATTGCCGTGCTCGAAAGCCAGGTCAACACGCGGCTTTTTGACCGCATCGGGCGGCGCATTTCACTCACCGAAGCCGGGCAGCTATTAATGCCGCAGGCGCGGCATATCCTTTTGGCGGTAGAAGACAGCCGCCGCTCGCTTGCCAACCTGTCGGGCCAGGTGGACGGGCAGTTAAGCCTGGCTACCAGCCATCATATTGGCCTGCACCGCTTGCCGCCGCTGCTCAAGCGCTACACCCAGCGCCACCCCGATGTGGAGCTGGCGCTGCGTTTTCTCGATTCCGAGCAGGCCTATCAGGGCGTACTCGACGGCACGCTGGAAATCGCCATTGTCACGCTGGCCCCCGAGCCCCACGCACAGCTTGAGGTCGTGCCGGTGTGGGTGGATCGCATGTGCTTTGTGTGCGCAGCCGACCACCCGCTGCGCGCCGCACCCGCGCTGACGCTGGCCGCGCTGTGCCAACACGCCTGCGTACTGCCCGGTGCCCAGACCTTCACCCGCGCGCTGCTGAGCCGGCGCCTGGAAGGCTGCGGGCTCGAGCTTGACGCCAGCATGTCAACAAACTACCTGGAAACGCTGAAAATGATGTGTAGCGTAGGGCTGGGGTGGAGCCTTTTGCCCGAGAGCATGGTCGACCACGAGCTGACGGAGCTTGACGTCGATACGCCGCCGCTTTATCGCCCGCTGGGCTATCTGGTACATAAAAACCGTACGCTTTCCAACGCCGCTCACCGCCTGATCGAAGAGCTTGAAACGGCGACATAAAGCCGGCGGCCCGACCCAGCCTGGCGCTCTTTATGCCGGCCTTTCTCACAACGCAGGAAACGACGCCATGACGTTATGGACGCAGACACCATGGAAAACCTACCGCGACACACCGCTGGTACTCAAAATGGCGTCCGGCTTTTTGCTGGGGATTGCCGCCGCGCTGATTTTTCGTGAACAGGCCGCCCTGCTCAAACCGCTGGGGACGCTTTTGATTCACCTTTTGAGCCTGATTGCCATTCCGGTGATTTTTCTCACGGTGGTGCTCGCCGTTAGCCAGATGAACCTGGCACAGCTGGGAAAAATGGGCGGCAAGCTGCTGCTTTACTATGTCACCACCACCGCCCTTGCGGTACTGATTGGCGTGTCGCTGGCGCTGTTTTTTAACCCCGGCGAGGGCATTACGCTCCCCGACACCTCGGTAGACAAACCGGACATTCCGCACTTTTCCGATATTCTGCTGCAAATCGTCCCGCGCAACCTGTTCGCCGCGTTTACCGCCGGCGACTTAATGGCCATCCTGTTTATTGCCATCATTATCGGCATGGGCGTGTCAACGATGCTGTTTTCTACCGAGCAAAAAATACGCGATCAGGGCGCCCTGCTCGACCGTTTCTTTACCGCCATGAACACAATGTTCTACCGCATCTTAAACGGCATCCTGCTGTATGCGCCCATCGGCGTGTTTGCCATCAGCGCCTCCACCTTTGGCAGCCAGGGGTGGGCCACGCTGAAATCGCTGCTGTATTTCACCGGTGTTTTCTATCTGGGGCTGTTCATTCTCTGGAGCGTGGTTTACAGCGTATTTATCAGCCTGTCAGCGTTTTCGGTCAGGGCTTTTTATCGCGATATCCGCGAAGCCTTCACCACGGCGTTTTTCACCTCCAGCAGCATTGCCACGCTGCCGATCGCCATCAAGGCGGCCAAAAAAGCCGGCGTATCGGAAAAAACCGCGAATTTCTCTCTGCCCCTTGGCGCCATCTTCAACTCCGACGGCGGCGCGCTGCGCATGGGCGTATCGCTGGTGTTTGCCGCCAACATTACCGGGCTCGACCTGTCGTTCAGCGGCTTTGTGATTATCGTGGTGATCGGCACGCTGCTCTCGGTGGGCACCGCCGGCGTACCCGCGGCGGGGCTGGTCACGCTTTCTGCCGTACTCAGCATGTTCGGGCTGCCGCTTGAAGTGGTGGCGCTGATTGCCGGCGTCGATGCGCTGATCGGCATGGGCGGCACCGCGCTCAACGTCACCGGCGACATTGTCGGCGCCGCGGTGGTCGACGACGAACGCCAGGCGCCGCACGACAAGCCCCATGAAAAGGTAGCGCCCGACGCGCTGACGGATTAGCCGGCAACGCCGGGCGTCGCACGCAGCACCGCGTTGCGCGGGGTGAGCTCACGCGGGCAGAACGTCGCTAGGCTAACGTCAAAGCCGGCTTCCTGCAGAAACATCAGACGGTCGAGCAGCAGCCAGACCTCCAGCGGCCGGCGATACGCGTGGCGCACAAGCTCAAGGCGTTTAACCTCCTTTAGCCGCGCGCCACCGGCGGCCTCCCAGTCGCTCTGCGCGAGGATACCCGGCGGCAGCGCCAGCCCTTTTTGCTCTGCCGCCCAGCGGCAAAAACCGGCAAAATCCACCGGCATTTTGCCGTAGGCAAGGCTCGGCACCGACAGGTATTCATCCACTCCGCGCACTTCCCGCTGGAGCAGGTCAAACCCCAGCCGCCAGGCGTTGGCGCGTTCGCGCTGGCGGCTAACGGCCGGCGGCGCGGTAACGGTTTCCTGTACGGCGAGGGCCAGATCCTCTCGCCCCAGCTCAACCGCGTAATCGCCCGCTAGCCGCTGCCCCAGCGCCGACAGCGGCCGGTAGTACGCCGCCGCGGTGCGCTGGTAGCAGCACGGCGCCAGCGTCAGCGCAAAGCCTTTATCAACCGCGTGGCGCAGCAGCGCGACGTGCAAATCACCGCAGGCATGCAGCGCCACGGCGTGGTGATCGGCGTCGAGAAAACGCGCGGCCGCGTCGACCAGCACGTCCTGCTCCACCAGCCTCACCGCTGCCCCCTGCCGCTGGGCAAGCGCCTGGCCCTGGGCGCAAAGCGCCGGCTGCCATTCAAGCCCCACCACCTCGCGCCGGTCGCGCCGGCTTAGCGTGCGCGCCAGGTGCCCTTTGCCCGCGCACCACTCCAGCAGCGGGCCGGGCGTTTCGGGCACGCAGCGCACAAAGGCCTGCAGCTGGCGCCATTTGCGCCCGGCAATATGATCGGCCCAGGTATTGGGCAGCGCCGCTGCGCGGCCCGGGTATTCGGGTAGCCGGACAAGCGCGCGCAGCTCGGCCACTGGAAGCCACGGCGCCAGCGCCTCGGTCGCCAACGGGTCGTATTCCAGCCGCGCGGCCGCGTCGTCGTCAAGCGCCAGCAGCGTTTGATACAGCTCGGGATAATCCGCCGCCCAAGGCAGGCGGCGGTGCTGAAACGCCAGCGGCCGCCAGAGCGGCTGCCAGCGCGCCAGCAGTTGGGTAAGCCTCTGAAAGTGGCGGGCATACGACATACGGTGGGTATCGCGATGGCGCTAGCGATAGCCGTATTTACGGTTAAATGCCATGTCGCTCATGACCAACAGCAGGATGAAGTCGATAAACGCGACAATCGCGGGGATAAACGTCCAGCAGAAAAGCAGGTACAAAAAGCCTAAACCCACCTGTCCCAGGTAAAACCGGTGCACGCCAATGGCGCCCAGGAAAAACGCCAGCAGCGCGGCGGCAATGCGGCTTTTCCCGTTAGCCGCTGCGTGGCTCGAACCGGCCTGCCTGACGCCGCAGCTGGGACATATCTCCGCCCGCTGCTTAATCACCGCACCGCAGTCGCCGCAGTATTTTTCATCCGCCTGCTTACCGGAAATTGCCGGGGTCTCGCTCATGGTATCTAGCTTTCCTTGGAGGACGTTAACGTCCGTGGCTATCGTCACACGCGGCGCGTGTCATTCGTCGAACGGTGGCGTATTAAAGCAAATTTCCGACGGCATCAAAAGCTGGCATGGTCGCCAAGGCCGTTCAGGCGTCGGCCGCCTCGCGCAACGGCTGGCCTTCGCTGAAGTCGTCATAGGGCGGGATCGCTACGCTGCCGACGACCTTCTCATCGCTGGTTTCCACGGGCGAAACCGTGGGGTTGGAGGGATACCGCTCGCCGTCGTAGCGCAGTCGAGCGTAGCCGCCCGATGCGCCACCGCCGCCCACCGTAACGCCCAGATCGTGCCAGCCGTGGGTGCTGGCGTCGGCGACAATCACCGGCGGACGCGTTAGCGTCATCTCGGCCACCCGCGTCAACTCTCCCGCCTCGCGGCGAAACACCAGCGTTTCGCAGCCGCCGCTGCCGCACACCTGCGGGCCGGCGATATGCACGATGATCTCAAAGGTGCCGTCATCGTTCAGGTCCTCTTCGGCCTGAAAGTAGCGCACCTCGCCCAAGTAGGTGGGGTAGCGTTCCAGCAGCGCCTGCTCGAGCGCCGTGGCGCCCTCGGGCTCAGCGCTCGCTGACTCTCCATTCTCGGCGTTTGTGGTCTGCTCCTCGTCGGGCTCACCCTCCGGCGTACAGCCCGCCAGGCTTGCGGCTAATATACTAGCGGTCAGCCACGGGTAAACGGCTTTATCCCACATGGTTTGTCCTCTGTTTGCTGTCGTGAAGGGCAGCCAGCATCATAGCACCCGTGCTGCGCTGGCTTTCACCGGGCGTTACCGTTAGCCTGCCGGTGGTTTTTTCAGGAAAACAACGATGCACGAAAGTACCCCACGCCAGCGCATCGCGGGCGGCTTGATTCTGCTCGCGCTGCTGTTGCAAATAGCCGGCTTCAGCGGCCTGGTCGGCACGCTTTATCCGGTGAGCTACGCGCTGTGGCTTGCCGTAGTCCTGCTGTGGCGCGACATTCCCCGACGCTCGCGCCGCCAGGCCGGCGTGCTGATCGCGCTGGGGATTGGCATGCTGTTCATCGCACGGTTTGGCTACGGCGCCCGGGTTGACTGGCCGGGCATGCTAACCCACAACGCCTTTGTAGTGACCATGCTGGTGGGCGTGAGCTTTATCGCGCTGATCGGCACTCAGGGCAATCGGCGCCCCGAAGGGCAGCGCGTTACCGGCGCCGGCGGCGTGCTGCGTACCTGGTTGGGGGTGCATTTTCTCGGCACGATTTTAAACCTGTCCGCGGTGTTTATGGTCGGCGACCGGCTTTCCCAGCGCGCTCCGCTCTCCACGCCGCAGCTGCTGGCGCTCAACCGCGGGCTTTCCAGCGCGGCGCTGTGGTCGCCGTTTTTTGCCTCGATGGGCGTGGTAATCGCGCTAGTGCCCGATATGCAGTACGGCTACGTGGCGCTAGCCGGGTTTCCGCTGGCCATGGCCGCGGGACTCATCACCACCTTTGATCTGCGCCGGCGCTTTGACTTGACCGCAGTCGAAGGTTTTTCGCTAGCGCCCCAAAACCTGCTGATGCCGCTGTGCATGGCCGCGCTGGTGATGCTGTTTCACTTTTGGCTGACGCCAGCGCTGTCGATCGTCGGCATCATCACGTTTTTACTCCCCTCGGTGGCGCTGGCCTTTAATCTGCCCCACGGGCCCGTCTATGCGCTGCGCCGCGTGCACCAGCACAGCATGACGCGGCTGCCGACCATGCGCGGGGAGATCTCGCTGTTTCTCGCCGCCGGGCTTTTCACCCTCGGGCTGTCGACGCTGGTGGACGCCGTAACCCAGGATCAGTGGACGCTGTTTGCCCACTTCGGTGCCCCCCAGGCGATGTCCAGCTTCGTGGTGATCGTGCTGAGCGCCATGCTCGGGCTGCACCCGATCATCGGCGTGTCCACGCTGGCCTCGATTCTTAGCCTTGAGGGCAGCGCACCAACGCTGTTTGCCTTTGTCGCGCTGGCGGCCTGGGCGGTAGGCACCGCCGTGGGGCCGCTGTCGGGGATTAACCTGTCGCTTCAGGGGCGCTACGGCGTCAGCGGCTACACCCTGATGAAGCACAACCTCGGCTACGCCGCGCTGATGAGCGCGCTTGCGCTGATCGCCATTGCCGTGCTTGCCGCATGGCTTTAGGCCGGGGGGATAGCCGACCGCTAGTGAACCCGGGAAAAATAGCGGCTGCCGCACTGGTGGCAAGGTTCCAGCAGCTGTAGCCGCTCAAGGATGACTTCGGCGTCGCAGCGCACGCAGGCCATTTTACCCGGCACGGCCATTTCGCCTTCGCAGTAATCGGCGCGGGCGGCTTCCAGATTCTCGTCAAAGCGCTCGCGCTCGACCACGCTGCGATCGGCAATCGACAATAGCGACTCGCTCACCCGGCGCGACAGATATCCCAGATCGATCCCCAGCCATTCGGCCACCTGCCGGCCGGTACCGCCGAGATAGCCGCGCATGTCGCGCAGGTCGCGCTCGACCCAGGCGCGCAACAGCGAAAGCTCGTCCCGGGTATACTCGGCAAGCTCGCTTTCAAACTCGACCGCGTCGTCCAGGTCTTTCTGCAAGTTGTCCCAGGTCAGCTCGTTGGCGCCGTCTTTCAAGCGCTCCAACAGGCGCTCGTAGCCTTCGCGCAGACGGTTTTCGTTGTGCTTTTCCATGACGCTCTCCTTTTCCGCATGGGCGGGTGCGGCGTTGTCTTCGGCCCGGTGCGGATAAACCCCGCTTGCCGTTCAAGGTTACACCTTCATAGGATACAATCGAGCCAACGGTCTGACATTCGACTTTTATCATTCACTCTCTGCCCGGTTATATCGGGCGAGCAGCCCAAGGCATGACATAAACCGATGGACGCACATTACAGCCCTTGTGAGATTGAACGCGACGCCCAGCAGTACTGGAACACGCATCAGTGCTTTAAAGCCGTAGAAGATGCCAACCGCGAAAAGTTCTACTGCCTTTCGATGTTCCCCTACCCCAGCGGCAAGCTGCACATGGGCCACGTGCGCAACTACACCATTGGCGACGTGGTCTCGCGCTTTCAACGCATGCAGGGCAAAAACGTCATGCAGCCCATGGGCTGGGACGCGTTCGGCATGCCTGCGGAAAACGCCGCGATTCAAAACCAGGTGCCGCCGGCCCAGTGGACCTACGACAACATCGACTACATGCGCCGCCAGCTGAAAGCGCTGGGCTTTGCCTACGACTGGAGCCGCGAATTTGCCACCTGCGACACCGGCTACTACCGCTGGGAACAGTGGTTTTTCACCAAACTGGTGGAAAACGGCATGGTTTACAAGAAGATGTCCACGGTCAACTGGGACCCCGTCGACCAGACCGTGCTCGCCAACGAGCAGGTCATCGACGGCTGCGGCTGGCGCTCCGGCGCACCGGTAGAGCGCCGCGACATCCCGCTGTGGTTTTTGAAGATCACCGACTACGCCGATGAACTGCTGGCCGAGCTCGACAACGTCGAATGGCCCGAGCAGGTCAAGACCATGCAGCGCAACTGGATCGGCAAGTCGCGCGGAGTCGAGCTGACCTTTGCCATCAAGACGGCCGACGGCAACGAGTGCGAGCCGCTGGCGGTGTACACCACGCGCCCGGATACGCTGATGGGCGTGACCTACGTGGCCGTGGCCGCCGATCACCCGCTGGCCAAAAGTGCTGCCGAAGGCAACGCCGAACTTGCCGCCTTCCGCGAGGAGTGCGCCAAGGGCGGCACCTCGGAAGCGGAAATGGCCACCAAAGAAAAGAAAGGCCTGCCTACCGGGCATACCGCCATTCACCCGCTCACCGGCAAGACAGTGCCCGTCTACGCGGCCAACTTCGTGCTGATGGAGTTCGGCACCGGTGCAGTCATGGCGGTACCCGGCCACGACCAGCGCGACTGGGAGTTTGCCACCGAATACGGCCTGCCCATCACGCCGGTGATCGCCAATGCCGAGGGCAATGCGCCGGATCTTTCCGAGGGCGCATTTGTCGAGCACGGCCGGCTGATCAACTCCGGCGAATTTGACGGTCTGGACTTCGATGCCGCCTTTGACGCCGTGGCCAAAACCCTGGCCGAACAGGGGCGCGGCGAGGTCAAGACCAACTACCGCCTGCGCGACTGGGGCATTGCCCGCCAGCGCTACTGGGGCGCGCCGATCCCGGTGAAATACGGCCCCGAAGGCCAGACCGTGCCGCTAACCGACGACGAGCTGCCCGTCGCGCTGCCGATGGACGTCACCGTTGACGCCTCGGGCTCGCCGCTGAAGAAAATGCCCGCCTTTTCGGATCTGGGCGACGGCTGGACCCGCGAAACCGATACCTTCGACACCTTTATGGAGTCGTCGTGGTACTACGCGCGCTTCTGCTGCGCGGACAACGTTGACGCCATGCTCGACGAGCGCGCCAACTACTGGCTGCCGGTAGACCTGTACATTGGCGGCATCGAGCACGCCATTTTGCACCTGCTGTACGCGCGCTTCTTTCACAAGCTGCTGCGCGATTTCGGCATGCTGGACTCCGACGAACCCTTCCAGCAGCTGCTCACCCAGGGCATGGTGATCGCCGAAACCTACTACCGCCCCACCGCAAACGGCGGCAAGCAGTGGTTCAACCCCGCCGACGTCGAGGTCAAACGCGACGACAAAGGCCGGGCCGTCAGCGCCATCCTTCCCGAGGACGGCCAGCCGGTGGTCGCCGGCGGCATCGAGAAGATGTCCAAGTCGAAGAACAACGGCGTTGACCCGCAGTCGATGATCGACAAGTTCGGCGCCGACACCGTGCGCCTGTTCATGATGTTCGCCGCGCCGCCCGAGCAGTCGCTCGAGTGGTCGGACTCCGGCGTTGAAGGCGCCCACCGTTTCTTGAAACGCCTCTGGCGTCAGGTTCACGAGCACATTGAAGCGGGCACGCCGGCGGCGCTTGCCAACGTTACGCTCACTGAGGCGCACACGGCGCTGCGGCGTAAAACCCACGAAACCATCAAGAAAGCCAGCGACGACATCGGCCGGCGTACCACCTTCAACACCGCCATTGCCGCGGTCATGGAGCTGTCCAACACCCTGGGGCGCTTCACCCACGAGGCGGGCAACGACACGCCCGACGGCTTGGCCGTTGCCCGCGAGGCGCTGGAGGCCAGCGTGCTGCTGCTCGCCCCGATTACGCCCCACCTCTGCCACGCGTTGTGGCAGCAGCTCGGCCACGACGAGCCGGCGATTGACGCCCCTTGGCCGGTGCTCGATGAAAGCGCCCTCACCCGCGACACCATCGAGCTGGTGGTGCAGGTCAACGGCAAGCTGCGCGCGCGCCTTCAGGCACCGGCTGACGCCGACAAGGCCGCCGTCGAAGCGCTTGCCATGGACGACGACAACGTCAAACGCCACCTTGAGGACAAGACCGTGCGCAAGGTCATTGTGGTGCCCGGCAAGCTGGTCAATATCGTGGTGGGGGGATGAAAACACCGGCCCCGCTCAACCGTCGCGCTTTTATCGGCGCGGCGCTGACGGCGTCCGCGGCACTCGCCTTGAGCGGCTGCGGCTTTCATCTGCGCGGCCGCGACAGCCTGCCAACGCTGCCGGCCTTTGCGCTTGAAGGCGACGCCCAAAGCGAGCTTGGCCAGGCGCTCACCCAGCTATTGCAGACCCGCGGCAGCGGCATTAGCGCAGACGCGCCCTGGCGGCTGACGCTCAGCGCGGTCGAGATGAACAATCGCCGCCTGGGCGGCGAGGGGCGCGGCAGCCGCGAGCACGAATTTACCTTAAGCGCGCGGGTATCGCTGCAACAGCGCGACACCCGGGCCTACCTGTGGAACCGCGAGCCGATCAGCACGTCCACCCAGCGGCGCGTCAACGACGACGACCTGCTCAACCGCGACGTACTCATCGACGAAGCCCGCCGGCTGCTCTCCCGGCAGCTGGCCGAGCGCATCGCGGAACGTCTGGCAAGCGTCAAGGCGCTGCGATGAAAGTATTTGCCGACCAGCTTCAAGGCGCACTTGCCAAGCGCTTGCCCCAGGCGGTTATCGTCGCAGGCGACGAGCCGCTGCAACACCGCGACGCCTGCGACGCAGTACGCGCAGCGGCGCGTCAGGCAGGCGTTGAAGAGCGCGAAGTGATCGACGTGGAGCCCAACTTTGCCTGGGGAAAGCTGCTGGAAATGGCGGGCAATCTGTCGCTGTTCGCCACGCGCAAGCTGGTTGAGGTGCGCCTGGGGCGCCACAAGCTGGGCCAGGACGGCGCCAAGGTGCTGTCCCAATACGCCGAGCAGCTGACCCGCGGCGACGACATACTGCTGATCAGCATGGGCAAGCTGGATGCCCGGCAGCAAAAAAGCGCCTGGTTCAAGGCGCTGGATAAACACGGCGTGTTTGTGCCGGTATGGCCGGTGGATGCCTCACGGCTGGGCTTTTGGCTGCGCGACCGCGCCCAGCGCCACGGCCTGCAGCTGAACCTGGACGCCGCACGCCTGCTGGGTGAGCGCACCGAGGGCAACCTGCTGGCCGCCGATCAGGAGCTGCAAAAGCTCGCGCTGATCCTGCCGGCCAACGCGCGCGTGGGCGTGGATAACATCGCCCAGGGCGTCGAGGACAGCACCCGCTTTGACGTCTTCAACCTGGCGGATGCCTGCCTGAAAGGCGAAGTAACCCGCGCCTCGCGGATTGTCTATGGGCTCAAAAGCGAAGGCGTCGAGGCGCCGATCGTGCTTTGGGCGCTGGGGCGGGAAATGCGCACGCTGCTGTCTATTCACCAGCATCTTGAGCAGGGGCAAAGCTTCGAGCATGCCTGCAAGGCGCAAAAGCCGATGATCTTTGACCGCCGCCGCCCCGCGTATCAAAGCGCGGTCAAACGCTTGCCCATGCGCCGGCTGCACAAACTGCTGCTGATGGCGCAGCGGCTCGACCTGGCCGTCAAGGGCGCCTCGCCGGTGCCGCTGTGGCAAGGCCTGCACGACCTGGCCATTACCCTGGCCGGCGGGCGTGGTCTGCTGGCCGAGGCCGCCTGGACTTACCGGCTGCATTAACGACCGCCAGAAAATTACGCAGTGATACAAACATGGCACTTTACTGCACATCCGCGGCTTAAATACGCCGAGCTTTCTTCCTATACTAAGCTCGGTGCTGGCAATACCTTCTTGTTACCCGTATTTTTGCCAATGCGTAGCTTACGCGGCGCATCACGCTTGCTTCACCTATAACGCCACAACAACGACTGTTATCAATAACTATTACCAACAAGGGAAAATAACCATGCCTTATCTTCGTCGCTACGTAGCTATGCTGCTGATTGCCGTCATGGCGCTAGTCAGCCTCCCCGTTGCCGCCGCCCAAACGGCAGGGCTGGTAAGCACGCAGTCTGCTCTTCAGGCGGACTCCGCCGCAAGCGACCGCGAACGCATCAACGACGTGCTGGCCCGCGCCGACGTGCAGGAACAGCTGCTGGCCCAGGGCGTAAGCGTTGACCAGGTTCAGGATCGTGTGGCTTCGCTAAGCGATGCCGAAACCCGGCAGATGGCCGACCAGCTTGACCAGATGCCGGCCGGTGCCGGAGGCGGCGTCATCGGTGCCCTGTTTGCGGTGTTCATCATCCTGCTAGTCACCGACATCCTGGGTCTGACCAATGTTTTCCCGTTTACCCGCTAAGCGTCTGAAGCGCCTACGTCTGATGACCCAAAACGCCCGCCCCGCGGGCGTTTTGGCGTCTTTACTACTGCTCACCCTGCTGCTTGGCGGCTGCGCCGCAAGCCCCGAGCTGCGCGATAGCAGCTATCAAACGCTGCCCGCGCACGCCGAGCTTGACGACGTGCCCTTCTATCCTCAGGAAAAGTACCAGTGCGGCCCGGCAGCGCTGGCGACGGTGCTCAACTATTCACCGGCTGCGCAAGACGCGTCTCGAAACGCCTGGACTGCCAACAACGCAGAAGCGACTTCGCCGGCAGAGCACAGCGATAAAGCGCAAGACGTCACAGACAACGACTCGGCAGAGATCAGCGTCGACAGCCTGATTGTGCAGGTTTTCATCCCCGGGCGTGAAGGCAGCGTGCAGCCGGAAATGCTGGCCACGGCGCGCCGCCACCAGCGCTTGGCGTTCCCCGTTCGTCCCACGTTCGATGCATTACTCGGCCACGTGGCCGCCGGCGACCCGGTGGTAGTCATGCAGAACCTGTCACTTCCCGCCTGGCCCATGTGGCACTACGCGGTAGTGATCGGCTATGACCTGGCCGATGAAACGCTAACCCTGCGCAGCGGCGAAACCCGTCGGCAAACGCTATCGTTCGCGCGCTTTGATGCCACCTGGGCGCGCAGCCAGCGCTGGGGCTTTATACTCGCCAAACCCGGGCGCATCCCCGCTGATGTAACCGCCAAGCGCGCAGTCGACGCGATCAGCGCCTATGAGGCGCTCCACGGGGCCAAAGCCACGCTTTCCAGCTGGCAGGCACTGAGCGTCGCCCAGCCGCAAAACGCCATGGGCCACTTCGCGCTGGGGAATGCCTATTATGCTATCAACCGGCTCGAAAAAGCCGCGCAGGCGTTTAAGCACGCTGCCGCTATCGACGATACCCTGGGCGTTGCCTGGCTGAACCTGGGGCTGGTATATCAGCAGCAAGATAACCATCGCGAGGCGCGCTCGGCACTAGAAAAAGCCGCCGCGCTGCCGGGCTCGTGGCAGCAACAGGCGCGTACCGCTCTCGATACGCTGTAGCTTCCAGCTCGCGCGTCATTACACAGCAGTTAAGCACGAAAAAAAGCCCGAGCGATTAAGCCCGGGCTTTTTTGTGCCTTGACGCAAAGGATTATCTAGCGCCGCGCAATGTCATAGCCCAAGTCGGCGCCGCGACCCTCGTCGCTCTGACGGCGAGCGCTAATGCCCTGGCGTTTGCGGTTTTCTTCTTCGCAGACCGTATCCTTGCCGCCGCAAATATCGCAGCCCTCTTTCATCCCCAGCTGGTTCAAACCGCCGCAGGAGCCGGCGATGGGCTTGCGCCCCATCAATACGCCGACCGCCATGGCGGTCATTACCAGCAGCATGAAAGCGAATGCCAATAGCCAGATCGTCATTACCAATACCTCCTGGACGCGGATGTAATACGCGTTAGCGCAGGCCGCCCACCTCATAGACAACGGCGCCATCCGTAAGTGCCATTATCATGAACTCTCGGCCAAAAAACAAACGCCAAAAAAAACGGGGCTGACCGCATAGGCCAGCCCCGTAAACGCTTGCACTCACTTTATTGCGTACGCGTTAACCACCGAAATCATCCAGCATGATGTTTTCCGGCTCGACGCCAAGATCCAGCAGCAGTTTGACCACCGAGGCGTTCATCATCGGCGGGCCGCACATGTAGAACTCACAGTCTTCCGGCGCCGGGTGATCCTTCAGATAGTTTTCGTACAGCACGTTGTGAATGAAGCCGGTGGGGCCTTCCCAGTTGTCCTCATCCTGCGGATCGGACAGTGCCAGGTGCCATTCAAAGTTGTCGTGATCCTCGGCCAGCTTGTCGTACTCTTCGTTATAGAAGGTCTCGCGCCAGGAGCGCGCGCCGTACCAGAAGCTGATCTTGCGCTTGCTGTCCAGACGCTTGAGCTGATCGAAGATATGGCTGCGCATCGGCGCCATGCCCGCACCGCCGCCGATAAAGACCATTTCGGCATCGGTATCCTTGGCAAAGAACTCGCCGAACGGCCCCATGACCGTGACCATGTCACCCACCTTCATGTTGAACACGTAGGTCGACATCAGGCCCGGCGGATGGCTGGTGCCCGGCGGCGGCGTGGACACGCGGATGTTGAACTTGAGGATGCCCTTCTCTTCCGGGTAGTTCGCCATGGAGTAGGCGCGAATGACTTCCTCGTTGTTCTTGTGCGAGACATCGAAGAGATTAAATTTCTTCCAGTCGCCCTGGTAGTCTTCGTCAATATCAAAGTCGGCAAACTTGATGTCGTAGGGCGGTGCCACCAGCTGCACGTAGCCGCCGGCGCGGAAGGCTACGTCTTCGCCTTCGGGCAGCTTGAGGTTAAGCTCCTTGATGAAGGTGGCGACGTTGTGGTTGGCGATAACTTCGCATTCCCACTTTTTCACCCCGAATACCTCTTCGGGCACTTCGATCTTCATGTCCTGCTTCACCGGCACCTGGCAAGACAAACGCCAGCCCTGCTTTTTCTCGCGCATGGTGAAGTGCGATTCTTCGGTCGGCAAGATCGCGCCGCCGCCGTCTTCGACGCGACACTTGCACTGCGCGCAGGTACCGCTACCGCCGCAGGCAGACGACAGGAAAATGCCGTTTGCCGCCAGCGTATTCAAAAGCTTGCCGCCGGCCTGCGTGCTTAGCGTACTCTCGGGGTCGCCGTTGACCTCAATGGTCACGTCCCCGCTGCTCACCAGTCTGCTTCGGGCTGCCAAAATGATTACCGTCAAGCTGATGACGATAACCGTGAACATGACAACACCGAGCAAGATGACAGATGTATCAACCATGTCGGTTTCCTATTGCTGGAGGTTTTCCTGTTTCCGGCGCGGCTCTGGCGGCGCCGGAAAAACCGCTGCGTTAAAGCTGGATGCCCGAGAAGGACATGAAACCCAGCGACATCAGCCCCACCGTGAGGAAGGTAATGCCCAGCCCCTGGAGGCCGGCCGGTACGTCGCTGTACTTGAGCTTTTCGCGAATACCGGCCAGCGCGGCAATCGCCAGCGCCCAGCCTGCCCCTGCGCCAAAGCCATAGACCACGGACTCACCGAAGTTATAGTGGCGCTCAACCATGAACAACACGCCGCCGAGGATGGCGCAGTTAACGGTAATCAGCGGCAGAAACACGCCCAGCGCGTTGTAAAGCGAGGGCACGTACTTGTCCAGAAACATTTCCATGATCTGCACCAGCGCCGCAATCACGCCGATATAGCTCAAAAGCCCCAGAAACGAAAGATCGATGTCTTCCGCGCCCGCAATCCCCGTCCAGGTCAGCGCGCCTTCCTGCAGCAGATAGGTATACACCAGGTTATTGATGGGAACGGTAACCGCCAGTACGACGATAACCGCAACGCCCAGCCCCAGCGCCGACGAGACTTTCTTCGATACGGCGAGGAAGGTACACATGCCCAAAAAGAACGCCAGCGCCATATTCTCGACGAAAATCGATTTCGCCAACAGGCTCAGATAATGTTCCATGTTATACGGCCTCCTTCGGCTGAGTATTTTCCTTCATCTGGAACTCGTTCTCTTCTACCTGATCGGGCTTGAGCGAACGTAGCCCCCAGATCAACAGGCCGATCACAAAGAACGCCGACGGTGGCAGCAACAGCAGGCCGTTGCCCACGTACCAGCCGCCGTCCTGCACGGTTTGCAGCACGGTAAAGCCGAACACGCTACCCGATCCCAACAGCTCGCGGACAAAGCCTACAAGCATCAGGATAAGACCGTAGCCAAGGCCGTTACCGACGCCGTCGAGGAACGAAAGCCCCGGCGAGTTGGTCATCGCAAAGCCTTCAGCACGCCCCATCACGATGCAGTTGGTGATGATCAGGCCGACGAATACCGACAGCTGCTTGGACATCTCATAGGCATACGCTTTCAGAATCTGATCCACCACGATGACCAGCGACGCGATAATGGTCATCTGCACGATGATACGGATCGACGACGGGATGTGGTTACGGATCAGCGAGACGAAGAAGTTTGACAGCGAGGTGACAAAGATAACGGCGACAGCCATTACCAGTGACACCCCCATGCTGGTGGTTACCGCCAGCGCCGAGCAGATCCCCAGGATTTGCAAGGCAATAGGGTTGTTTTGAATAATCGGCGTCGTCAAGACGCTTTTAGGCGTAACGTCTGCCATGATTAGGCTCCTTCCGATTCACGTTCGGCGCCGGCGTTTTGAGCATCATCCTGGCTCACACCGCTGCGGAACTTAGCCAGATATTTACCGAAACCTTCCGAGCTCAACCAGAACTGGAGCATGTTGGTGACCCCGTTACTGGTCAGCGTGGCACCCGACAACGCATCCACTTCATTCTCGCCGCTGGCGCTCTTGGACAGGTGAATCGCCGGCGAGAGGCTATCGTCGCCCTCGGCGTAGATTTCTTTACCGTCCCACAGCGCCTGCCAGCGTGAATTGTTGACCTCGGCACCCAGCCCCGGCGTTTCGCTCATGTCGTAATAGGTAATACTGACAATAGTATTACCATCACCCTTGACCGACAAGAAGCCGCTCATCAGCCCCCACAGGCCCTGGCCACGAATCGGCAAGACGATCTGGCTGGGATCTTCGGGGTCGTCGATCAGGTAAACCGTCGCGTAGTTTTCCACCTGCGAGAGGCCGGCAAGATCGTTGCGCCCCGACAGCGTGCGGCCGGTAGCCGGATCGGTTGCCGCTTCGAACTGGTCGAAGGTTTCGGGATCGAACTCATCGGTGTATTCGCCGGTCTGCATATCGACGACGCGCGCGCTGATGCGCTCGTTGAACACATCCTCGACGCTTTTGCCCGAGCCGCCAAGCTTGGCCACCTGGATAATGTTGGCCTTGCGGTCCAGCTCCTGGTTGAACTGCTGCTGCGGGCGTAGCGCTACCGCCGCCGTGGATACAATTACGGAGCAGACGATACACAGCGCAAACGCCACGATCAGCGTCTTTTTGATCGAGTTGTTACCCATCAGGCAGTCTCCTCGGCCGGCACGCCAACGCGCTTAACGCGACGTTTGATGTTGGCCTGGACAAAGAAGTGGTCAATCAGCGGCGCAAACAGGTTGGCAAACAGAATCGCCAACATGATGCCCTCGGGGAACGCCGGGTTAACCACGCGGATCAGCACGGTCATAAAGCCGATGAGCGCACCAAAAATCCAGCGCCCCGGATTGGTCATCGAAGCCGATACCGGGTCGGTGGCCATAAACACCATGCCGAAGGCAAAGCCGCCGATGACAAAGTGCCAGTACCACGGCATGGCAAACATGGCGTTGGTGTCAGAACCGATCAGGTTGAACAGCGTACTGGTCGCGATCATCCCCAGACACACCCCCAGCATGATGCGCCAGGAGGCCAGCCGCGTCCACAGCAGCACGATACCGCCAAGCAGGATGGCAAAGGTGGAGACCTCGCCGACCGAGCCGGGAATAAAGCCCCAGAACGCATCCCACCAGCTGACAGAATCGGTCAGCTGGGTCATGCCGTCCTGAAACGCCATGGACAGCGCGGTGGCGCCGGTATAGCCGTCAGCGGCCACCCAGATCGAGTCGCCGGAAATTTGCGCCGGGTAGGCAAAATACAAAAACGCACGCGCCGTCAGCGCCGGATTCAAGAAGTTCTTGCCGGTACCGCCAAAGACTTCCTTGCCGATCACCACCCCAAAGGTAATGCCTAGCGCGACCTGCCACAGCGGAATCGTCGCCGGCAAAATCAACGCGAACAGGATCGAGGTGACGAAAAAGCCTTCGTTGACCTCGTGGCCGCGCTTGATCGCAAACAGCACTTCCCAGAAGCCGCCCACCACAAAGGTGATGAAATAGATCGGTATGAAGTAGGTCGCCCCAAGGACAAAGTTGGCCCACAGGCTATCGGCATTGTGCCCCGCGGACAGCACCATTGTCAGCGCTTCGCGCCAGCCGCCCATGGACAAGGAGCCGGCGTCGATGGCGCTGTTGGCCTGAAAGCCGGCGTTCCACATGCCGAAAAACATGGCCGGGAAGGCGCATAGCCAAACGGTGATCATCATGCGCTTAAGATCGATACCGTCGCGAATATGCGCGGTCGTCTTGGTTACGCTGGGCGGCGTATAGAGCATCGTGTCTACCGCTTCGAACAGCGGGTAGAACGCTTCATACTTGCCGCCTTTATGAAAGTGCGGCTCGATATTCTCGAGCGTTTGTCGAATACCCATCATCAGGCCTCTTTCTCGATCATGGTGAGGTTATCGCGCAGGATGGGGCCGTACTCATACTTGCCTGGGCAAGCGTACGTGCACAGCGCCAGATCCTCTTCGTCCAGCTCCAGACAGCCAAGCTCCATCGCAGCTTCAATGTCCCCCACGATCAGCGAACGCAGCAGCTGAGTCGGCATGATATCCAGCGGCATGACTTGCTCGTAGGCGCCAACCGGTACCATCGCGCGCTCCGACCCGTTGGTCGACGTCGTCGGCGCGTAGTTGCTCAGCCCCTTGATCTTCGACAGGTAAATCCCCAGCACCGAGTGGCGCTCGCTACCCGGCGACAGCCAGCCCATGAAGAGGCGCTTGTTGCCCTCTTCGAGCAGACTGAACTGGTTGTGAAAGCGCCCCGCGTAGCTCAGCTTGCCTTCGGTGGCAAAGCCGGAAAACACCGACCCCGAAATCACCCGCGTATCATCGGGCTTGACGACTTCACCGGCGAGCAGCTCCTCGGTATTGGCACCCACACGAGTGCGCAGCAGGCGCGGCTCTACGGCGCGCGGCCCGGTCACGGCCATGATGCGGGTGACGTCGAGTTTGCCCTGGGCGAACAGCGTACCCATCGCCATCACATCCTGGTAGCCAATATGCCAAACGTGCTTGTGCAGGCCGACCGGCGACAAATGATGGATATGCGTACCCGCAAGCCCCGCCGGGTGTGGCCCGTTAAAGGCCTCGGTAGCCACGCCGCTGACGTCAGCGCCGGGGATCGACGCGTCTTTGCCGGTGCACAGATAAACCTTGCCTTCGGTCAGGCGGGACAGCACCTTCAGACCATCGGTAAACGCCTCGGGCGCTTCGTTGATGATCACCGCGGGGTCGGGACTTAGCGGATGGGTATCCACGGCGGTCACGAAGATGTCGGCGGGCGTGCTGTCGAGTGCCGGCGTACGCGAGAACGGACGCGTGCGCAGCGCCGTCCAAAGCCCGGAGTCTACCAGCTGGTCAACGACCGTCTGGCGCTCCAGGCTACCAAGAGCGCTACGCTCGTGCGCCGTAAAGGCCACGGCTTCTTCGCTCTCATCGACTTTGATCACCACAGACAGCAAACGCCGCTTTTCGCCACGGTTGATAGCGACCACCTCACCGGCGGCGGGTGACGTGAAGCGCACCCCCGCAATTTTCTTATCGGTGAAAAGTAGTTGGCCTAACTTGACCTTATCCCCAACCTTGACTTCCATTGTCGGCCGCATGCCGACATAGTCAGTACCCAGGATGGCCACGTGGCGCGCCGGCTGAGCATCGGTAATGCGCAGCTCCGGCGCCCCCGCGATGGGGAGATCCAGGCCTTTTTTGACTTCGATCATAGTCTCGCCCAGTTGATGGATCGGATATACGGAGATAAGGGCTTCGAAAGGATTCGAATTCTTATTTTCCGCGTAGATTATTACCAGTCGGTTCAAGGCGTGCTCGAACCACCCCAAAAATCCACCGTATTATAAAGATAAGCGCGGCCAATGACCACATCCCCCCCAGGCACGTGGCGTGTTAAGCCACGCCTGCTGCGTACGCAAAACGCCACCCTAAGGTGGCGCGTGGAGCGGGTTACAGACGCTTTATTGCACGCCGGTATCAGCCGTTTTCGTGAGGCAGTTTGAGGAAATTAACGTGGGAAATATGCTGCAGCAGGCGAATAACCTGGCAGCTATAGCCAAATTCGTTGTCATACCACACGTAAACCACCGCGTGATTGTCGCTGGCGATCGTCGCTTTGGCATCAACAATGCCCGCTTTGCGGTTGCCCACGAAGTCTGACGACACCACTTCGGCCGAGTCGACAAAGTCGATCTGCTTCTGGTACGCCGAATGGATCGACATGCCGCGCAGGTAGTCGTTGAGCGACTCGGCATCGGTGCTCTTCTCAAGCGTCAGGTTGAGGATGGCCATGGAGACGTTGGGCGTGGGCACGCGGATGGCGTTGCCGGTCAGCTTGCCGTCAAGCTCGGGCAGCGCCTTGGCCACGGCCTTGGCCGCGCCGGTCTCGGTCAGCACCATGTTGAGCGCCGCACTGCGTCCGCGGCGGTCGCCTGCGTGATAGTTGTCGATCAGGTTCTGGTCGTTGGTGTAGGCGTGCACGGTTTCCACGTGCCCGGTGGTCACGCCGTACTCGTCGTTCAATACCTTGAGTACCGGCACAATCGCGTTGGTGGTGCACGAGGCCGCCGACAGGATACGGTCGGCGTCGCCGATATCGCCATGGTTGACGCCGTAAACAATATTTTTGATGTCGCCCTTGCCCGGCGCGGTCAACAGCGCCTTGGCCGCGCCGCGGCACTCAAGGTGCTGCCCCAGGCCGGCTTCATCGCGCCAGATGCCGGTATTGTCGACGATCACGGCATTATCGATGCCGTAGTCGGTATAGTCGATATCGCTCGGCGCGTTGGCGTAGATCACCTGAATGACGTTGCCGTTGACGGTCAGCGTGCGAGCCTCGGCGTCAACGTCGATGGTGCCTTCAAACGGGCCGTGCACCGAGTCGCGGCGCAGCAGGCTGGCGCGCTTTTCAAGGTCTTTGGCTACGTCACCGCGGCCACGCACCACAATCGCGCGCAGGCGCAGCAGGTTGCCGCCGCCGGCCTTTTCGATCATTACCCGCGCCAACAGCCGGCCAATACGGCCAAAGCCATAGAGCACCACGTCCTGAGGCTCGCCGGTGCTGGCGCCGGACTGGTAGCCATCGACAATGTCGCTCAGCTCTTTACGTAAAAAGGCATCCACGTCGTCGCCGCCTTGGCGCTTGAGCAGCACTGCCAGCTTGCCCACATCAACGTGGGCCGGCCCCAGGCTGAGCCCGGCCATTGCCTGGACGATGGGAAAGGTGTCTTCCAGGGTCAGCTCGGTGCCTTCAATTTCGTGCACAAAGCGGTGGTCTTTCAGAACGCGAATCACCGACTGCCTGATCAGCGAACGACCGAACATGGTGGCCACGACGTTGTTTTGGCGATACAACCGCCCCACCAGCGGAACCATCTGTTCGGCCAGAGCTTCGTTGCTCTGCCATTCCTGAAATACGTTATCAAGCGTTGGCTGACTCACGTGCGACCTCTCGGGGTAATGAAAGAAGAAGGAAGTTGCTTCGCGGCATTATCCTGACCTGACGCCCGTATCGCAATCACTGGATGGTCGCAGCCGCTGTAGGCGGATTACACCGTGCCTTTGTTGACTACAGGGAGAAAAACATATAAAGGCGCAAAAAGGTGACGCAGAGTCCCGCTGACGGCGGCGCACTGCGTGAACGGTCAATCGTGTATGATTGGGGGATATTTCCCGCTTTTTTTCCGTCTCTTATTTCAGCGCAAACCGATATCGACTATGCCATCGACTATATCATCGACTATGCCGACCTTTTCCCTGCTCGACCCGCCCACGCCCGAGGGTACTCGCGAGACGCTTTTCTGGACCTCGCCGCCCGGCAGCGCTGCGGCGCTGGCGCTTGCCAACGCCGCCCGACACGCCCCGCTGCTGGTCATCACGCCGAATACCGCAAGCGCCCAGCGCCTTGAACAAACGCTGGCGTTTTATAGCGATATCCCGGTACTGCCGTTTCCCGACTGGGAAACGCTGCCCTACGACAGTTTTTCCCCGCACCAGGACATCGTATCAACCCGGCTGCGCACGCTGCGCAAGCTTCAGGGCGGCGTGCACGGCATTGTGCTGGTGCCCATCAACACGCTAATGCAGCGCTTGCCGCCGGTGGACTACATCGCCGGGCGCGTCCTTACGCTTACCGCCGGCGATACGCTTGATCGCGACAGCCTGCGCGAATCGCTCACCCGCGCCGGCTACCGCGCAGTGGAAACCGTGTTTGAACCTGGCGAATATGCCATCCGCGGCGCGCTGATCGACCTTTACGCCATGGGCATGGAGCAGCCCATTCGCATCGACCTGTTCGACGATGAAATCGATACCCTGCGCTATTTCGACCCCGGCTCGCAGCGCTCCAGCGAAAAAGTCGCGCGCGTGGAGCTGCTGCCCGCCCACGAGTATTCGCTGTCGCGCAGCGCCATCGCCTGCTTTCGCGAACGCTTCGAGACGCTGTTTGACGTCGATCCGCGCCAGTGCCCGCTGTATAACGACGCGCTAAAAGCCATTCCGTCGCCCGGGCTTGAGCAGTACCTGCCGCTGTTTTTCGAGCACACCGCCTCGCTTTTCGAACACCTGACCGAGGCTACCCACGTCGCCCTGCTGCCCGGCGTGTTCGCCGCCGCCGAGCAGCACTGGGACGCCATTGAGGCACGCTACGCCAACCTCGGCGTTGACCCGACGCGCCCCCTGCTGCCGCCCCACCGCGCCTTCTGGCCGGTCAGCGAACTTTTTGCGGCGATCAAGCAGCGCCCGCGCATCGAACTCACCGACGACGCCGACCACCGCCATGCCCGGGTGCCGGACGCCATAGCGCCGCCGGACGTGGCTATCAACGCGCGCAGCCATACGCCGTTGGCGGCGCTTGAGCGTTTTATCGCCCAGCAGCCGGATGCCCGCATCCTGTTTGTGGCAGAGTCGCGCGGCCGGCGCGAAGCGCTGGAAGACCTGCTCGCTCCGCTGTCGCTGAGGCTTGCGTACGTCGAGCGGTTTGCCGACTTTATCGACGGGAGCCAACGCTTTGCGCTGGCCGAAGGTCAGGTCGATGCGGGCCTCTGGCTGGAGGCGCAAAACGTCGTGCTCATCACCGAAACCGAGCTGTTCGGCGACGTGGTGCGCCAAAGTCGGCGGCGTGAAAAAGCCACCGACGACAACGCCTTTGCCGTGCGCCACCTGTCCGAGCTCCAAGCCGGCGCGCCGGTGGTGCATCAGGCCCACGGCGTGGGCCGCTATCTGGGGCTTGAAGCGCTGGAAGCCGGCGGCCAGGCCAGCGAATTCCTGGCGCTTGAGTACGCCAACGGCGCCAAGCTCTACGTTCCGGTCGACAGCCTGCATTTGATTTCGCGCTACAGCGGGGCCGACGACGAACACGCGCCGCTGCACAAGCTGGGCTCGGACCAGTGGGAAAAAGCGCGCAAGAAAGCCGCCGAAAAAATTCGCGATACCGCCGCCGAGCTGCTCGACATCTACGCCCGCCGCGAAGCCCAGCAGGGCGTGGTTTACGACACCCCGGGAGACGACTACCAGCGTTTCTCGGCCAGCTTCCCGTTCGAGGAAACCCCCGATCAGGAGGCCGCCATCCACGCCGTGGTCAACGACTTGACCGCCCCCCAGCCGATGGATCGCGTGATCTGCGGCGACGTCGGCTTTGGCAAGACCGAAGTCGCCATGCGCGCGGCGTTTCTCGCCGTCCAGTCGGGGCGCCAGGTCGTGGTATTGGTCCCCACCACCCTGCTGGCACGCCAGCACTTTGAAAACTTCCGCGACCGCTTTGCCGATACCGCGGTCAATATTGGCCTGCTCTCGCGTTTTACCAGCGGCAAAGGCGCTGGCGACGCGCTCGACAAAATCAAAAGCGGGCAAACCGACATCGTTATCGGCACCCACAAGCTGCTGTCGCAAAGCGTCGAGCTGCCCAAAATGGGGCTTTTGGTCATCGACGAAGAGCACCGCTTTGGCGTCGCGCAAAAAGAAAAGCTCAAGACCCTGCGCGCCGAGATCGACATCCTCACGCTGACCGCCACGCCGATTCCGCGCACGCTCAACATGGCCATGAGCGGCATTCGCGACCTGTCGATCATCGCCACGCCGCCGGCGCGCCGCCTGTCGGTCAAAACCTTTGTCCAGCAGCGCAACGACGGTGTGATCAAGGAAGCCCTGCTGCGCGAAATACTCCGCGGCGGCCAGGTGTACTTTCTCCACAACGAAGTCAAGACCATCGAAAATACCGCAGAAAAAATCCGCGAGCTGGTGCCCGATGCACGCGTCGCCGTGGCCCACGGCCAGCTGCCCGAACGCAGCCTGGAGCGGGTGATGTCAGACTTCTACCACCGCCGCTTCAACGTGCTGGTGTGCTCCACCATCATCGAAACCGGCATCGACGTGCCCAGCGCCAACACTATTTTGATCGAGCGCGCCGACAAGTTCGGCCTCGCCCAGCTGCACCAACTGCGCGGACGCGTTGGCCGCAGCCACCACCAGGCCTACGCCTACCTGCTCACCCCGCCGCCCAGAGCCATGACCCGGGACGCGCTCAAACGCCTCGAAGCCATCAGCGCCTCGGACGATCTGGGCGCGGGCTTTACGCTGGCCAGCCACGACATGGAAATCCGCGGCGCCGGCGAGCTTTTGGGCGACGAGCAAAGCGGGCAGATGGAAACCATCGGCTATACGCTGTACATGGAAATGCTCGACCGCGCGGTGAAGGCCATCCGCGCCGGTAAGACGCCCAATATCGACGCGCCCTTTGCCAGCGGCGTGGAAATCAGCCTGAACCTGCCGGCGCTGATTCCCGACGACTACATCCACGACGTGCAGCAGCGCCTGGTGATGTACAAGCGGATTGCCAATACCTCAAACGACGGCGAACTCAAAGAGCTACAGGTTGAACTCATCGACCGCTTCGGGCTGCTGCCCGCACCGCTCAAACACCTGATCCGCCAGACGCGCCTGCGCCAACGCGCCGAGCAGCTGGGCATCAAGCGCCTGGAGGCCGGCTCTGAACGCGGCCGCCTCATCTTTGACGCCCAGACACGGGTCGACCCGATGACGCTTGTCGGCCTCATACAAGCCGATCCCGCCAGCTATCGCCTGGACGGTTCGGACACGCTGCGCTTTACGCTGCCCATGGCGACCGTTGACGCACGCTTTGAGCAGGTCGAAGCCCTGCTGCATACCCTCAACCAGAAAACTGCCGCTGCCTAACGGCCCAAGGATTTAGCATGACACCGACACGCCCTCATCACCGCTTATTCAAAGCCCCCGCCGTTACGCTGCTGGCCGCCGCCATAGGCGCCGCCTGGCTCGCTCTGCCGGCCTATGCCGGCGCGGCATCGCTCAAAAATGCGGGCAGCCCGTTTACCTCCGGCGCGTTCGAAAGCGTGCAAACACTGCAGGCCGACGCGCCCCCCGCCTCGAGCGTTAATGACCTGCCCCGCGGGCAGTTCCCCCTCCCCGATGACGGCGACGTAGTGGGACATAACCAAACGCTGACCGTGCAAGATCAGGAGCAAACGCTGATCGACATTGCCCGTCAACACAATATTGGCTACGAAGAAATACGCATGGCCAACCCCGGCGTTAGCCTGTGGGTTCCCGGCATAGGCACCGAAATCACCATCCCCAGCCGCTACCTTTTGCCCGATGCGCCGCGCAAAGGCATCGTCATCAATCTGTCCGAGCTGCGCCTGTATTATTACCCGGCCGACAAGCCCGGCATTGTCGAGACGTATCCGGTCAGCGTCGGGCGCGACGAATTCGCCACCCCGGTGGGCGTTACGCGCACCACCGCCAAGGTTAAAGACCCTGCCTGGGCACCGCCCCCCTCCATGCGCCGCGAAGCCGCCGCACGCGGCGAACCCAAGCCCGACGTCGTGCCCGCGGGGCCAGATAACCCGCTGGGCGAGCACGCCATCCTGCTCGCCCTGCCTAGCTACCTGATCCACGGCACCAACCGCCCCGAAGGCGTCGGCATGCGCGTAAGCCGCGGCTGTATCCGCATGTACCCCGAAGACATCAAGTCGCTTTACGAGCGTTTGCCGAGCAATACCCGGGTCAATTTGATCGATGCGCCCTTCAAGGCGGGCTGGGCAAGTGATGGCAGCCTGCTGGTGCAGTCGCTTCCCCAGCTGAAAGAAAGCTCTTCGGACGCCGAAACGCTGAAAAAAGCGTTAAACATAGTCGACGAGGCGCTCGAAAACGGCCAGGCCAAAGGCGCCGCTGAGATTGATCACGCCCGGGTCAAGCAGGCCATCGAAGACTCTGACGGCAGCCTCATCGCGCTTTACGGCCCGCAGGCCGAGGCGTCCGGGGATATTCAAGCGGATAACCAGGTGGAGTTATTCGAGGAAGTTCAGCAACGCAATGCCGCTGAAAAATAAGGCCATACAGGCGTAGCCAATATCGGCCTGACAGGGCATGCGTAAAATACCTATGCCCGACAAACGAAAAACCCTGCCGAGGCAGGGTTTTTCGTGCTATGTAGAGCCACCGCATAAGAACTAACGCTCCAATACGGTGTTCATGCAATCTTACTTCTGCATGGAGCGCTCAAACATGCGGTTCATCTCTTCGCGGTTCTTTTCAGACATCTGCAGGGCAGCACGTGCGTCACGCTGTGCCTGGTTTGCAGTGTTCAGCGCCTGAGAAGCGGTGCTTTGTGCTTCAGCAGCGTCAGCCTGAGCTGATTCTGCAGTCTGCTTAACTTCGTCCAGCGCGCCGTTAGATGCACAACCGGCGAGGATTGCCAGAGATGCGGCAGCGGCGGACATTTTCAGAGTTGTCTTCAGAGTCATAATGTTCTCCTTGAGTCTTCCTTGGTGCTACGTTTAATGGATCGACAGAGGGTAAGGCTAAAGACCTTAGCCGCTCTTGTCTACCTGCAAAAGCAGGTTCACTGCAGCGCCATGTGCCGCGAAGCACAGACGCAAGACGCTGTTGTATTACAGCACACAACGTTTGTCTAGCATCGCCTGTTCAAATACTAAAACTTTGAACAATCTTCGACAACAATAGCTTAGCGAATAACAATGCGGGTGCCAATGCCGACTAGCTCATTCAAGCGCTCAATCTGGTTATCCGTCAGCGCCACACAGCCCTGGGTCCAGTCAAAACGCTCGTGTACCTCGGGGTCGGCCTCGCCCAGCCCGTGCAGACCAATGGCACCGCCCAGCGTCGTATTTTGCGGCGGTTTCCCGTAGCGACGATAGTAGTCGAAGTACGCCTCATATTCTTGCCGTGAGTAAATACCCGACCTTAGCGCCATTCGTGCATGATCCGGCGTGGGGTAGTCGATGCCCATAAAAATGTTCCAGCGGCTGTCATAATTAAACCGATTGACACGAAACTCGCCCAAAGGCGTTACGTTGCCGCCGCGTAAACGTTGGGAACTGGCACCTGAACGGCCAAACGAGATCGGGGAAAAATGCTCCACCGGCGTATTGCCGCGATACACATCAAGCGTAGCGTACTTATCATCCACAAGCACCCACAGCTCGCCGGGATAGCGGGGCTTGGCGGCCTCTACCAGCTGCTGTTCCACCAGATCGACAAACGCGACTTCGGCAAGAAAACCGGCGCTTGCAGGCGTTGCATAGGCGGCCAGACAGGCCAGCGCACCGACGAGAAAACGGCGACGATGTACAAACATAGGCGCACTCTTGATGGCGGTACGCGTCACACACGCACTCGGTTAAAAAAACATCAGCCGCTTTATACACAGGCGTCAGGCTGGCGCGCCGCCGGCTCACCCCTGCGCAATCAGCAATAAGGAATAAAAGGGGAAGTCACGACGATAGCGCACAGCCGCCGTTTAGCGGCTACATATCATTGAGCTCTTCAAGCTGCGACACGATACGCCGCACTTCGGCTTCGTGCCCTTCGGCAAGCGCGGTGAAAAACTCGGTCTCGGCGGGAGTCACGGCTTTTTCAGCGCGGTACGCATAGAGGCTGTGCAGCGCGTTGTGCGCCTTTGTCGACACCTCCATGGCCACCTCGATGCTTTCAAACGTCGTGTACTGCGCCAGGCGTTCAAGCTCGGGGGGCTGGGGGAAGTCGGCCGCATCGTCAAACCAGGTGTTGAGCACTTCTTCGTGATCAGAACCATCGGCAAAAATGGCTTCGAGCCCCGTTTTCATGCGCAACTCTTCGCCAGCCAGGTAATCAAGCGCCATTTGCAGGCGCTCGCTTTCCGCTGCTTTAGCCGTATCGCCGAACTGTCGAGCCAGCCGCGCATGAAAATCAGCCGCCCAGACAACCAGATCGCGTACTTGGTTATAGCGCATTTCCTCTCCTCTTATGGTCGTGGCACCGCGTCAACCCCGGCTTTATACGCTCAGCCGTTAACGGCTCGTCACGGGTTTTTCAGCATAACAGCGGTTGCACGCGCTGTCGTTGGCAATACGCGCGGGCTATTTCTTGCGCTTGTCTTCAATGACCCACTGACCGCCCTCAAAGTTCGCTTTCCAGCCCGTGGCCTTACCGTTTTCATCGGTCATCACGAACTGCTCTTTGGTCTTGCGCGAAAAGCGTATCTGGGTCGGCCGACCGTCGGGGTCTTCGCTGGGCGCCTGAAGAATAAAGTGATACTTCTCGGGCAGCTCGTCGGCGTGGGCCTTCAGCTCTTTGACCAGCGGCGGGCGGGTTTCACGATTCTTGGGAAACTTGCTCGCGGCAAGAAACAGTCCGCTGGCGCCATCGCGCAGCACGTAGTGGTCGTCGACCTTCTGACACTCAAGCTCGGGCATGGGAATCGGGTCGATCTTGGGCGGCGCAACGTCGCCGCTACGCAGCAGCTTGCGGGTGTTCTTGCACGCTTCGTTGGTGCAGCCGAAATACTTGCCAAAACGTCCGGATTTCAGCTGCATCTCGCTACCACACTTGTCGCACTCGATCACCGGCCCTTCGTAGCCCTTGATCTTGAACTTGCCGGCTTCAATTTCATAGCCGCGACAGTCGGGGCTGTTGCCACAGATGTGCAGCTTGCGCGTCTCGTCGATCAGGTAGCTGTCCATTGCCGTTGCGCAGCGGGGGCAACGGCGTTTGGCGCGCAGCGCGTCGGTTTCGGCGTCCGCGCCGGCGTCGTCGGCAACGGCTTCTTCGCCGGGGATCAGGTCAATGGTGGTTTTGCAGCGCTCCTTGGGCGGCAGGTTATAGCCGCTGCAGCCCAAAAACACCCCGGTCGAGGCGGTGCGGATCTGCATGTGACGGCCGCACTTGGGGCACTCGATGTCAGTCGGCACCGGCTCGTTGGGGCGCATGCCGTCTTCGCTTTCGGCGCGGGAAAGCTCTTCGCGAAACTCGTGATAAAAGGCGTCAAGCAGCGCGCGCCAGTTGCGTTCGCCTTCGGCCACGTCATCCAGCCCGCCTTCCATCCGCGCGGTAAAGGAGTAGTCCATCAGGTCGGGGAACGACTCCTTGAGCCGCTCGGTGACGATGTCGCCAAGCTTCTCGGCGTAGAAACGCCGGCTTTCCAGCCGGACGTAGCCGCGATCCTGAATGGTGGAAATGATCGCGGCATAGGTCGACGGCCGGCCAATGCCCTGCTTTTCCAGCTCCTTGACCAGCGCCGCCTCGGTGTAGCGCGCCGGCGGCTTGGTAAAGTGCTGCTGCGGGTCCAGCGCGTCGAGCGTCATCGGCGTGCCTTCGGGCAGGTCGGGCAGGTGCTGATCCTCATTCTTGCCGGAAGGCTTCATCACCCGGGTATAGCCGTCAAACTTCAGTACGCGGCCCTTGGCGCGCAGCTCAAAGCCGTCGACGTCGATGCTCAGAGTGCTGGAGAGGTACTCGGCCGGGGTCATCTGGCAGGCCACAAACTGCCGCCAGATCAGCTCGTAAAGGCGCTCGGCGTCGCGCTCCATGCCGGCCAGATCGGTAGCCTTGCGCTCGACGCTCGACGGACGAATCGCCTCGTGCGCCTCCTGAGCGCTTGCCTTGCTGGTATAGCGGATGGCTTCTTCAGGCAGGTAGCGTTCGCCGTATTCGTCGCCGATAAAGCCGCGCACGCCCTCCACCGCGTCGTTGGACAGGTTGGTGGAGTCGGTACGCATATAGGTAATGTAGCCCGCCTCGTACAGGCGCTGGGCCATGGTCATGGTCTTTTTGACCGAGAAGCCCAGCCGCCCGCTGGCCGCCTGCTGCAGCGTCGAGGTGATAAAGGGCGCGCCGGGCTTGGAACGCGTGGGTTTGTCTTCCCGCGCGGTAATCGCCAGGCTGGCGGTATTGAGACGGGCAATGCGCTCAAGGGTGTCGGCCTCAGACGTGGGACGAAACGCCTTGCCGTTCTGGCGCGCCAGGGCAAAACGCACCGCCTCACCGTCGGGCGTCACCAGATCGGCGTGCACGTCCCAGAACTCTTCGGGAATAAACGCGCGGATCTCGCGCTCACGCTCGACGATCAGCCGTACCGCTACCGACTGTACCCGCCCTGCCGACAGCCCGCGCGCCACCTTGGCCCACAGCAGCGGCGAGAGCATAAAGCCCACTACGCGGTCGAGAAAGCGCCGTGCCTGCTGGGCTTCCACTCGGGGAATGTCCAGCGTGCCGGGCGCTTTAAACGCGTCCTGGATGGCATTTTTGGTGATCTCGTTGAACACCACACGTTTGTAGCGCGCTGCGTCGCCGCCGATGGTCTCGCGCAGGTGCCAGGCAATCGCCTCACCTTCGCGGTCCAGATCCGTGGCCAAATAGACGGCGTCGGCATCGGCGGCCAGTTTTTTAAGCTCGGCGACCACCTTCTCTTTACCCGGCAGCGTTTCGTATTGCGCTTCCCAGCCGTTGTCGGGGTCGATGCCCATGCGCCGAATAAGCTGGGCATGCGCCTTGCGCTTTTTATGCACCACCTTTTCGTCTGCCGACATCTTGCGAGTTATCGCTGCCTGACGCGCGCGCTCTTTGGGATCAACCGCGGTTTTGCTCGAGCCGCTGGTCGGTAGATCACGTATGTGGCCCACGCTCGACTTGACGATAAAATCGTTGCCAAGATACTTGTTGATCGTTTTCGCCTTGGCCGGCGACTCAACGATGACCAGTGACTTGCCCATAGTGCTCCACTTAAATAAAGGTGCCGACGATAAAAACGGCAGTTAACAGGCCATATCGCGCGCTGTGTGGCGCTTTTGCACGGGTGAAAAATGCGCCTACCCTAACCTACGCCCAAAAGAAGCGCTAGCCCCGGCAGCGGCATTCATCCTGCCTGCCAACGCGCTCCGTTGCCAGCGTGCCGGGCGCGTTCCCGCAGGCCTTGCGGCGATTATCCGCACGATCAGGAATATCTTGCGCGTCGGTTGGTATGTTACATTGGTCGTATTTACCGACGTATCCATTGACGTGCTGACGCCTTCCGGTTGCTGGCAGCTTAGCCCGTCATCGCACAGTAGAGGCTCTTTTTACCCATGAGCAACGATACCTCGCAGCGTATACACAGCGGCGAAAAATTCCGTAACGAGCGCGGCACGTCAGTCATCAAGGACGGCATCAAGCAGCGCAAGGCCAAACCGGCAGCAACGAGCGCTGAGCCGTCGGCCGACAGCCCCTCGCTTGGGCGCAAGCCCAAATGGCTGCGCGCCCGGATTCCCGGCGGCGAGCGTTTTGAAGCGGTCAAGAAAAACGTCGCCGCCCACGGCCTGAGCACCGTGTGCGCCGAGTCGCACTGCCCCAACATGGGCGAATGCTGGAGCAACGGCACCGCCACCATCATGCTGATGGGCGCAGTCTGCACCCGCGCGTGTCGCTTCTGCGCGGTCGATACCGGCAACCCCCAGGGCTGGCTGGACACCGACGAGCCGGACAACACCGCCAAGTCGGTCGAGCTGATGGGGCTTCGTTATATCGTTTTGACCTCGGTCGACCGCGACGACCTCGACGACGGCGGCGCCGGCCACTACGCCAGCTGTATCCGGGCGATCAAGGCGCGTACTCCCGAGGTCGTAGTGGAAGCGCTAACCCCCGACTTTGACGCCGACCCGGCGGCTATCGAACGGGTCGCGGACTCGGGCCTTGAGGTGTTTGCACAAAACGTCGAAACCGTCGAGCGCCTGACCGACCGCGTGCGCGACCCGCGCGCGGGCTATCGCAAAACGCTCAACGTACTCGATCACGCCAAGCGCTACCGCCCTGACGTCATCACCAAAACCAGCCTGATGCTGGGACTGGGTGAGACCGACGAAGAAATCCTGCAGACATTTGACGATCTGCGCGAGATCGGCGTCGATATCGTCACCCTTGGTCAGTACCTGCGCCCGACCCAAAACCACCTGCCGGTGGAGCGCTGGGTAACGCCCGAAGAGTTCGACCGCTATCGCGTGCTGGGGCTTGAGAAAGGCTTTTTGGAAGTGCCGTCGGGCCCGCTGGTACGCTCGAGCTACCGCGCCGATCGCGTGTTCGAGAAAAACAACCTGGGGCTGGCCTCACCCGCCGCGGTGCCGGGGCAGGAAAGCGCCGATAACGCCAACCTGATTGCGGTAGAAAACGTTGGCTAGCAGCGCCCGCCCGACACCCCACCTGCCGCCCGACGGCAGGTGGGGTTTTTTTATGGCCGGATCATGAAAGCCGACGCTCAAGCCGCGCGGCAAGCGCTTGCGCCAGTTTTTCCCCCACCGCCTCCACGCTTAGGCGCCGCTCGGCAAGCGCCGACATCCGCGCCATCGGCAGTCCCGCATAGCCGCAGGGGTTAATGCGCGAAAACGGCTCCAGATCGCAGTCAACGTTTAGCGCCACGCCGTGAAAGCTCGCGCCGCGGCGAATACGCAGCCCCAGCGAGGCAATCTTGGCTTCGCCTGCGTCAGCGCCGTTATTAGCCACATAAACACCCGGCGCATCGGGTCGCGCGCGCGCGGCAATACCGCACTCGGCGAGCACGTCGATTACCGCGTTTTCCATCGCCGTGACCAGGTCGCGCACGCGCAGTTTGGCGCGGCGTACGTCAAGCAGCGGATACAGCACCACCTGCCCGGGGCCGTGATAGGTCACCTGCCCGCCGCGGTCGGTTTGTACCACGGGAATATCGCCGGGCATCAGCACATGCTCGGGCTTGCCCGCCTGCCCCTGGGTAAACACCGGCGCGTGCTCGACCAGCCAGAACTGGTCAGGCGTTTGCGCGTCGCGCGTATCGGTCAGCTCGCGCATGGCTTGCCACACCGGCAGGTAATCGCGCTGCCCTAAACGATGCAGTTCAATCGTCGTGGATTCGCTCACGCTACACCACCATGTGGACGCGGCCGGTGGCCTTCAGGTCCAAAAACAGCTGATTGAGCTGCTTCTCGCCGGTGGCGCGAATGGTCAGGCGCACCGACTGAAAGCGGCCGTTGCGGCTATCAATGACCTGAATATCGGCGGCGTTGAAGTCGGGCGCATGGCGCTCGACCAGCTGACATACCAGCGCGGAAAAGTCGTCCGCCGCATCGCCCACTACCTTGGTCGGGTAGTCGCAGGGGAAGACGATTTTGGGGGATTTCTGGCCCCCGGTCTGGCGTAAATCACGAAACTGATTAGTGCCGCTTGGCTGCATAATTCCTTCCATGCGGTTGATCGTATTTAGTCGGTAAAGCGGCTGAACAAGCCGCTGAAAAAGCGCTTGACCTGATCCATCAGACGCTTGAAAAAACCGCCTTCTTCAACGTCTTCAAGCGCTACCAGAGTGCGCGTGCCAACCACGTTATCGCCCAGCGTGACGTCGAGCGTACCCACCTCATCACCTACTGCAATGGGGGCGCTCATGTCGCTTTGCAAATCAAGCTTGGCGCGCAGCTCTTCATTACGGTTGCGCGGCAGGGTCATAAACACTTCGTCATCGACGCCGACGCGCACCTCGTTGATATCCCCGCCCCACACGCGCGGGGTGGCAAGCACCGCACCGCGCTCGTAGAGGTGCTGGGTTTGGTAAAAACGAAATCCGTAGCTGAGCAGCTTTTGCGACTCTTGAACCCGGGCCTCTTCAGACTTGGTGCCCATAACCACCGCGACCAGGCGCATATCGTCGCGCTTGGCCGACGATACCAGGCAATAGCCCGCTGCGTCGGTCCAGCCGGTTTTCAGCCCGTCAGCCGAGGGGTCGCGCCACAGCAGACGGTTGCGGTTGGGCTGATCAATGCCGCCGTAGGAAAAGCTGCGCTCGGAGTACATTTTATAGTGTTCGGGGTAATCATTGATAATGTGCTGAGCCAGCCGCGCCAAATCGTGGGCGCTTGAATAGTGCCCCTCCATCGGCAGGCCGGTGGCATTTTTAAAATGGGTGTTTTCCATGCCCAGGCGCGCGGCGTGCTGGTTCATCAAATCGGCAAACTGCGTCTCACCGCCGGCAATATGCTCGGCCATGGCGACGCTTGCATCGTTGCCCGACACGATCACGATGCCGTGCAGCAGCTGCTCGATGGGCACCTGACTGCCCACCTCGACAAACATCTTCGAGCCACCGGTACGCCAGGCTTTTTCGCTGATGTTGACCTTGTCATCGGCGCTGATCGAGCCCCGATCCAGCTCGCGCTCGGCGAGATACGCCGTCATCAACTTGGTCAGGCTGGCCGGCGGCAAACGCTCATCGGCGTTGTTTTGCGCCAAGATATGGCCGCTGTTGGCGTCCATCAGAATCCACGAGCTGGCCGCCAGCTGCGGCGCCGAAGGAACGATGGTCTGCGGCTGCGGAATCGCCTGCGCGCTCGCCGGCATTGAGGTAGCCGCGCCCACCGAAATAATCGCGGCGGCACACAGCGCGGCGCCAAAAAAGGCGCGCAAAGAGCCTGTCAGCGGCGCTGCCGGACTCACGGTTGACCGTTTTCGTGACGAGTTTTTTAGCTGTTTTATAAACAACGCTTTCATTACATGAGTCTCGCTTATTCAAGCATTCGATGACGTTCAGCGACGGCGCAGCATAGCCGCTTATCCGCAAGGGAGGCGTATTATCGCACGATAAATGCCTGGGGAAAGCCTGCATTGCGCAAACTATCGCGCAACGCGGCGTCGTCAGCGCCGGGCGCTACCGGCCCGACCTGAACCCGATACACGCCCGCGTCTTCGGCTACCCGCACTGGCTGATCAAGTTCGCCTGCCAGGCGGCGCTTAAGCTTGGCGGCCCCCTGCTCGCTTTCAAGCGCCGCTACCTGCCAATAGACGCCGTCACCCGACGCCGCCGGCGCCTTGTTAGCCGGCGCAGCGGCGGGCGCCTGAGGTTTTGACGCTGCCTGGGGCGGCTTGTTGCTCGGCGGCGTAGCGCCTCCCTTACCCTGCTGCGCGGCCCACTGTTCGGGGTCGATGGCTTCCACTTTGACGCGCCCCGTACCGTGATCGGTCAGCCCAAGCTTTGACGCCGCGGCGTAGGACAGGTCGATCTCGCGCTCGCTGTGAAAAGGCCCGCGGTCATTGATCCGCACAATCACCGATTTATGGGTGCCCTCGCGCGTAACGCGAGCAAACGTCGGCAGCGGCAGCGAACGATGCGCCGCGCTCATTTCGTACATGTCGTAAATTTCACCGCTGGACGTAGCGTAGCCGTGAAACTTTTTACCGTACCAGGAGGCGGTACCGGTTTTGCTATAGCCTTTGGCATCGGGCAGCACGCGGTACTTTTTTCCCCATACGGTATACGTAGAGCGGTTGCCCGCCTTCGATAGCGGCTCAGTGCGCGGCGTAGCATCGGGCACCCGGGAAAGGTCGGGTGGGTCGAGCGGATAGGCGTCGGCATTCATCGCATAGCGCCCGCCGCCGGACGCCTTGTCGCTTGCCGCTGGCGCCTTGTCGGCCTCGGTCTGGGTCGCCGGCGCTTCGTCCGGCGGCGGCTGGGCGCTCTGACTGGCACAGCCGGCAAGCGTCAGCAGCGCGCAGGTCGATAACAGCGTGCGGGAAATGGCGTCGGGCCATGCCGTGCGACGACGGTGTCTCATTCCAGCTCCTCATCTTGATCGGGTGACGCCCTGTCGTGCGCCGCTGCGTCGGCGATGGCCTCGGCAAGCTCAGCGACTGCCATGGCGTACAGATGGCTATGGTTATAGCGCGTGATCACGTAAAAATTAAACCCGCCCAGCCGGTACTGAGGCGCGCCCTCCTCCATGGCCAAACGCAGCGGCACTACCCACCGCTCGGGATCTTGGGCAAAAGCGCCTTGAGACAGGGAGCCCTGAGCCAGAGGTACGTGGAAAAGGGGGCCCTGAAAAAGCGCCTCGCTGCGGTTTTCAACGGGGGTAATGCCGGCTTTTTTGGCCTCACCCAGCGTGACCGACGGCCGCGACGTCTGGTTCAGCTCGATGCCCTCGGGCGGCGTTTTGGGCCCGTCTGCCAGCTGGTATACGGCGTCCCCCGCGCGCCAGTCGTGTTCGGCAAAGTAGTGGGCCACGCTGCCAATGGCGTCGACCGGGTTATGCCACAGGTCGCGCTTGCCGTCGTCGTCGAAATCCACGGCGTAGGCGTCGTAGCTGGTGGGAATAAACTGCGGATAGCCCATGGCGCCGGCGTAAGAGCCGCGCAGCGTCTCGGGGTCGACGTCCTGCTCAAAGGCCAAGCGCAAAAATGCCGCCAGCTCGCCGCGGAAAAAGTCGCCGCGCTGCGGGTGGCGAAACGCCAGCGTGGCCAGCGAGTCGAGCACGCGGTGCTCGCCTTTATGGCGTCCGTAGTAGGTTTCTACGCCGATAATCGCCGTGATCACTGCGGGCGCCACGCCATATTCTGCCCGCGCCTTCTCCAGCGCCTCACGGTGCTCGCGCATAAACGCCGCGCCTTCTTCAACGCGCCGATCGGTCATGAAAATAGCGCGGTATTCGGGCCATTCCATGTGGTACTCGGCGGCACCGGACATGGCGTCCAGTACCTCCTGGCTGGCACTGGCGCGGCTTAGCGTGTCAACCAGGAAATCGCGGGGGATGCCTTGCCCGCTCAGTTCCTCGACCAGCGCTGCGGCGTCGGACCCTGCTTGTCGGGGGTCAAAGTCGGGCGCGGCCACGGCCGCGTGCGCAACGCCCAGTGCGCCCACCGCCATGGCCACCGCCTGGCACCGCCGGCGCAGCTGAAAGGCTTGATACATTAGGCTTGACTCCTGAAAATTAACGCGGCAAAAGCCGTCGATGAGCGTGAACCGACATCAGTACGCCAAACCCCACCAGCAGGGTCACGCTCGAGGTACCGCCGTAGCTGATCAGCGGCAGCGGCACGCCAACTACCGGCAAGATGCCGCTGACCATGCCGACGTTAACAAACACATAGATAAAAAAGGTCAGAATAATGCTGCCCGCCGCCAGGCGCCCGAAGCTATCCTGCGCACCCGCCGCCAGCCACAGCCCGCGGCATACCATGATCAAATAAAGCGCCAGCAGCGCCGTCATTCCGACCAGGCCGAACTCTTCGCCGAGCACGGCGATAATAAAATCGGTGTGGCGCTCGGGCAAAAACTCAAGCTGCGACTGGGTGCCTTCGAACCACCCTTTACCCCATACGCCGCCGCTGCCAATCGCCGTGGTCGACTGGATAATGTTCCAGCCGGCACCCAGCGGGTCACTTTCAGGGTTTAAAAACGTCAGGATACGCTGGCGCTGATAGCTGTGCAGGTTGATCCACAAAAGCGGCAGCGCCGCGGCCAGAATAGCGATAAAACAGCCGATAAGCCGCCATGAAAGCCCCGCCAACAGGACCACCAACAATCCCGCGCAGGCCACTAGCATCGCCGTGCCCAGGTCCGGCTGCATGGCGACCAGCACAACCGGCGCGCCGATAATCAGCGCCGAAATCAACAGGTGGTGCAGCCGCGGCGGCACCCCCGTGCGGCTGAGGTAGGCGGCCACCATCAGCGGCGTCGCCAGCTTCATCATTTCCGAGGGTTGAAAACGGATAACGCCAGGTATTTCCAGCCAGCGCTGCGCGCCCATACCAATATCCCCCACCAACTCAACCGCCAGCAGCATCAGCATTCCCAGCCCATACATCAGCGGTGCCCAGCGCAAAAAGGTCGAGGGGGGGAACTGGGCGATCCCCGCCATCAGCGCAAGGGCGACGCCAAACCGCAGCGCCTGTCCGGCAACCATGCTCAAGTGCTGCCCCGACGCGCTATACAGCACCAGCAGCCCGCCCCCCATCATCAAAAGCACCAGCCCTAAGAGCCAAGGGTCCAGGTGAATATTTTCCCACAGGCTTTTACGCCGCGACATGCCGCTATCCGGCGGGCGCACGGGGTGGCGGTTGAGCAAGCGTGTCACGGTGGTCCAGGGCATGACCTACTCTCCCATTGCGCGGTGTGGGCTGCTGGCAACGGGATCGTTGCCCGCCTCGCTATCCGGCTCATCGCTACCGGGCAGGTGGCCTTGGCTCAAAAGCCAGGCATCGGTCATTGCGCGCGCCACGGGGGAGGCATGGGTACTGCCGCCGCCGACGTTTTCGATAATCACCGCCACCGCTATCTGCGGGTCGTCAACCGGGGCAAAGGCAATAAACAGCGCGTGGTCGCGCAGCCGCTCGGCCAGCTCATCGGCGTTATAGCGCTGCTCCTGGCCCAGCGAAAAGACCTGCGCGGTGCCGGATTTTCCCGCCATGCGGTATTCAAGCCCTTTGCCTGAACGCCGCGCGGTGCCTTCACGGCCACTCATTACCTTTTCCATGCCGTTGAATACCGTAGTCCAGCCGCTTGCGTCATCCAGCTCAATATCGTCGGGCGTATCGGGCAGCTCGCGCGAAAGCGGCTCACCGTCTACTTTACGCGCCAGCCGCGGCTTGACCCACTTGCCCTTGTTGGCAAGGGTCGCCGTCGCCGTTGCCAGCTGCAGCGGGGTAATTTGCAAATAGCCCTGGCCAATGCCGACCGACAGCGTTTCGCCGGGATACCAGGGCTGATTGTACTTTTCACGCTTCCACTCGCGCGACGGCAACAGCCCGCGGCTTTCGCCCTGCACATCGTAGGCAACGCGCTGGCCAAGGCCAAAGCCGCCGAGCTGGCGGTGCAGCTTGTCGATTCCCAGGTCGTGCGCCAGCGAGTAGTAGTAGGTGTTATTGGACACCGCCAACGAGCGCTCCATATCGACCCGCCCGTGCCCCCAGCGCAGCCAGTTGCGGTAGCGGCGCGAATCGTTGGGCAGCTGGAAATAGCCCGGGTCGTTAATCGTGTGCTCTGGCGTAATCACCCCTTCGTTCAGCCCGGCGATGGCCACAAACGGCTTGATCGTCGAGCCCGAGGGATAATGCCCGCGGATCGCGCGATTAAACAGCGGCAGGTCGATATCTTGCTGCAACGACTGGTAGGACGCCACGTCGATGCCGGTAACAAACTGGTTGCTGTCAAACCCCGGCGTTGACGCCATGGCGAGTATTTCACCGCTTTGCGGCTCAATTGCCACGATAGACCCACGGCGATCCCCGAGCAGGTCAACCGCCAGCCGCTGAAGCTCGGTATCAAGCGTTAGCGTCAGGTTTTTACCGGGCACCGGGTCCTGGCGGCCCAGCTCGCGCAGCACCCGACCGCGGGCGTTGGTTTCTACCTTGCGCAGCCCTGCTTCGCCGTGCAGCGCATCTTCGTAAAACCGCTCGATGCCGGTCTTGCCAATAAAATGAGTGCCCGCATAGCGCCCGGTATCCAGCGTTTTCAGCTCGTCAGTATTGATCCGCCCGACATAGCCCAGCGCATGGGACATGATTTCTGCATTGGGGTAGTAGCGTAACAGCTGCGCTTCCACTTCAACGCCTGGCAAGCGGTGGCGATTAACCGCCAGCCGGGCAATTTGCCGTTGATTTAAATCGCTCATCAAAAGCGCCGGCTGGAAGGGGCGCTGGCGCTGGCGCGAGCGCTGGTTGAAGGCGTCGACATCATCAGCGGGCAGGTCAAGCAGGTCGACCAGCCGCTCAAGGGTCTCATCCAGATCGTCGACCCGTTCGCGCACCAGCGTCAGGTTATAGGTCGGGCGGTTTTCGGCCAGCAGCACGCCATTGCGACCATAGATCAATCCCCGCGTGGGGGGCAGCGGCTCAACGCGCACGCGGTTGCTTTCCGAGCGAGTGCTGTACTTGTCGTGCTCGACAACCTGCAAATACACCAGCCGGCTGACCAGCAGCGCCGTCAGCACGATCACGAACAACAGCGCCAGCAGCGCGCGGTGACGAAAAATCCGCTGCTCCTGCTCGGTGTTTTTTAACGCATCAAGGCGCGACGGCATGGCAACGGCTAGCGGTTATATAAAGGCAAAACAAGCGAACAGACTCTCCGAATCGTGCTACATAAACAAAACGTCGCGCTAGCGGTGGTACGGGTGACCGACCAATAGCGTCCAGGCGCGGTACAGCTGTTCGGCCAGAATCACGCGTACCAGCGGGTGGGGCAGCGTCAGCGGTGACAGTGACCAGGCGCTATGCGCCGACGCTGACAGCTCGGGCGCCAGGCCATCCGGCCCGCCGACCAAAAGCACTACGTCGCACCCCTGCATGCGCCAGTCGTCGGCCTTTTGCGCAAGCTTTTGGGTAGTCCAGGGCTGGCCTTTCACCTCCAGCGCCACCAGGTGCTCGTCGCCTTTCAGCCGCTCGCGTATGCGCCTGGCTTCCTGCTCGCGAGCCTTGGCGGCACTGCTGCTTTTGCCGCGCTGGCCCAGCGCAATCTCTTCGATTTCAAAGGTAAAATCCCGCGGCAGCCGCTTGCGGTAGGTTTCCACCCCGTCTGCTACCCAGCCGGGCATGCGCGTGCCTACCGCCAGCAGGCGGATTTTCATCGCGAGCCGACCTGCTCTTCGAGGCGCTCGCGCAGCTGTTCAACGCCGCCTTCGGCGGGCAAGTCGGCCCACAGGCGTTCCAGGTCATAAAGCTCGCGGGCCTCGGGCAGCATCACATGGACGATGATATCGCCCAGGTCCACCAGCACCCAGTCAGCGTTGCCGCCGCCTTCGACGCCGTGCGGATGCAGCCCTTGCGCCTTGGCTTTTTCCACCACGTTTTGCGCAATCGCCGCGACGTGGCGCGTCGAGGTGCCGCTGGCAATCAGCATGACGTCGGTCACGTTGGTCAGCTTGGCCACGTCGAGCGCGGTAACGTCGCGGGCCTTGAGTTCTTCCAGTGCATCAGTTGCAAGCGTTTTTAAGGTATCAATATGCATGAGGGGCAAATGCCAATCCCGTTGGAAAGCGTGTGAAGCCGGCCATTGTAACGGCTTTATGCGTGACTGCCAGCGCTATTCGTCCGCCTCATAAGCGCCTGGTTGATAAAGGCGCCTGGCCACGGCAGACGCCTCAACGGCTTCCGGCAGTAAATACCGTACGCTGTCGCCCTGCTGCAGTCGGCGGCGGATCCCGGTGGCTGAAATCGCCATGCTCGACGCAAGCGTCAGGTGCAAAAGCCCGCCGTGGGGGCTTTGCATTAGCGTCGACGCGTCTGCGACCTCGCGCTGACCGATCAGTTCCCCTAGCCGGGGCGAACGCACGGCGGAATATCCCGGCCGCGCGATCACCACAATATGCGCCAGCGCAAACAGGCGCTCGGGCGCGTGCCAGTCGGCCAGCCGCGAGAACGCGTCCTGGCCAAGCGCCATGATCAGGCGCGCCTCGGCGCCGTATTCGGCGCGCAGCTCGGCAAGCGTGTCGGCGCTGTAGGACGGCCCCGCGCGGTTGAGTTCGCGGCCGTCGGCGTAAAGCCCGGGGGTATCGCCAATGCCGAGCTTTAACAGCCCCAGGCGCTCGGCGCCAGCGACCTGGGGCCGCCCGCGCAGCGGCGGCTGGGGCGCAGGAATCATGTGCAGCCGATCAAGCGTCAGCTGCTCATAAAGTTCCACGGCGCTGCGCAGATGCCCCAGGTGCACCGGGTCAAAGGTGCCCCCCAGCATGGCAATGCGCGGCGCCCCGAGCGAACTTGCGCCTGCGATCATTGGCGAACCTGGCCGTCGCCCAGCACGACGTATTTACGCGTGGTCAGCCCTTCAAGCCCCACCGGGCCGCGCGCGTGGAGCTTGTCGGTGGAAATGCCTATTTCCGCGCCCAGCCCGTATTCAAAGCCATCGGCAAATCGCGTCGAGGCGTTGACCATTACCGAGCTTGAGTCCACCTCGGCCAGAAAGCGCCGCGCCAAGCCGTAGTCCTGAGTGACGATGACGTCGGTATGCCGGGAGCCGTAGCGCTCGATATGCGCCATGGCGGCGCCCATGCCGTCGACCACCTTGATCGCGAGTATCGGCGCCAGGTACTCTTCGCCCCAGTCGCTATCACTTGCCGCCACCGCCTGCGGCAGTACCGCTCGGGTGCGCTCGCAGCCGCGCAGCTCGACGCCGTGCTCGGCAAAGCGCTTGGCAAGCTCGGGCAGCAGCGTCTCGGCAACGGGCGCGTCCAGCAGCAGCGTTTCCATGGTGTTGCAAGTGCCGTAGCGCTGGGTTTTGGCGTTGATGGCGATCGCCAGCGCTTTGTTCTGATCCGCCGTGGCGTCAACGTATACGTGACACACGCCGTCAAGGTGTTTGATTACCGGCACTTTGGCCTCCCGCGAGATCCGCTCGATGAGCGATTTGCCACCGCGCGGAATAATCACGTCGACAAATTCGGGACGGCTGATCAGTTCACCCACGGCGGCGCGGTCGGTCGTGGCGACGACCTGCACGCTACCCGCGGGCAGGCCGGCATCCTCAAGGCCGACCTTGAGGCATTCACTCAGCGCGGCGTTGGACGCCCGCGCCTCAGAGCCGCCGCGCAATATGCAGGCGTTGCCGGATTTCAAACACAGGCTGGCGGCTTCGACGGTGACGTTGGGCCGCGACTCGAAAATAATCCCGATCACGCCGAGCGGCACGCGCATCTGACCCACCTGAATGCCGCTGGGGCGCGCGCGCAGGCCGTCGATTTCGCCCACCGGGTCGGGCAGCGCGGCTACCTGCTCAAGCCCTTCGATCATGGCGTCGATGCGCGCGGTTGACAGCGCCAGACGATCCAGCAGCGCGGCGTCAAGGCCCGCCTCGCGGCCACGCTGCATATCCTCGGCGTTGGCCGCCAAAAGCGCCTCGCGCGAGCCATCCACGCGCTCGGCCATGGCTAGCAGCGCCTGGTTTTTTCGCCCGCTATCGGCGCGGCGCAGGCCTTGCGAGGCCTCTCTGGCGGCTCTCCCCAGCGCCTGCATGTAAGCGGGAATATCGGTTTTATCAGCTCCCAGGGGGGAAACGCTCATGCCTTACTCCGTGTACGGTGGTCGATTAAGCTATTATTATAAAGAGTCGATCAAGATCAAAAAAACACTGCCACAAAGAACACTGTCATAAGCCATTATGCCAAACAAATACAAAGTTCACCCGTTGCGCGCCAACCTGCTGGCCGTTGCCGTGGTGCTGGTCCTCTGGACTCCCGCCGCCCCGCCGGCCGCCGCGCTGGTACTGTGGATTTCGGTTAGCTGGCTGTTTATCACCGCGCTGCTGCTCGAGTTCAGCCACCGGCGCGCGCGCGGGGTGCTGCCGTGGCAGCTGTTTCCCGGCATACTGCTGATTGGCCTGATTGCCGCCGCGCCGGAGCGCCACGTGCTGCTGGTGTGGGCTTGGATCGCCCTGTTCATGCTGCCCCAGCCTAACTGGGTAGCGGCGTTCAATATCAGCGGCATGCTGCTCAGCATGATACTGATCGCCCCTTTGCTCAGCGCGCCCACCTGGGTATTGATGCTGTTGACGCTCGGCGTGCTGTGCCTGGTGGCGATTTCCCGGGCACGCCAGCTGACGCTGATCAACGGTGATATCCTGCAGCGCTTGCGGCTGATGCCGGGGCTTAACCTGTGGGCGCGCGAGCAGCTGCTGCGCGACTTGAAGCGCGAGCAGCTGCGCTGCGAACGCGAGGCCATCCACGGCGAACTTTTGCTGTTTCATCTCAAGCGCCGCCAGCTGTGGCCCATGGTGCCCAGGCTCTGCCAGCTTATTTACGGCTTTGAAAACGCCTACCGCGTCGATACCAACACGCTGGCGGCCATCCTGCTCTCGCGCTCCCCCGCCGAGGCGCTCGAGCGTCGCCAGCGGCTGATAGCGGCATTCCCGCCCAACACCACCAGCCAATACGTAGAGCTTACCGATATCGAAACGGACCCGCTCGACCTGCATGCGCTCAATGTGCTGTCGCCCATAGGTGACGCGTGATTCGCTATCATATCTCGCGGCGCTGGATGACCCTGGCGTACACCGCAAGTATCGGCTTGATGTCGGCCTACACCGCCTGGCGCTATGCCATGGGCGACTACGTGACGCTATTTGCCCCGCTGTTCATGGTGCTGGTGCTGCTGGCCGCGCTGCTGCTGCATACCAGCCGCGCGCCGTCGCCGTATCTGCCGCGCATGATACTGCTGATAGCCACCTATGTGACGATGCTGGCGGCTATTTGGCAGCCGCCGGATATATCGCTGGTATGGCTGGGCCTGCCGCTGACGGCGACTTTTTTGCTCCTGCCGCTATGGACCGCGCTCAGTATTAATCTCTTGCTGGCGCCCCTGTGGTGGTTTACGCCGCTGCACGGCGCGCCACCCAGCTGGGTGATGGGTTTTTTAGCCACCGCGCTGCTGCTGGCGCTACCGCGCTGGGACCACGCTCGACGCCAGGCCCTGCTGCGCGCCACCGCCCCCCACGATAGCGAGTGCGACGCGTTTAACGTCGAGACCCTGCACGAGCGCCTGCAAAGCGAACACCAGCGCGCCACGGTGCTCAACCGGCGCCTGGCGGTGCTGATTATTCACCTGCCGCAGCTGGATATGGCCGGCGAGCAGTTTGGCCTGCGCGCGCAGCTGGCGCTGCTGGAAACGCTATGCCAGGAAGTCAGGCACCAGTGCCGCGATTACGACGTCCTGGGACGCGCCGCGACCGCCACCTTCTGGCTAGCGCTGCCCGATACCAGCGAAAGTGGCGCGGTGTTGGTGCACGAACGCCTGGCGCGGGCGCTAGACCGCCATGTGCTGGTGGAAACCGGGCAGCTGGAAGCGCGCATCGCGGCCTGCCTGCTGCACTACAACGAAAGCGTCAGCCAGTTCATCAAGCGCCTGGAAAACCGCGCCGACGTGCTAGCCGCGCCGCCCACTGCGGTGTAAGGGCTCGACGCCGCTCAGCTCAGCGCCAACCACAGCCCCACGCCGACCATCAGCGTGCCGGAAATTCGGTTTAACAAGCGCACGCCGGCGCCCCTCGAAAGCAGCTGGCGCAGCGTTTTGCCGCCGCTGGTATAGAGCATCAGACTGGCAAACTCGATGACCAGAATCACCGCCACCAGGCTTGCCAACTGGGGGGCAAGCGCGCGGGCATCGTCCAGAAACGGCGGCAATAACACCATGAAAAACGCCCAGCCTTTGGGGTTGGCGACGGCCGTCATGAACCCCTGCATGAACAGCTGGCGGCGCGCCGCCGGGGCATTTTGATCGAGCGCCTCGGGGATCGCCATGCGCCCGCGCGAACGCCACATCATCACCCCCAAATACACCAGATAGGCGCCGCCCAGCCACTTGAACAGCACAAACACGGCGGGACTTTTGAGCATCAGCGCCGCCACGCCGGCCCCCGCTGCCACCGCCACCAGTCCCACGCCCAGAAGCTCGCCGATCATCATCCACAGCGTGCGTTTTACCCCCTGGGTCATCCCCAGCACCATGGCCAGCGTCATGCACATCCCCGGTGTCAGCGACACCAGCAGAAACATCGGCGCAAACACCGAAAGCGTGGCGACAGAAAGCATAGCGCGTTCCTTATCAATAAAATGGCGGTTAGTCGCGCTCGCCCCAGCGCGGCATCAGCGCGTGTTCAATGCCCAGCTGGTTGAGAATGCGCGCGACGATAAAGTCGATCAAGTCGTCAATCGAGGCGGGGCGATGATAAAAGCCCGGCGCCGCCGGCAGTATTACCACCCCCAGCCGGCTGAGCGTGAGCATGTGCTCAAGGTGAATGGGCGAAAACGGACTTTCCCGCGGCACCACGACAAGCGTGCGGCGCTCCTTGATGGCTACGTCCGCGGCGCGCTCGATCAGATTATTGCTGGCGCCAGTGGCCACCGCCGAGAGCGTGCCGGTGGAGCACGGGCAGATCACCATGCTTGAGGGCGCGCCGGAGCCCGAGGCTACCGGCGCCATCCAGTCTTCGCGGCCAAAGCTGCGAATCTGGCCGGCCGCCGCCCCACTGCGCGCCGTTAATGCATCCGCCAGCCGTGCCGGCGCTGCCGGCAAAGTCGTAGCGGTTTCGGTGGTGATCACCATGTGCGCGGCCTTGGAAACCATTACCCAGACCTCGTGGCCGGCGGCCACCAGCACGTCGATCAGACGCAAGGCATATTGCGCGCCGGACGCGCCGGTCAGCGCCACCGTTACCGGCGGTTTGAACGTTGTCATAGCGGTTTACTCCCGATGTGCGGCTTCAAGGGCGGCCAGCAGGCGCTCGTGGATGCCGCCAAAGCCGCCGTTGGACATCACCACGATACGGTCCCTGGGAGCCGCTGCGCGAACCACGGAGGCAACCAGCGCATCGAGGTCGTGATACAGACTGGCGCGCTTGCCCTGCGGGGCAATCAGCGTATCCAGCGACCAGTCCAGCGCCGGCGGCTGGTACCAGAAGGCGTGGTCGGCATCGGCGACGCTGTCGTTGAGCCGCGCCTTGAGCGCGCCCTGGCGCATGGTGTTCGAGCGCGGCTCGATCACCGCCAGCAGTCGGCCGGTGGGCGTGGCCGCGCGCAGCCCGCCAAGGGTTGCGGCAATCGCCGTGGGATGGTGGGCGAAATCGTCGATTACCTGAATGCCGTTGATCTCGCCGCGCACTTCCTGGCGCCGCCGCGGGCTTTCAAAGCGCGACAGCGCCGCACAGCTGCGCGAAAGATCGACGCCGCAGGCGTGCGCCGCGGCCAGCGCGGCCAGCGCGTTGCGCGCGTTGTACTCGCCGGTCAGCGACCACTCAACCACCGCGTCTTCGGTGTCAGCGTCCTGCGCGGCCAGATGAATCACCTGAAAGCGGCTGGCATCGGTGTGCTCCAGACGAAACTGCCATTCGCTGTCGCCCTCGTCGCCTGCCTTGCCCAAGCGCGCCACCGGCGTCCACGCCCCCTGCGCCAGCACGCGCTCAAGCGCGGGTTGATCACTGGCCACCAGCAGCTGCCCATTGCCCGGAACGGTACGCACCAGATGATGAAACTGGCGCTCAATGGCGGCCAAATCGGGGAAGATATCGGCGTGATCAAACTCCAAATTATTGAGCACGGCGATTTTCGGGCGGTAGTGAACAAACTTGGAGCGCTTGTCGAAAAACGCCGTGTCGTACTCGTCGGCCTCCACTACAAAGGGCGCATCCGGCTCACCCAGCCTTGCTGAGATACCGAAATTGCGCGGCACCCCGCCGATCAGAAAGCCCGGCGCCTGGCCGGCGCTTTCCAATAGCCACGCAAGCAAACTCGCCGTGGTGGTTTTGCCGTGCGTGCCCGCCACGGCGATCACTTTTCTGCCCGTCAGCACGTGCTCACAGAGCCACTGGGCGCCCGAGGTATACGGCAAGCCGCTGTTCAACAGCGCCTCAACTTCGGGATTGCCGCGCGACAGTGCGTTGCCCACCACGACCAGATCCGGCGTCACCCCCGAGGCATCGCGCAGGTTATCAGCGCCAAAGCCGTCCTGCAGGGCAATGCCGGCGTCCGCCAGCTGGGTGCTCATTGGCGGGTAAACGTTAGCGTCCGAGCCGCTGACCCGGTGGCCAAGCTCGCGCGCCAGCAGCGCCAGGCTGCCCATAAAAGTGCCGCAAATCCCGATAATATGCAGATGCATGGCCGTAACGCCCCTTAACGATGCATAATAAGCCGATAAAGCTAAGTGAATAGAGTGTCAGGTGATAATCGCGAATACATACGCCGATAGCCCATGCGCGGCGAGATCATCCCGCGCGCCGCGGGAAGCCTAGCACGCCACGCGGTACAGCTCATCCGCCAGCGCTTTTTGCCGTACACGGCCTGTTCACCATGGCAGTCACATCCGCCAAAACACCCGCCAACCTTTAAGGAAGCTTCATGCGCGTTATTATTCGCTACTTTTTCCGCGGCCTGCGCCTCGTGCTCGCGCCGTTCATGATTGTGTCGGAAAAGCTCTCCACGCCCGGCGCAATAGAGCGCCCCGCAGCCGAACAGGCCGAGATCGACAAAGCCTGCGCGGCGCTGGCGCTGTACCAGTTTCGCACCTGCCCGTTTTGCATCAAAGTGCGCAAGGAAATCGCCCGGCTGGGCCTGACCATCGAACTGCGCGATACCCAGCGGGATCCCGAGCACAAAAAAGCGCTGCTGGAAGGCGGCGGCCGGGCAAAAGTGCCGTGCCTGCAGATTGAAAGCGACGACGCAAGCGTTGAGTGGCTGTACGAATCCGACGATATCAACGCCTATCTACACCGCCGCTTTGGTACCGCCGCCTAAGCCACCCGGACCGGCCGCGGCGCGTTTGTCCCGCGGTCATTCGGCGGATGAATACCCCCAGTCATTATTTCGATTGTGTCGCCTTGAGCTTACTCACTATGTTGTGGGTAAGCCGTTTTTGTCTAACTGCTGTTACGCGCAGCAAAAGGCGCTGACAAACAGAGCGCTTAATCAAGGCGACTAACAAACAATAAGCACTGGGGATTTTTTCACTATGACCGTGACACGCCTGCCCACCGTTAAAAAGACGCTACTCGCCTCTGCCATTGCCGCTACGCTTGCCGGCGGCGCGCTGATGTCGAGCGCCGCGCTGGCCGAAAACACTCTGCGCATGGCCTACGACGCCGACCCCGTATCGCTGGATATTCACGAACAGCTTTCCGGCGGCATCATGCAGCTATCGCACCTGACCTTTGACCCGCTGGTACGCTGGGATCAGTCGCTCAACTTCGAGCCGCGCCTGGCCACCGAGTGGGAGCAGGTCGACGACACCACCATGCGCATGACGCTGCGCGACGGCGTGACCTTTCATAGCGGCAACCCGTTTACCGCCAAAGACGTGGTCTGGACCATCGAGCGGCTCAAGAAAAGCTCCGACTTCAAAGGTATTTTCGCCCCGGTAGAAAGCGCCACCGCGGTAGACGAGCACACCGTCGAGATCACCACCGTCAAGCCCTACCCGCTGCTGTTAAACCTGGCCACCTACATCTTCCCGATGGACAGCGAGTTCTATTCGGGCGACGCCCCCGACGGCGACCCCAAGGACGAAATCGTCAAAAACGGTAACTCCTTCGCATCAAGCAACGTCTCGGGCACCGGCCCCTACACCGTGACCGAGCGCCAGCAAGGCGTGCGCACCGAGTTTCAGCGCAACCCCGACTACTGGGATACCGACTCCCCCGGCAACGTTGACCGCCTGATCCTCACGCCGATCAGCGAAAACGCCACCCGCGTCGCCGCCCTGCTCTCGGGCGACGTGGACTTTATCGCCCCGGTGCCACCCAACGATTTGGACCGCGTGCGCCAAAGCGACAACGCCAAGCTGATTACCATGTCGGGCACGCGCATCGTCCTGTTCCACATGAACCAAAAGCGCGTCGAAGCGTTTGAAGACCCGCGCGTGCGCCAGGCCTTCGCCTACGCCATCAACCAGCAAGGCATCGCCGACCGCCTGATGAAAGGCTTCGCCACGCCGGCCGCACAGATGTCGCCGGAAGGCTATGTGGGCCACGTTGACTCGCTCGAACCGCGCTACGACGTGGAAAAAGCCAAAGAGCTAATGGAGGAAGCCGGCTACGCCGACGGCTTTGACATCACCATGATGGCGCCCAACAACCGCTACGTGAACGACGCCAAAATTGCCCAGGCGGTTGCCGCCATGCTCGCCCGCATCAACGTCGACGTCGACTTGAAAACCCTGCCCAAAGCGCAGTACTGGGGCGAATTTGACGACCGCGCCGCCGACATGATGCTGATTGGCTGGCACGCCGACACCGAAGACAGCGCCAACTTCCACGAATACATCACCGCCTGCCCCGACGCCGACAGCGGCGCCGGCCAGTACAACGCCGGCAACTACTGCAACCCCGAACTCGATAAACTGGTGGCCGAGGCCAATGAAGAAATCGATCTGGAGAAGCGCGCCAACATGCTCCAGCAGGTCGAACAAACGCTTTACGACGACGCCGCGTTTGTGCCGCTGCACTGGCAGGATCTGGCCTGGGCATCGGCCATCAATGCCGACATCGAGCCGGTGCTCAACGTGATGAACTTCCCCTACCTGGGCGACCTGGTGGTCGACGCGGAAGACGCCAACTAAACCGCCTGCTTTCCCGTTTAACGACGCGCCCCACGGGCGCGTCGCTTCCCTGTTGCTGCCACAGGACACTTGCCCATGATCGCTTTTTTGATCAAGCGCCTGTTTCACGCGCTGCTGGTGATGTTTGTCATCAGCGTGATCGCCTTCGCCATACAGGATAATCTTGGCGACCCGGTTCAACAGCTGGTGGGCCAGTCGGTGCCCGAAAGCGAGCGTGCCGAGCTGCGCGAAGAGCTGGGGCTGAACGATCCGTTTCTTACCCAGTACCTGCGCTTTGCCGGCAACGCTGCGCGCTTTGATTTTGGCTACTCCTACGTGTTCAACCAGCCCACCACCGAGGTTATCGCCCGCCACCTGCCGGCCACCCTTGAGCTGGTCGCGGCCGCCTCGTTTTTGATCATTGCGCTGTCGATTCCCATCGGCGTGTATAGCGCCATCAAGCCCCGCGCCTGGCTGACGCGCCTGTTTATGAGCGTGTCGATCGTGGGGATATCGGTGCCGGTGTTTTTAACCGCCATCGTGCTGATTCAGCTGTTCGCCATTGGCGTTAGTTGGACGCCCTTCCCCGCAGGGACCGGCTGGGGCGCCTGGCTCAACGATCTTATTACCACCGAAGGCGGCATGCCGGCCTACGGCCGCGGCGACCCGACCCACGTATTCGGCACCTGGTACACCAACTTCGCCAGCCTTGAAGGGCTGACCTACCTGGTGCTGCCGGCGATCTCGCTGGCCTCGATCATGCTGCCGCTGTTTATCCGCCTGATCCGAGCCGAAATGCTCGAAGTGCTGCAGTCGGACTACGTCAAGTTCGCCCGCGCCAAAGGTATTTCCATGCGCCGCATCTACTTTTTGCACGCGCTGAAAAACACCATGCTGCCGGTCATCACCGTCGGCGGGGTGCAAATCGGCACGCTGGTGGCCTACACCATTCTCACCGAGACGGTATTTCAGTGGCCCGGCATGGGGCTGATGTTCCTTAACGCCATCGAGCGCTCCGACATTCCCCTGATCGTCACCTACCTGATGATCGTGGGGCTCATCTTTGTGATCACCAACACTCTGGTCGACCTGATTTACGGTCTGGTTAACCCCACCGTCAAACTGACAGGAAAGCCCGCATGACTGACTCTGCAGATAAAAGCGCCGCGGCGATGCCGGCGCTTCCCGGCCGCTGGGAACGCTTTCGCGACTCCTACTTGCTGTATAGCTTCAAGCGCGACGTTATCGCCCAGCTGAGCCTGCTGACGTTTATCGCGCTGGTGGCGATTGCCGTTTTCGCCCCGTGGGTTTCCCCCATGAACCCTTACGATTTGGCCCAGATCGACATCATGGCGTCAGAGCTGCCGCCGTTCTGGATCGACGGCAGCGACCCCACTTACTGGCTGGGCACCGACGCCCAGGGTCGCGATATGCTCTCGACCATCCTGTATGGCGCGCGGGTATCGCTGATTATCGGCTTTGGCGCCGTCGCGCTGCAGGCCATTATCGGGGTGAGCTTCGGCCTGATGGCCGGCTACCTGGGCGGGCGCGTCGATGCTTTCCTTATGCGCCTGGCGGATATTCAGCTGTCGTTTTCCACGCTCATGGTCGCGATCATCGTCGGCGCGCTGGTCAAGGCCATTTTCGGCGGCGCAACCTTCAACGCCTACGCTGTGCCGCTGCTGGTGGTGATTATCGGCCTGGCCGAATGGCCCCAGTACGCGCGCACCGTGCGCGCCTCGGTGCTCGCCGAAAGGGGCAAGGAATACGTCGATGCCGCCCGCGTCATGGGGCTGCGCAGCAAGCGCATCATGTTCCGCCACGTGCTGCCCAATACGCTGTCGCCGATTTTCGTCATCTCGACGGTGCAAATCGCCAACGCGATTATTGCCGAAGCGGCGCTGTCGTTTCTGGGGCTGGGCATGCCCGAAACCCATCCGTCGCTAGGCTCGCTGATCAAGGCCGGCTTTGACTATATCCAGTCGGGCTCCTGGTGGATCACCCTGATTCCCGGCGCGGTGCTGGTCGTTTTGGTGCTGTCGATCAACCTGCTGGGCGACTGGCTGCGCGACGTCATGAACCCGCGACTTTATAAAGGCTGAGACACTATGGCACTGCTGGAAGTCAACCACCTCGATGTTCACTTCGCCCTGCGCAAGGGCGACGTACACGCCCTGCGCGACATCAACTTTACGTTGGAACGCGGCGAGCGCCTGGGGATTGTCGGCGAGTCCGGCGCGGGAAAATCGGTCGCCGCCTTTTCGCTATTGAACCTGATTGCCAAGCCCGGCTTTATCGCCGGCGGCGAGGTCAATTTCGAAGGTAAAACGCTCAACACCATGAGCGAGCGCCGCCTGCGAAAGGTGCGCGGCAACCGTATTTCGATGATTTTTCAGGACCCGATGATGACGCTCAACCCGGTGTTATCCATCGGCGAGCAGATGATCGAATGCCTCAAGGCCCACCGCCGCATCACCACCAAAGCTGCACGCGCCATTGCCCTGGACAAGCTGCAGCAGGTACAACTGCCCTCGCCGGACACCCGGCTGGCCCAGTACCCCCACGAGCTGTCCGGCGGCATGCGCCAGCGCGTGATCATCGCCATCGCGCTGCTGCTCGACCCCGATATCATCATCGCCGACGAACCCACCACCGCGCTTGATGTCACCATTCAGGCCGAGATCATGGCGCTGTTGCTCAACCTCTGCGAGCAGCACAACGTCGGCCTGATCCTGATTACCCACGACCTGGGCGTGGTCAGCCAGGTCACCCAGCGCATGCTGGTGATGTACGCCGGCCGCGTCATCGAACAGGGGCCCACCCGGGAAATTATCAACGACCCGCAGCACCCCTACACCCAGGGGCTGATCAACGCCCTGCCGCAGATGGCCACCCCCGGCGAGCCGCTCAACCAGATCCGCGGCAGCATGCCCTCGCTTTCCAACCTGCCGAGCGGCTGCGCGTTTCACCCGCGCTGCAATTTCATCAGGCGCGCCGACGGCCAGACGCGCCCCGCCTGCGTTGAACAGGTGCCCGGGTTTGTCACCTCGGGCAACTGCCAGGTCGCCTGCCACATGGTCGCCGAACTGCTCGAAGACCGCCGTTTGCAAGAGGAGAGCCTATGACCGCGCAGGCACACAGGACGGGCAGCGCCGAGGCGCTGCTGGAAATCCGCCAGCTGGAAAAGCGCTTCTCGCTATCCGGCGACTTTCTCGACCAGCTGCGCTTCAAGGGCGGCAAGCTGGTCCGCAAGCAGGAATACGTCCACGCCATTAACGGCGTCAGCCTGGACATCAACCGCGGCGAAGCGCTGTGCGTGGTGGGCGAATCGGGCTGCGGTAAATCGACCGTGGCACGCACGGTCATGGGGCTGCTCTCGCCCTCGGCAGGCGAGGTCCACTACGACGGCACGCGCATCGATAATCTCGGCAGCCGTCAGCTGCTGCCGTTTCGTAAACGCATGCAGATGATCTTTCAAAACCCCTATGCGTCGCTCAACCCGCGCATGACCATCCAGCAAACGCTGGAAGAACCGCTGCGCCTGCACCACCCCGACTGGAACCGCCAGCAGGTCGTGGATCAGGTCGAGCAGGTGATGACCTCGGTGGGCATCGACCCGGACTGGGGAAAACGCTTTGGCCACGAGTTTTCCGGCGGCCAGCGCCAGCGCATCGCCATTGCTCGGGCGCTGGCGGTGGACCCCGAATTTATCGTCGCCGACGAGCCGATCTCGGCGCTCGACGTCTCGATCCAGGCGCAGGTGCTCAACCTGCTGATGGACGCCCAGCGCGAGCGCAACCTGACGTACCTGTTCATCACCCACGATCTCGCCGTGGTCGAGCATTTCGGCACCCGCGTGGCGGTCATGTATCTGGGCACGGTGTGCGAAATTGCCGATACCGCCACGCTGTTTGCCAAGCCGCGCCACCCTTACACCCAGGCGCTGCTGTCGGCGATTCCGCGCCTCGACGACGACGGCCCCCAGCACATCCGCCTGACGGGCGAAGTGCCCACCCCCGTCAACCTGCCGTCGGGCTGCGTGTTCCACGGCCGCTGCCCGTACGCCAACGCGCGCTGCAGGCAGGAAGTGCCGGCCTTGCAAACCCAGGATGACGGCGTTCGCGTGGCGTGTCACGCTGTTGAGGAAGGCCGCCTGTAATGGTGGCTCTTTCCATCACTCGGGCAGCTATAAGGCGGGCAGAATAAGCTATGGAAATTCGCTGGCTGGAAGACTTTATCGCCCTGGCCAAGACGCGACATTTTTCTCGTGCCGCCGACGAGCAGCACGTTACCCAGCCCACTTTTTCCCGGCGCATCAAGCTTCTGGAAGAAGAAATGGGCGTCACGCTGATCAACCGGCAAACGCTGCCGCTATCGCTAACGCCCGAAGGCGACGAGTTTCTCGCGCTGTGCGAGACGATCACCGAAGGCGTGCGCCTGACTCGCGAACGCCTGCGCGACATCAGCGCCGGGCACAAGCGGCGCATCAGCGTTGCCGCGCCGCAAAGCCTGCTGGCGCACTTTTTTCCCCAGTGGCTCGACACCATGGGCTTTGAAGGCCGCCTACAGCCCTACCTGCGCGCCACCGGCTGGGTCGCGGCGGACTATTTCAAAGCGCTCAACCGCGGCGAGTGCGATCTGGCGCTGTGCTACTGGCCGCGCGAGCGCTGCGACCTGGCGCTTGACGCCAGCGCCTGCAGCTACCGCACGGTGGGCCACGAGCGCCTGATCCCCGTCACAGCCACCAACGCTCAAGGCGCACCGCTGACCAAGTTGCCCGCCAGCCATCGAACGCCGGCACCGTGGCTCGCCTATCCCAAACTCGGCCTGCTGGGCGGCGCCCTTGAAGCGCACCTGGCACGCATGAATCAAACCACCTACCTCGCCGTTAAAAGCGAGAACCTGTATGCCGCCAGCATCAAGGAGCTGGTGACGCTGGGCTACGGCATGAGCTGGTTGCCCGAGCGTACGGTACGCGCCGAGCTTGAAAACGGCACGCTCACCCGCGCCGGCGACGCGCGCTGGGACGTACCGCTGGAGCTGCGCCTTTACCGCCACCAGCGGCATCACCACGCCGCGCTGGACGCGCTGTGGAGCGAGCTGTCGGCGCGGTGCCTGACCCACACCGCCGCGCCGGTGCCTTGACCCGCCGCTTATACCTTCACCCGTCACCCACTGCCAGACGCCGAATACCCCGGGAGTTTTGTATGTCTGATACGCTTCACCGCCTGCAACAGGCCCATATTACCCGGCTGCTGGGCGCGTACCGCACGCTGATGCAGCAGCACGGCCTTGACGCCATCGCGCTTTACAGCGGCCATGCGCTGCCCCACTACGGCGACGACCAGTTCCCCGAATTTCAGGCCGCGGGGCATTTTCTCCACTGGGTGGCGCTGCTCGAAGCGCAGCACAGCTGGCTAATCGTTACGCCGGACCGGCGCCCGCGCCTGGTCCTCCATGCGCCGACGGATTTCTGGCACCTGTCGCCCGAGCTTCCCGACGAGCCCTGGATCAGCGAGTTTGATATCGAGCTTGTCAACGAGGCCGTAGCGCCGGCGCTTTCGGGCCATGTCGCGCTGGTCGGCAACGTCGACGCCCTGCAGGACAGTCCCGTCGCCCCGCCCCACGGCGACCCCAACCCGCCGGCGCTGGTGGCCGAGCTCGACGAGCTGCGCATGCACAAAAGCGCCTATGAAATTGCCTGCCTGCGCGAAGCCAACCGCCTGGCCAAAGCCGGCCACGAAGCCGCCCAGGCGGCCTTTACCGGCGCCGGCGCCGAGCTTGATATTCAGCTGGCTTACTTAGGCGCCAGCCGTCAGCGCGAGTCCCACGTGCCCTACGACAACATCGTCGGGCTTAACCAGCACGCCGGCGTGCTGCACTACCAGCATTACGACCTGCACTCACCCGGCAAGCGCCAAAGCCTGCTGGTCGACGCCGGAAGGCGCTTTCGCGGCTACTGCGCCGATATTACCCGCACCCACGCCGGCCCCGATGCGCCCGCGCTATTCGGCGAGCTGATCGACGCCATGCACGACCTCAAAGACAGCCTGATTGCAGACATTGCCCCAGGCGTTGATTACCTTGCCCTGCACCAGAAAATGCACCGCCGGCTGGGCGAGATTCTGATCAGCCACGACCTGTACCGCGGCACCGCTGATGCCTGCGTGGAAAGCGGCGTGACCCGCGCCTTCTGCCCCCACGGGCTGGGCCATTCGTTGGGCCTTCAGGTACACGATGTGGCCGGCCTGAAAACGCCGCACGGCGAGCCCGCCCCTGCGCCCGAAAAACACCCGGCGCTACGCCTCACCCGCACGCTGACGCCGGGCATGGTGGTGACTATCGAGCCGGGGCTTTACTTCATTCCCATGCTGCTAAGCCCGCTGCGCGACACCGGCGCGCCGATCAACTGGACGCTGGTCGACCCGCTCATGCCCTGCGGCGGCATCCGCATTGAAGACAACATCGCCGTGACCGAACAGGGCTTTGACAACCTGACCCCCTGAGCCGACCCCGCCCGCTGCCGGGGCAGCGGGCGGGGCAACGACACGAAAGAGGAACTTTTACCCCACACGCGACTCACACTACCTACACGCGCAGCAGCAAGCGTAGCGTCTGCCGTGGGCAAGCTACACAGGCAACGCTTGACAGACGCTACCGCGCGCACAAAAATGGAAACGCCTATCACTATTAGCAATAGGCCGAAAACAGGCGCTGCGAACGCCGTATTTGCCAAAGCACCGTGCAAATAGCTAATGTGTGATGATCGGTTTTGATAACTCGTTTTGATAACAGTAAGGATCTTTACATGAAAACTTCCTGGATGCTGATTCCCGCCGCTGCTTTCGCCGCCTTGGCTTTTGCGTCTCCGAGCATGGCCGCCGACGACGCCTGCGAACTGACCATCGAAGGCAACGACCAGATGCAGTTCAACAAGGATGAAATGAGCGTTCCGGCAAGCTGCGACGAAGTCACGGTAACGCTTAAGCACACCGGCGACATGGACGCCAGCGCCATGGGCCACAACTGGGTACTGGCCGACTCCGATGATTACGAAGAAGTCGCCAAAGCCGGCATGAGCGAAGGGCTGGACAACAACTACCTGCCCGAAGACGATGACCGCATCATCGCTCACACCGACGTCGTTGGCGGCGGCGAAGAAACCAGCGTCACCTTCTCGACCGAAGATCTGGAAGACCAAGACTTGACGTTCTTCTGCACCTTCCCGGGCCACTACGCGTCCATGAACGGCAGCTTCACCGTGACCCAAGAAGACTAAATCGCCCAAACGCCCGGGCACACTCGTCCGAGCCAAGCGTTTTTGTGTGTCAAGCATGCGGCGCTACGTTCGCAATGACTCCAAAAAAGTGCGCGTGACAGCCCTCGATGCGGCGTCGTGCGGCATAGCCGCCCCTTACGGGTGGGTGTGCTGCCAACAGGAGTTGTAAGAGGCCGGATTACCGCGCGGCGCTTTGCATCACCTGCGGGTAGCGGGCGGGGTTGAAGCGTAGGGTGACGATCAGCATGGCGACGATGCCTACCGCCAAAAGCGCCCAGGCGGTGATGAAGCTGCCGGTCATTTCGCGCAGGGTGCCGCTGATCCACGGCGAGAGCGCGTTGAGCATAAAGCCGAAGCCCTGCATGAAGGCGGCCAGGCGCCCCGCCGCCCGGGCGTCCGGCAGGTGGTCAAGGGCGAGAATCAGCCCCAGCGAGAAGCACGCGCCCAGGCCAAAGCCGCCGATGGCGTTCCACAAAAGCGCAAACTTTACCGGCATAAAGATAAAGCCCAAATATCCCACCAGCTGGGCGACCAGGCTTGCCGCCAGCAGCCGGCGGCGGTCGGCGTTTTTCTGGCGCTGGGCAATGGCCGGCATGATAAGCGCTGCCAGCACCTGAAAGATGGTCATCCACGCCAGCAGCCGCCCGCCGGCCACCGCGCTCCAGCCAAGCTCCTGGTAGTACACCGGCAGCCAGGTCACCACGCTTGAATAGCCCGCGTTGATCACGCCGAAAAACAGCGCCAAAAGCCAGGCGCGCTTTAATAGCCAGGGGCGCACGCCGTCAATGGCGGTGGCGTCTACCGGCGGCGCGGCGCGGCGGCGGAAAATCAAAAACCAGCCGATAAGCGTAATAACCGCCGGCACCCACCAGATGCCCACGCCCAGCTGCCAGCCGCCTACCTCGGCCAGGCGCGGGCTGATCCACGCCGAAAGCCCGCCGCCGGACATCAACGAAGCCGAATAAAGCCCCATGACCAGCGGCATGCGCGAACCAAAGCGGCGCTTGACCAGCCCCGGCACCAGCGCCTGGATCAGCGCGATGCCGGCACCGCCCAGAAGCGCGGTGAAGAGCAGCGTAAACCCCGTGCCGCTTACCTGACGTAGCGCACAGGCCGCCGCGATGACGGCAAGCGAGAGCATGATGCCGCGGCTTTCCCCCAGCAGGCGCTGCAAACGGCCACTGGCCAGCGCCACCGCGCCCATGCACAGAAACGGCAGCGTGGTCAGCCAGGCAAGCACCCCGTAGCCCAGCCCCGTGGCGGTGCGGATGTCCTCCATCAGCGGGCTGGCCGCGGCCAGCAGCGGGCGCAGGTTCAGCCCCAGCGCCATGATGAGCAAGAGCCCGCCGATAAACTGTAGCGTTTCCGCGTGGGTCGAACCGTTTCGTGTCGTAGTGCCGCCCGTTGCCGTCATCGTTGCCTCGTTGTGGTGTGGATACATTGCCTACCGAAACAATGTACAAAACCTCACACTTTTAACACGCTAACGGAAAGGATGGTATACGGGCGGCCAATACGCCGAAACAGCGCAGCGCCATGAGGAAGCAGACGGCATTCAGCCGGTTGTCAGTCGCTATGCAAAAGCGCCAGCACGGCGTCGATATCCAGCCGTTGCTCCAGGGTATCGGCCAGCCGTTCAAGCTCGGCCTCGGCGGCCTGGCCGCTGACAAGGCGATAGTCGACATCACGCATCAGGCGCGGCAAATACGGCAGCGTGCCGAGCACCGGCTTTTGGGTATAGTCCTCAAGCCAGTCGAGCCCCGGCGTCAACAGCTCCATCGCGCCGCGAAAACGGTTGATGATGAAGCCGCGGGTGCGGGCCCGTTCGGAGTCACTGAGCAGCGCAAGCGTGCCCACCAGCTGGGCGAACACCCCGCCGCGATCGATGTCGCCCACCAGCAGCACCGGGCAGTCCACCGCCTCGGCAAAGCCCATGTTGGCGATGTCGCCCTCGCGCAGGTTGATCTCCGCCGGGCTGCCGGCGCCTTCGGTGATGATCACGTCAAAACGAGAAGACAGCGCACGCCAGGCGCCCATCATGCTGTGCCGAGCAGTACGCTTGAAGGCTTGAGCGTCGGAGGCATGGTAGCTCAGCGCGTCCATGTGGGCGTGCAGCCGGCCGCGCAGAAACACCTCGGCCCCACGGTCGCTTGCCGGCTTGAGCAGCACCGGATTCATGTCGCTGTGTACGCCAACGCCGGCGGCCTGCGCCTGAAACGCGGTAGAGCGTCCAACGCGCCCGCCGTCTACGCTGGGGACGCTGTGCTGGGCCATGTTTTGCGGCTTGAACGGCGCCACCGAGACGCCGCGGCGCTTGAGCACGCGGCAAAGCCCCGCCACCACGGTGCTTTTTCCCGCATCCGAGGTGGTGCCCTGAATCATCAGCGTGGCCATACCGCGCTCCCTGGGGTAAAGCCACGCCGCTTACCGATTGAGCACTTCGCGGATGATCAGGTTAATCATGGCTTCTTCGGGGTTATCGTAGCCGCGGTTGTCATAGTCGTCGTAGCGACGACGCTCTTGGCGGTAGCGATCGTCGCCCAAAATATCCTGCAGACGGGCTTCATGCTCGCGCTCAAGATCACGGTAGGCGCGCTCCTGAGCCCGCTTGGAACGGAAACGACGATTATCCAGACGCTCTATGTCGCGGTCACGCTGGCGCTCAAAGCGTTCCAGTTCGCGGCGCTGCTGGCGCTCTAGCCGGCGACCATGGTCGCGCCGGCCACGCTCTGGCCGCCAGTCGCGGTCTTTCTGCGTCGCGCCGCTGTAGCCATCGGTGGCGCCCGAGTAGCCGTCGGTGGCACCGCTGTAACCGTCATGGCGGCCCGCCTGGGCGCTTCCCGTGCCGAGCAGTACGGCAAGGGCGACGGCGCTGGCCAGGGCGGTAGTCCTGACAGACCTGCGCTTAAGCAATGTTCGACGCTGTCCTTTCATGGTCAGGCTCCTCTATCGACTCGTGAACAAACTGCCGACTATCTTAAGCGATTATGCCGGTGCGTGACTTTATCAGCGGCGATTTTCTTATTGCCTGCTAAGTGTTCAAACACGCTGCTTTTTCCACGACGCTATTTTTCCACCGTCCGCTATGTCTCAGCTACCCGCGGTGGCATTGAGTTAAGCTCAAGTCTTGTGTATGGAGGATAGAAGGAGGGGTGGCGTATCCTG
>JAKDRW010000070.1 GCA_030454225.1 Vreelandella subglaciescola | reverse complement strand
CGAATCCAGGAAATCGAAGGCAAGCTGTCGGGCGCGCAAATCATCGATGTGACCAAGCTGCCCAAGACGGGCAAGGTCATCTTTGGCGTCACCGTTGAGCTTTTGCACCTGGAAAACGAAGAGCAGGTGACGTATCGCATCGTCGGCGAAGACGAAGCCAACATCAAGGCGGGGCGCATCTCGGTGACCTCGCCCATCGCCCGCGCGCTGATCGGCAAGGAAGAAGGCGACGTGGCTCTGGTGAGAACCCCCGGCGGCGACGTGGAATACGAAATCGAAAGCGTCGAGCACCTGTAGACAGGCGCGTTTGTTCGTCGCTAAAAACGGCGCATAAAAAAACGCCCCCGCGGGGGCGTTTTTGCTGTCAGCGTACCGCCGGGCGGCGGTTAACGCCGGCCGTGATGGTGTTCAAAACGCACGATGTTGGAAAGCTTGGGGTTAGCCTGGGGGTTTTTGCGGTACAGCAGCGCCACCTTGCCGATGCTTTGTACCAGCTCGGCATCGCCATCCTGCGTCAGCGTTTCCAGCATCAGGGCGCGGTCGTCGCGGTCGGGCAGGGCCAGCTTCACCTTGACCAGTTCGTGATCGCGTAGCGCCCGGTCAAGCTCTGCGAGCAGGTTGTCCGAGATGCCGTTGTCTGAAACGGTGACCACCGGATTGAGGTGATGGCCAATGCTACGCAGTGCTTTCTTTTGTGCCTGTGACAAGCTCATGGTATCTTGCGGTATCCCAAGTTTGCGCTTAACGCTCCATCTTACGGCGAAACGCCGTTGGGTGAAAGCGCCTATCTTGCCTTTTCCAGCGTTAGACGACCCCGTAGACCTTCTCACCGATAAGCCCATAGACAAGCCCATGCAGCAAAAGCCGAAAGGCCGTAAACAACAGGCGAGTAAAACCAGCGGTAGCTGGATGAAAGAGCATTTTGATGACCGCTACGTCCAGCAGCGCTGGCAGGACGGCTATCGCAGCCGGGCAAGCTATAAACTGCTTGAGCTGGATGACAAGGATCAGCTTTTTCGTGCCGGCATGACAGTGATTGATCTGGGCGCCGCCCCCGGTGGCTGGAGCCAGGTGGCAGCGGAGAAGATCGGCTCGGGCGGGCGTATTATCGCCTCGGATATTCTGGAAATGGACGCGCTCGCCGACGTTGACTTTGTGCAGGGCGATTTTACCGAGGATGCGGTGCTCAATGCGCTGCTGGAATGCATCAACGGCCGGCGGGTAGACCTTGTGATGTCGGATATGGCCCCCAATATGAGTGGTATGGCCGCCATCGATCAGCCCCAGGCGATGTACTTGGTCGAGCTGGCGCTGGATCTGGCGCAGCAAACGCTGGCTCCGGGCGGGCGTTTTGTCGCCAAAGTGTTTCAGGGCGAAGGCTTTGACGCCTACCTGAAAATGCTCCGCGAGAACTTCACCAAAGTGGTGACGCGCAAGCCCGAGGCATCGCGCGCCCGCTCCCGCGAGGTCTATCTGCTGGCCAGCGGCTTTCGCGGCTGAAGGCGGCCCACTGAGCTGGTCCTGCGCCATAGTGAATATTTATCATCGCGATGGCCGGACAGGCGGGGGCAAGGTGTGCCACAGTAGGCGCCAAATACCTTGTACGGCATAATGTACGGCTTAAGGTGACGCGTTTTGGTCAACATTGGCGCGTTGTTGACGCTCGCACGTTTTGAAAACGAATGAACGCATGATGCAAGTACGGTGTCTTAGATACGATCGTCTTGGTATCGGCGTTAACTGACGGATTCTTGTAATGAGGGTAGCCCCTTGAACGATATGGCAAAGAACCTGGTTCTGTGGTTGGTCATCGCGGCCGTTCTGCTGACCGTGTTCAACAACTTCAGTACGGAAAGCTCGCCTCAGGCCATGAACTATTCGCAGTTCGTGGAGCAGGTGCAGGATAAACAGGTGCGCAGCGTCACCATCGATGGCTATACCATCAATGGTGAGCGTTCGGACGGCACTCAGTTCAAGACCGTGCGGCCCGCCGCGCAGGATCCCAAGCTGATGGACGACCTGCTGGCCAACAACGTCACCGTGGTGGGTAAAGAGCCCGAACAGCAGAGCATCTGGTCGCGGCTGCTGATCGCGAGCTTCCCGATTCTGCTGATTCTGGGCATTTTCATGTTTTTCATGCGCCAGATGCAGGGCGGCGGCGGTGGCGGCGGCAAAGGCGGCCCAATGAGCTTTGGTAAGTCCAAGGCGAAGCTTTTGTCCAACGAGCAGATCAAGACGACGTTTGCCGACGTGGCCGGCTGCGATGAAGCCAAGGAAGAAGTCGAAGAGCTGGTCGACTTTCTGCGCGAACCGACCAAGTTTGAACGCCTGGGCGGCGCGATTCCCCGTGGCGTGCTGATGGTGGGGCCGCCCGGTACGGGTAAAACCCTGCTGGCCAAGTCGATTGCCGGCGAAGCCAAAGTGCCGTTCTTCTCGATTTCCGGCTCCGATTTCGTCGAGATGTTTGTCGGCGTGGGCGCCTCCCGTGTACGCGACATGTTCGAACAGGCCAAAAAGCAGGCGCCGTGCATCATCTTTATCGATGAGATCGACGCCGTGGGCCGTTCGCGCGGCGGCGGCATGGGCGGCGGCAACGACGAGCGCGAGCAAACGCTCAACCAGCTGCTGGTCGAGATGGATGGCTTCGAGGCCAATGAAGGCGTCATTGTCATCGCCGCGACCAACCGTCCCGACGTGCTCGATCCCGCGCTGCTGCGCCCCGGCCGCTTTGACCGCCAGGTCATGGTGGGGCTTCCGGACATCCGCGGGCGTGAGCACATCTTGGGCGTGCACCTGCGCAAGGTGCCGCTGGGCAATGACGTCAAGCCGCAGCTGATTGCCCGCGGTACGCCGGGCTTCTCCGGCGCCGATCTGGCCAACCTGGTCAACGAGGCGGCGCTGTTTGCCGCGCGGGGCAACAAGCGCGTCGTCGGTATGGACGAGCTTGAAGAAGCCAAGGACAAGATCATGATGGGCGCCGAGCGCAAATCGATGGTCATGACCAATAAGGAAAAGCTCAACACGGCGTACCACGAGTCCGGCCACGCGGTTATCGGCCTGATCATGCCCGAGCACGACCCGGTGTATAAGGTGACGATTATTCCGCGCGGCCGGGCACTGGGCGTGACCATGTTCCTGCCCGAAGAAGACCGCTACAGCTTGTCGCGCCAGCAGATCATCAGCCAGATCTGCTCGCTGTTCGGCGGCCGTATCGCCGAAGAAATGACGCTGGGGCCCAACGGGGTGACCACCGGCGCGTCCAACGACATCAAGCGCGCCACCGAGCTTGCCCACAACATGGTGGCCAAGTGGGGGCTGTCCGAGGAAATGGGACCGCTCATGTACGATGAGGACGAATCGCACCAGTTCATGGGCGGCGGGCAAAGCGGCGGCATGCTCAAATCCGGTGATACCACGACGCGCCTCGATAAAGAAGTGCGCAAAATCATCGACAGCTGCTACGCGCAGGCCTACCAGATTCTGGAAGACAACCGCGACAAGCTGGAAGCCATGACCGAGGCGTTGATGAAGTATGAAACCATCGATGCCGGCCAGCTCAAGGACATCATGGACGGCCGCGACCCGCGTCCGCCCGAAGGCTGGAACGACGATGACTCGCCCGGCGGCGGCTCGCCGCTGGTTGACGAGAAGCCCGAGGTTGCCTCTGCGGCAGGCAGCGGGCCCGACGAAGGCGGCGCGGACGATGACGGCGATGAAGACGACGAAACGCCCAGGCGGCGTCCTTCTGATCCGCTAGGCGGCCCGGCCGGCTCGTAACGGACCCGCGTTGTTTCCACTCAAGGCGCCTCACTTCAGGGCGCCTTTTTTGTTATTCTTCCGGCGGTCGCTTTGTCAGCCCACCCTCACCGTTAACTGAGTCTTTGCATGCAACCACCCTTTGCTGCCCTGCCCGGCGATTCGCACCCGCTTTGCTGCGGGCATCACCGGCTCGACCTTTCCGTGCCTCGCGTCATGGGCGTGCTCAACGTTACGCCCGACTCCTTTTCTGACGGCGGTCAGCACGCGGCGCTGGACGACGCGCGCCGCCGGGCAGAGCGCATGCTGGCTGAGGGGGCGGCGATCATCGACGTGGGTGGCGAGTCTACCCGCCCCGGTGCTGAGCCAGTCTCGGCGCAGCAGGAGCTTGACCGCGTGGCCCCGGTGGTTGAGGCGCTGACCCGCGAGCTCGATGCGCTGGTGTCGGTGGATACCAGCAGCGCGGCGGTGATGCGCGAAGCCGGTGCGCTGGGCGCGGGGATGCTCAACGACGTGCGCTCGCTTGAAGGCGACGGCGCCCTTGAGGCCGCGGCGCAAAGCGGCCTGGCCGTGTGTTTGATGCACCGCCAGGGCGAGCCGCAGACCATGCAGCAGGCGCCGCACTACGACCA
>JAKDRW010000029.1 GCA_030454225.1 Vreelandella subglaciescola | reverse complement strand
AGTACTCTGGAGCACTGAATACCGCAGGTGCTGCGCTTATTGGTTGAATTCAGGATTAAAGCCCACCAGCAACGGCTACCAGGTGGAAAGCTACGCGGTGCGCCCGCTACCCGAGGGCAGCGTAGATGGGCGCCGTATTCAGGATATCAATACGGTGGCCGACGTGCTCAGTCGGGCAGTGAGTCATGCCAAGCCTTCTACCCGCAAAGCCGCGGTGGCAGTTCCTGCGAGTGCGGCCATCACCAAGACGCTGACGCTGCCAGCCTCATTGAGCGAAGATGAGATCGAAGATCGCATTATTTCCGAATCAGATCGTCATATTCCTTTTCCGTTCAATGAGGTGGCATTTGATTTTCACTGCCTGGGGCCGTCAGAGTTTAGCCCCGACGAGCAGCGAGTGCTCCTGGTCGCGTGCCGCAACCAGGATATCTCACAGCTGACTGATACGCTGGAGCTTGCCGGGCTGGAGCCCGTGGCGGTGGACGTTGAGTCCTTTGCCATGGAGCGCTCCTTCGGAGTGCTCAGGCGCCAGCTTAAGACCTTGGACGCGCGCGAGTCTGAAGCCTGCGTGGGGCTGGTGGACGTCGGCGCCAATATGAACGCGTTTCACATTATGCGCGATGAGAATATCGTTTACAGCCGCGATACTGTGTTTGGCGGCCGCAAGCTTACCGATGCCATCTGCAGCCGCTACGACATGTCGATGGATCAGGCCGGCTACGCCAAGAAATACGGCGGTCTGCCGGACGATTACCAGGCAGACGTGCTGGATCCGTTTCTGGATACGATCGTGCAGCAGGTCGGGCGCTCGCTACAGCTGTATTATTCGGCGGGGCGCCACCACGAGGTTAATGAAATCGTTCTGGCCGGTGGCTCGAGCGTTATTCCGGGCCTTGCCGAGCGCATTGCCGAAGACAGCGGCATGCACGTGACTATCGCCAATCCGTTTCAGCGCATGGCGGTGAATGACTGTATCAATCTCGACGCGCTGAAAAGCGACGCGCCCGCCATGCTTACGGCGTGTGGACTGGCGATGAGAGAGAACAAATGAGTGTAACGATCAACTTGCTGCCCTGGCGTGACGTTCGCCGCGAGCGGCGGACACGCCACCTGCATTTGCTGATGGTCGTCATGCTGATTATCGGCACGGGGCTGGGGTTCGGCATGGTGCGTTATTATCAGGTGGCTATGGATGCTCAGGAAAAGCGCAACCAATATATTCGCCAGGAGACCGCACAGCTAGATAGCGAAATCCTCGATGTACGCACATACGAGAAACAGGTCGAGCAGCTTAACGAGCAGCTGGCGTTGTTTAAAGCGCTGCAGAACGAACGACTGCAAACGGTTCGCTTGTTCAACGCCGTAGCTGAAAGCGTAGCCCAGGGCGTGGTGTACCAGCGGCTGGCACGTAGCGGTGAAGACGTTAGCGTGACGGCCCGGGCCGGCAGCGATCGACAAATTTCCGAGCAGCTAAGGCGTATTGCACAGATGGCCGGACTGGGGGTGCCCAGGTTCTCTGAAGTGGAAAGTGAAAGCGATACCGTGCGTCAGTTTCGCTTTATGGTGAAGCAACAGCGCGCAGAAGGCAGCCCTGTCAAAGAGGTGTCAGAGAGTGACCGTCAGGAGGGTAGGTCGTGAGGTTTAGCCGTGAAGGGTTAGCAAAGGAATGGCGCCAGCTCAAGCGGGTTGACTGGCAGGGGTTGGAATTCAGGGAGGCCGGTAGCTGGCCGGTATTACTCAAAGCCCTCAGCTGCGCGCTGGTTTTGACGGTGGCTTTTACGGCAATGTGCTGGTTCGTGGTAAACAAGCATAGTAACGCTCTGGATGACGCGCAGGAGGAAGAGCAGCAGCTTCTCGAGGCGTTTGAGCAGAAGTCCATCAAGGCGGCGTATTTGCCCAGGATGGAGAAGCAAATGAACATGTTAAACGAACAGATGAAGGACGTGCGGAAAATGCTGCCGACCACGGTCGAAATTCCCTCACTGCTCGATAGTATCAACGATGCGGCAGTCGAGAATCACTTGAAGACGGACCACATCCGCTCGCAGCCGGCGGTTGATAACGAGTATTACATTGAGCATCCGTTTGCTATTCAGGTGCGTGGCAGCTATCACCAAATTGCCGGCTTTGTCGCGGAAATGGCGGCGCTACCGCGTATAGTGACCCAGCATGATTTTACTTTGGAGCCGCTGGAGCACAGCGGTGGCCTGCTGAGCCTCTCCATGCAGGCGCGGACCTATAGCTATCAAGAAACAACACCAGGGGAGCAGCCGTAATGCCTCGCTTAACTGTAGTGTTTTTTCTCACGGTTCTGGTGGCCGGTTGCGCCGATCCCGCGCTTGATACTCTGAAGGTAGCGTTGGACGATATGCGGCATTTTTCTGATGCTCCACCGCAAGTCAGCGTCCCGAAAATGCCGGATTATAAAACGGTTATATATACCCAGGGTGAACAACGAAGCCCTTTTCTACCGCCCAGCGATGACGTTTCGGCTGAGGCGATACATACCTTTAGCAGTGAGCTGGCACCCGACCAGGCGCGCAAGCCAGAACCGCTGGAAAGCTACCCGCTACAGGAGCTTGAGCTGGTGGGCACAATGCGAATGGGCGCGCGGCATAATGCGCTGATCAAAAACCCCCAGGGCGAGGTAGTGCCCGTGCAGCAAGGCAGCTATATGGGAGTTGATTACGGCCGGGTAAAGGCGGTTGACGCGCATGAGGTCGTCGTGGTAGAGCGCATTTTTACGCCGCAGGAGGGATGGCAAGAACGCGATGTATCGATGGCTTTAAGCACAGACGACACCAAGCGCTAGTGCGGCTTTTTAGCGTGGCTAGCTTAGCGCGTGTCGCTTGGATCATGGCGCATAAATGGATTTACGCAAACAATGTTGGATGATACATGCTGATGATGAAAAGAATGTGCCAGGCCGGGATGGCATTGCTGGCCCTGGGAGTGCTTTGGCTGCCGTCCGCAGCCAGTGCCAAAACGATAGAGACGATGCAGGGCGCACAGATTGAAGACATCGATTTTCGTCGCGGCGAAGGGGGAGCGGGCAAGCTGGAAATCACCTTCGAGCGTGAAGTCGTAAGCCCCGGGGTTAAAAAAAGCGGGCGCGACCGGGCAATAGTGGACCTGCATGACAGCACGCTACCCGACGCGCTCAACCAGGTGTACGACGTGACGGATTTTGGCACGCCGGTAACGCGCATTGTGCCGCACGTTGATGCCGACGGGACGACGCTTGAGCTAGTCACGGACGGGCCATACGCGATGATGACAACGCAAACGGGGCGCGTTGCGACTATTGAAGTGCAGCCGGCGCAAACGACCCAGCAAAGCGCCGGTTCGAATTCCGCTTCGGACGCAGGCTCCAGCGCCAAAAAAAGCTATTCGGGAAAACGGCTAAGCCTTAACTTCCAGGATATTGAAGTGCGCGCCGTGCTCTCGACGCTGGCCAAGTTTACCGGGCTCAATATCGTCGCAAGCGATAGCGTCAGCGGGCGTGTCACGCTTAATCTGAACGACGTGCCCTGGGATCAGGCGCTAGCGCTTATTTTGCAGAGCAAAGGGCTGGACAGCCGCAAAGAGGGCAACGTCATGGTAGTGGCAGATGCCCGAGAGCTCGCCGAGATGGAGCGCCAAAAGCTTGAAGCGCGCAGCCAGCATGAGACGTTGTCGCCGCTGGTGACAAAGTTTATCAAGGTTAAATACGCCCGGGCGAAAGACCTGGCCGAGCTGCTAAAAAGCGATAACAGTAGGGGTGGTGAGGGCAGCAGTGGCTTTGGCTTATTGACCGAACGCGGTCGCGTTGCCGTTGATAAACGCACCAATACGCTGATGATTCAGGACACCGCCAAGCAGGTCGATACGATCATTAGCGTGCTGGATCATCTGGATGTGTCCGTGCGCCAGGTGCAGATCGAAGCGCGTATCGTGATCGCCCGGGATACCGCCTCCCGGGAGCTAGGCGTCAACTGGGGGCTATCCGGAGGAGGAAGTGGTCATCTGGATCTTGGCGGCGCTTCCGACGGCACTACGGCCAATGGAGGGCTCTCCGTTGACCTGGGGTCGTCGACTGGGGCAAGCACTGGTTTTGGCTTCGGCTACCTGTCCGGCGATGTTCTCCTTGACCTGGAACTCAAAGCGCTGGAAAGCGAAGGTAAAAGCCAGACCATCTCTCAGCCGCGGATCATTACTGCCAACCGACGCACCGCAACTATCAGCCAGGGCGAGGAACGCGCTTACCAAAGCAATAGCGATAACGAAGGCACTAATACCGAATTCAAAGAGGCGCTGCTGTCGCTTGAAGTGACGCCGCAGATCACTCCGGACGACCGCATTATCATGGATTTAGTGATTCATAACGACAGCTTTCGCGAGTCCAGCGGCGATAGCGAGCCGCCAATCGACACTAATACCATTGAAACCCAGGTACTGGTGGATAACGGCCAGACCGTGGTGCTCGGTGGTATCCTCACCACCGAAGAGCTGCGCCAGATCGCTAAAACGCCGCTGCTGGGTGACCTGCCGGTTATCGGTAAGCTATTTCGCTATACCGAAGAGAGCAATGAGAAGGTAGAATTACTCGTATTCATCACTCCACGACTTCTCGATGAGGGCATGGCGGTTCGCTAATGCAGGATTTACCCAATGTTTTTCTGATCGGCCCCATGGGCGCCGGTAAAAGTACCATCGGCCGCCTGTTGGCGGCTGAGCTTTCGCGCGAGTTCTTCGACAGCGACCACGCTATTCAGGACCGCTGCGGGGCGGATATTCCGTGGATTTTCGACGTCGAGGGCGAAGCGGGTTTTCGCCAGCGCGAAGTGCAGATGATCGATGAGCTGACCCGGCAGGACACGGTGGTCGTCGCGACCGGCGGCGGCGCGGTGCTGCGCGAAGAAAACCGCTGCGCGCTGCGCGAGCGCGGCACCGTGGTGTATCTGTTGACCACCGTTGAACAGCAGCTGCGGCGCACGGCCCGAGACCGCAATCGGCCGCTGTTGCAGTGCGCCAACCGCGAACAGGTGCTCAACGACATGTTTGCCCAGCGCGACCCGCTGTACCGGGCGACGTCGGATGTTATCGTACGTACCGACCGGCGCAGCCCCCGCGCGGTGGTCAACGATATCCTGCGCCGCGTTCACCGGCTGGCGGACCCGCTGCAGGCTACCGGCACGGCCAACAAGCCGGTATCGCCCTGACGCCTCGCCCCTCCCTCAACCTTCTTCAGGTAACGCTATGAAGCCTATTGACGGCGTGCAGCGCACGCTCAACGTCGCCCTCGATGAGCGCAGCTATCCCATCCACATCGGCACCGGCCTGGTGGGTAATGCCGATGCCATTGCGCCGTACCTGGCCGGCCGGCAGGTGATGATCGTGACCAACGAAACGGTCGCGCCGCTGTATCTCGACGCGCTGCGCGACGCCTTGCCCGGCAAGCTTGACGTACGGTGCGTGGTGCTGCCCGACGGCGAGGCGTACAAGTCGGTGGAGTACGTGGGGCGGATTTGGGATGCGCTGCTGGAAGCGGGCTTTAACCGCCGCTGCACGCTGATCGCGCTGGGCGGCGGGGTGATCGGCGATATGGTCGGCTTTGCCGCGGCCAGCTATCAGCGTGGCGTAGCGTTTATTCAGGTGCCGACCACTTTGCTTGCCCAGGTGGATTCTTCGGTCGGGGGGAAAACCGGCGTTAACCACCCGCTGGGCAAAAACATGATCGGCGCGTTCTGGCAGCCCCGGGCGGTTATCGTCGACATCGCTACGCTCTGCACTCTGCCCGCGCGCGAGCTATCCGCGGGGCTTGCCGAAGTGATCAAATACGGCCTGATTCGCGACGCGGCATTTCTCACCTGGCTTGAGGACAACATGGCGGCGCTGCGCGGCTGCGACGCCGATACGCTGGCGCACGCGATTGCGCTGAGCTGCCAGATCAAAGCCGACGTGGTCGCTGCAGACGAAACCGAGCAGGGCGTGCGTGCGCTGCTGAACCTGGGCCACACCTTTGGCCACGCCATTGAGGCCGAGCAGGGCTATGGCGCCTGGCTGCACGGCGAAGCCGTGGGCGCGGGGATGGCCATGGCCGCGACGCTGTCGCACCGGCTGGGTTGGATCGATAGCGCCGCGCTTGAGCGCTGTGAGGCGGTGATTGTCGCGGCGGGGCTTCCGCTTCACGCCCCCGCGGGCATGGGCCGCGAGGCGTTTCTGGCGCACATGCGCCGGGACAAGAAAAACCTCGACGATGAGCTGCGGCTGATTCTTTTGCGCGCCTTGGGCGACGCTTGCATTACCTCCGAGACGCCGCCGGAAACGCTCGACGCGCTGCTGGATGGCTATCCTCGGGCTTAGCCCGGCGCCTAGTGACATACTTCTCCCGGAATAGCCGCCGCTTGGCCGTGCCCACTCAACCGGTGGGCGTTTCGCGCGCGGTTGAAATTGAGCCTTTTAAGCGAGTCTGCTATTCTGTCGTCCCATCCTGGTGTGGCTTTCTGCCGTGCCTTCTGATCACGATTCGACAGGTTTTCCATGACACGATATATCTTCGTGACCGGCGGCGTTGTGTCCTCCCTTGGCAAGGGCATCGCTTCCGCCTCGCTGGCGGCGATTCTTGAGGCGCGCGGCCTTAAGGTCACCATGCTCAAGCTCGATCCCTACATCAACGTCGACCCGGGCACCATGAGCCCTTTTCAGCACGGCGAGGTGTTCGTCACCGAGGATGGCGCCGAGACGGATCTGGATCTGGGCCACTACGAGCGCTTTATCCGCACCAAGATGACCCAGAACAACAACTTCACCACCGGGCGCGTGTACGAACACGTGCTGCGCCGCGAGCGCCGTGGCGACTACCTGGGCGGCACCGTGCAGGTGATTCCTCACATTACCGACGAGATCAAACGCCGCGTTTACGCCGGCGGTGAAGGATTCGACGTGACGCTGGTGGAAATCGGCGGCACCGTGGGTGATATCGAGTCGCTGCCGTTTCTGGAATCGATCCGCCAGATCAGGAGCGAGCTGGGCGCCAGCCGTGCGCTGTACATGCACCTGACGCTGGTGCCCTACATCAAGACCGCCGGCGAGACCAAGACCAAGCCGACCCAGCATAGCGTCAAGGAGCTGCGCTCTATCGGTATCCAGCCGGATATTTTGATTTGTCGCAGCGAAGTCGAGCTGGAAGAGGTCGAGCGGCGCAAGATTGCGCTGTTCACCAACGTCGAAGAGCGCGCCGTGGTGCCGCTGCAGGACGCCGACACCATTTACCGTATCCCGCTGATGCTCCACGAGCACGGCCTTGACGATATCGTCTGCGACAAGCTGCGCCTTGAGGCCGGCGACGCCGATCTGACCGAGTGGGTTCACGTGCTGGATGCCAAACTCAATCCGCTGAAGTCGGTCAGCATCGCCATGGTGGGCAAGTACATGGAGCTGCTGGACGCCTACAAGTCGCTCAACGAAGCGCTGATCCACGCCGGCATTCAGGGGCGCATCAAGGTCAACGTCGACTACATCGACGCCGAAGATATCGAGCACCACGGCACCGAACGATTGTCCGGAAAAGACGCGATTCTAGTGCCCGGCGGCTTTGGCGAGCGCGGCGTGGAAGGCAAGATCATGGCCGCGCAGTTTGCCCGCGAAAACAAGGTGCCGTATCTGGGCATCTGCCTCGGGCTACAGGTCGCGGTGATCGAATTTGCGCGCAATGTCGCCGGCTGGGCGGATGCCAATTCGACCGAGTTCACCCACGATACGCAGCATCCGGTGGTGGGGCTGATTACCGAATGGATCAACGCCGAGGGCAAGATCGAGCTGCGCGATGCGGCGTCGGATCTGGGCGGCACCATGCGTCTGGGCGGGCAAATCTGCCATTTGGCGGCCGGCACCAAGGCGCGCGACGCCTACGGCGCTGATGAGATCGTTGAGCGTCACCGCCACCGTTTTGAGGTTAACAACCAGTTCGTTGAGGAGCTTGAGGCCGCGGGCCTGGTGGTTTCCGGGCGCAGCGTTGACCAAACGCTGGTCGAGGTGGTCGAGCTTGCCGACCACCCGTGGTACCTTGCCTGCCAGTTCCACCCCGAGTTTACCTCGACGCCGCGCGACGGCCATCCGCTGTTTAGCGGCTTTGTCAACGCCGCTGTGGATTACAAAGCGGCGCGTATCCGCGCCCATTCGGCGCATTCGACTAACCAGGAGTAGCGCCGTATGAGCGAGGCGGGCAATAACGTCCCTCCCCAGCCTGTCCCAGACGAGCGTCACATCAACGTTGCCGGCTTAACCGCCGGCAATTCTTTGCCGCTAATGCTGCTGGGCGGGATGAACGTGCTGGAATCCCCGGCGCTGGCCGACGAAGTGGCCAGCGCCTTTGTCGAGGCCACCGGGCCGCTGTCTATGCCTTACGTCTACAAGGCAAGCTTTGACAAGGCCAATCGCAGCTCTATTCATTCTTTCCGCGGGCCGGGGCTTGAAAAAGGCCTGCAGATGCTCGCCGACATCAAGGCGCGCTACGGCGTGCCGGTGATTACCGACGTTCACGAGCCGTGGCAGGCCGCCGCCGCTGCCGAGGTGGCGGATATCATCCAGCTGCCGGCGTTTCTCGCGCGCCAGACCGATCTGGTTGTGGCGCTGGCCAAAACGGGCGCGGTGATCAACATTAAAAAACCGCAGTTTCTCGCCCCTAACGAAATGCGCCATATTCTGGCCAAGTGCCGCGAAGCCGGTAATGATAAGCTGATGCTGTGCGAGCGCGGCACCAGTTTTGGCTACAACAATCTGGTGGTCGACATGCTGGGTCTTGGCGACATGAAGCAAACCGGCTACCCGGTGTTTTTTGACGTCACCCACGCGCTGCAGCGCCCCGGCGGACGCGCCGACAGCGCCGATGGCCGCCGCGCCCAGGTGGCCGAACTTGCTCGCGCGGGCGTTGCCGTGGGGCTTGCCGGGCTATTTTTAGAAGCGCACCCCGATCCCGACCGCGCCCGCTGCGACGGCCCCTGTGCGCTGCCGCTGGATCAGCTGGCGGCGTTTTTGCACCAGATTGCCGCGCTGGACGGGCTGGTCAAAGGCTTTACCCCGCTGGCGATACGCTAGCGACGGGCATTCGCAGATGCTGACTGTTGTGCAATAACGATAAAATCTTCGCTCACTATAAAAAAGGATGCATTGATGACCAAAATTGTTGATATCCGTGCGTTAGAAGTGCTGGACTCCCGCGGTAATCCCACCGTCTTTGCTACGGTAAAGCTGGCAGGCGGTGCCAAGGGCGAAGCATGCGCCCCGAGCGGCGCCTCGACCGGCTCGCGCGAAGCGCTTGAGCTGCGCGACGGCGATAAAGCGCGCTACCTGGGCAAGGGCGTGCTCAAGGCGGTTGACGTGGTCAACGGCAAGATCCGCGATGCACTGCTAGGCATGGACGCCCGCGATCAGCGCGGTCTGGACGATGCCATGCTCGCGCTTGACGGTACCGACAACAAGGCCACGCTTGGCGCCAACGCCATTCTGGCGGTATCGCTTGCCGCCGCCAGGGCCGCGGCCAATGCCAAAGACGTGCCGCTTTATGCCCACATCGCCGAGCTTTACGGCACGCCGGGCGTTTACAGCATGCCGGTGCCGATGATGAATATTCTCAACGGCGGCGAGCACGCCGATAACAACGTCGATATTCAAGAATTCATGATCCAGCCGGTGAGCGCAAAAAGCTTCAGCGAAGCCCTGCGCACGGGCGCGGAAATCTTCCACGCGCTGAAAAAAGTGCTGTCCGAGCGCGGGCTGTCTACCTCGGTCGGCGATGAAGGCGGCTTTGCGCCGAACCTTGAGTCCAACGCCGAAGCGCTTGCCGTGATCAAGCAGGCGGTAGAAGCGGCCGGCTACAAGCTGGGCGAAGACGTAACGCTGGCGCTTGACTGCGCCTCGAGCGAGTTTTACGAAAACGGCCAGTACAACCTCGCCGGCGAAGGCAAGAGCTACGACGCCGAAGGTTTCACCGACTACCTCGCCGGGCTGTGCGACGACTACCCGATCGTGTCGATTGAAGACGGCATGGACGAGTCTGACTGGGACGGCTGGAAAGCGCTGACCGACAAGCTGGGCGACCGCGTGCAGCTAGTCGGCGATGACCTATTCGTGACCAACACCAAAATCCTCAAGCGCGGCATCGACGAGCAGATCGGCAACTCGATTTTGATCAAGTTTAACCAGATCGGCACGCTGTCGGAAACGCTCGACGCCATCCGCATGGCGCAGGACGCCGGCTTTAGCGTGGTGATTTCGCACCGCTCGGGTGAAACCGAAGACACCACTATCGCCGATTTGGCGGTGGCCACGGCGGCCGGCCAGATCAAGACCGGCTCGCTGTGCCGTTCGGACCGCGTCGCCAAATACAACCGCCTGCTGGTGATCGAGGACGAGCTCGACGGCGTCAACTACCCTGGGCGCAAAGCCATCAAGGGTCAATAAGCTCTGATGCTACCAAATAAGCAGGCAAATGCTGCAGTTTCTGTAAGAGATAGCTTACAAAGCGCGATGAAAGCGGCTTTTGGCAGCGTATATAAATGGCGTTAAAAAATTACAAACGAGGTAACTGATTGTTTCTTAAGTAGCCATTTGAAAAGGGCGAGCCGATGAGGCTCGCCCTTGGCGTTTTCGACGGGCTTGAATCGTGCACCTATTATGCAGACACTGTGTGCAGGATGAAGGGAAGCAAGGATGCTTTCAGGCAGCATGCAGCAGCTTGGGCGTGACGGTTGATGCCCAGGGCTGCTGTATAGAGTGCAACGCAACGGGACGCATCAGTCGTGTGATGCAAGCGGGGCGCCGGGTGCGACAGTGAAGTCAGTTCCGGCAGGGAAGGCGCCGCAAGGAGAGTGCCAGCGAAGGCCCGCCAGGGCGTTTGCGGGAACGATGGCAAAGGGATGTGCCAGAGGAAAGCTGGAAGCAAGCGGCCTGCGGGCCGCTTTTTTTGTGCCTGCTCGCCGGCCGCCTAGCGTTCGAGTTTATCGATCTTGCCGCTTTTGCCATCCCACTCATCGGCATCGGGCAGCGGGTCTTTCTTTTCGGCGATATTGGGCCACTCTTCGGCCAGCTCGGCGTTAATCTCGATAAACGGCTCTTGCCCCTTGGGCAGCTCATCTTCGGAGTAGATGGCATCGACCGGACACTCGGGCTCGCATAGCGCGCAGTCGATGCACTCGTCCGGATGAATGACCAGAAAGTTGGGGCCTTCATAGAAGCAGTCGACCGGGCAGACTTCTACGCAGTCGGTGTGTTTACACTGAATGCAGTTTTCAGTCACGATAAACGCCATCGTGGTATCCCTCTTGCGAAACCGGGCGTAGCCCGGCTTTCGTCATCAGTATGTTTATAAAAGTTTGCTTGTATAAACCAAGGTTTATAAACAGCTTATAAAATCAGTATAAATTGGCGCATTTTGCTGCCGAGCGCACCCGGGCGGTAAACGCCGTGGACGCCCGCAGCATTCCAAGCGCTGGGTAACTGGACAGTATATTACAGACGGCCCCGCCATTCATATAAAAGTGCCAGCGCCTGGCGCGGCGAAATGTCATCTATGGGCAAATTGCCGAGGGCTTCAACCAGCGGATGCGGCGGCTGGGCAAATAAATCATCCTGCAGCGGTGCGCCGGCACTGGCCGCCGCCGTAGCGGGGTCGCCGGCGCCGCTTTGTGGGTGGTTTGCCTGGTCGTCGCGCTGCTCAAGGGTGAGCAGTTTTTCCCGCGCGCGGCGGATCACCGGCGTGGGTACGCCGGCCAGCTGGGCTACCTGCAGCCCGTAGCTCTGGCTTGCCGGCCCTTCTTCGATGCGGTGCATGAAGACGATGCGCTCGCCGTGTTCGGTGGCGGTCAGGTGAATGTTGGCCACGCCCTCGCGGTGTTCGGGCAGCGCGGTCATTTCAAAGTAGTGGGTGGCAAACAGCGTCAGCGCCTTGATGCTGGCCAGGTGCTCGGCGCTGGCCCAGGCAAGCGACAGGCCGTCAAAGGTGCTGGTGCCGCGACCGATCTCATCCATCAGCACCAGGCTTTTCTCGCTGGCGTTGTGCAGGATGTTGGCGGTCTCGGTCATTTCGACCATAAACGTCGAACGCCCGCCGGCGAGGTCGTCCGAGGAGCCGATACGGGTAAAGATGCGGTCCAGCGGGCCGATTTCAGCGGCGTCGGCGGGGACAAAGCTGCCGCACAGCGCGAGCAGGGCAATCAGCGCCGTCTGGCGCATATAGGTGGATTTACCCCCCATGTTGGGGCCGGTAATCACCAGCATGTGCTGCGCCTGGCTGAGCGTGGCATCGTTGGGCACAAACGGGGTGGCGCTGACGTGCTCGACCACCGGATGGCGGCCGGCATTAATGGCCAGCCCGATCGTGTCGGAAAGCGTGGGGCGCACCCAGTCAAGCGCGTCGGCGCGCTCGGCAAAGGTGCACAGTACATCGAGCTTGGCAAGCGAGCGCGAGGTGGCCTGTAGCCTGCCAAGCTCGGCGTTGAGCGTTTCCAGCAGTCGTTCGTAGAGGTGTTTTTCCCGCGCCAGCGCGCGCGATCTGGCCGACAGCGCCTTGTCTTCGAACTCCTTGAGCTCGGGGATGATAAAGCGCTCGGCGTTTTTGAGCGTCTGGCGGCGAATGTAGTCGGCCGGCGCTTCACGCGCTTGAGCGCGGGGCAGCTCGATAAAGTAGCCGTGAACGCGGTTGTAGCCGACCTTGAGGTTGGCAAGGCCGGTGCGCTCGCGCTCGCGGGTTTCGAGCCTGACCAGGTATTCGCCGGCGTTTTCGGCCATGCTGCGCTGTTCGTCAAGCTCGCTGTCAAAGCCCTCGCGGATGACGCCGCCGTCGCGCAGCACCACCGGCGGGTTGTCGATGATCGCGCGCTCAAGCGTATCGGCAAGCGTAGGGTAGGGGCGTATGTGGGCGCGCAGCGCGTCGAGCGCGCTGCCTGGCTCCACGGCGGCAAGATCGTGCTCGAGCGCGGGCAGCGTGGCCAGTGCGTCGCGCAGCCGGGCCAGATCGCGCGGACGGGCGCTATAAAGTGCGACGCGGGCCAGAATGCGCTCCATGTCACCGACCGCAGAAAGCGTCTCGCGTAGCGCCAGGTAAGCTGCGTCAAGCCCGAGCAGGGCGACGCCAGCCTGGCGCCCGCTGACGATGTCGCGCTGGCGCAGCGGGCGGTTAAGCCAGCGCTTCAACAGCCGCGAGCCCATCGCCGTGGTGCAGGTATCCACCACGCTTGCCAGGGTGTTGGCGCTGCCGCCGGACAGATTCGTGTCAATTTCCAGGTTGCGCCGGCTGGCGGCATCGATGACTACCGCGTCGTCGCGATTTTCCACGCCGATGGCGCTGACGTGAGGCAGCGCGGTACGCTGGGTGTCGCGGGCGTAGTCGATGAGTACCCCGGCGGCGGTCAGCGCGGCGTTTAAGTGCGCACAGCCAAAGCCGCGCAGGTCGTTGACTTCAAACTGCTGGCACAGCGTGCGCGTGGCGCTTTCCAGGTCGAACAGCCATTCGCCCTGACGGCGCAGGCCGCGATGCTGAGCTAGCTCGTGGGGCAGCGTCATGCCCTCGGGAATGATCAACTCGGCCGGCGACAGGCGCGTCAGCTCGGCGAGCATTTCCGCCTCGCCTTCCACCTCCAATACGCTAAAACGCCCGCTGGAAAGCTCAAGCCAGGCCAGCCCCCACGTATTTTTCAGGGGCGCGATGGCGGCCAGCAGGTTGTCGCGGCGGGCGTCCAGCAGCGCTTCGTCGTGCAGGGTGCCCGGCGTCACGATGCGGACTACGCGGCGCTCCATCGGCCCTTTAGTGGCGCCCGGTTCGCCGATTTGCTCGCAGATAGCCACCGATTCGCCGGCGGCGACCAGTCGTGCCAGGTAGCCTTCGGCGCTGTGGTAGGGAATACCGGCCATGGGAATAGTTTGGCCGCCCGATTTTCCGCGCTGGGTTAAAGTGATGTCGAGAAGCGTTGAGGCGCGCTTGGCATCGTCAAAAAACAGCTCGTAAAAATCCCCCATGCGATAGAACAGCAGGACGTCGGGGTGGTCGCGTTTGATGGTTAAATACTGCGCGATCATCGGCGTGTGTGCCGGGGTCGTTGTGGTCATGGGTATCCTGACGTTAAAGACACCGCTGGCAGCCGGGGCGCCGGACGGCCAAGCGTATTGGATAAAGGCGTTTCTTTGGCCAAGTGAAACTGGGTATTCTACGCTGAACCGACCCCCGACATGAAGGAGCGAGCATGGAGCCAAACGTCGAGAGTTTAAAAAACCTGGATTTATCGCTGTTAGCCCAGCAGCTGGGTAAACTCTGTCGCCAGCACGGCGTCGAAGTTACTACTGCCGAGTCGTGCACCGGAGGCGGCATCGCCGAGGCCATCACCTCGGCGGCGGGCAGCTCGGACTACTTTTCTGCCGGCTATGTGACTTATTCCAACGCGGCGAAAACCCGCATGCTCGGCGTGCAAGAGAGTACGCTGGAGGCTTGCGGCGCGGTGAGCGAAGCGGTGGTCAAGGCCATGGTCTCTGGCGCCTGCGAAGCAAGCGGCGCGGCTATCGGCGTGGCGGTCAGCGGCGTGGCCGGCCCCGGCGGCGGCAGCGATGAAAAGCCGGTGGGGACGGTATGGCTTGCCTGGGGCAGCGCCAATGCCCCGCAGGCAAAATGCCTGCATTTCCCCGGCGACCGCCAGGCCGTGCGCGAGCAGGCAGTGCGCCAGGCCATGGCGCGTCTGGTAGTGTTGCTGGACGCTCACGGCGAAACGGCCTGAGCCCCAGGCAATAGCGCCCGGTCCGTGGCAATGCAATATAGCCCGCAGCGGTATTTTGTTATACGCGAATCTTTGGCATAATACTGGCTAATTATACAGCCCTATAGAGGATGCATTGAATGGCTCAGGATGAAAACCGCAGCAAGGCGCTTGAAGCCGCACTTGGCCAGATTGATCGTCAGTTTGGCAAGGGCACCGTTATGCGCCTGGGCGATGCGCCCCGCGTTGTCATGCCGTCGGTTTCGACCGGCTCGCTGGGGCTGGATATCGCGCTAGGCATTGGCGGGCTGCCCTACGGCCGCGTGGTCGAGATTTTTGGCCCCGAGTCGTCGGGTAAAACCACGATGACGCTGGCGGTGATCGCCGAGGCGCAAAAGGCGGGCAAGGTGTGCGCTTTTGTCGACGCCGAGCACGCGCTCGACCCCAGCTACGCCGAGAAGCTCGGCGTCAATCTCGACGACCTGCTGGTATCCCAGCCCGACACCGGCGAGCAGGCGCTTGAGATCACCGACATGCTGGTGCGCTCCGGCGGCGTCGACGTCATCATCATCGACTCCGTGGCCGCACTGACGCCGCGCGCCGAAATCGAAGGCGAAATGGGCGATGCCCACGTCGGCCTGCAGGCGCGCCTGATGTCCCAGGCGCTGCGCAAGATCACCGGCAACATGAAAAACGCCAACTGCATGGTGGTGTTCATCAACCAGATCCGCATGAAAATCGGCGTCATGTTCGGCAGCCCCGAGACCACCACCGGCGGCAACGCGCTGAAGTTCTACTCAAGCGTGCGGCTGGATATCCGTCGCACCGGCTCGGTGAAATCCGGCGACGAAGTCACCGGCAACGAAACCCGCGTAAAGGTGGTCAAGAACAAGGTGGCGCCGCCGTTCCGGCAGGCCGAGTTCCAGATCCTTTACGGCAAGGGCATCTATCATGCCGGCGAAGTCGTCGACCTGGGCGTGCAGTGCAGCCTGGTCGATAAAGCCGGCGCCTGGTACAGCTACAAGGGCAAGAAAATTGGTCAGGGCAAGGCCAACGCCGCCCAGTATCTGGAAGACAACCTCGAGATCATGGAAGAAATCGAGACGCAGATCCGCGCGCAGCTGCTGGCCCAGCCCGAACCCAAGCAGGAAAAGGCAGAAGACAAAAGCGCCAAGGGTAGCAAAAAGGGCGCCGCCGAGGCCGCAGCGCCCGAAAGCGACGAGCTGCTCTAAGCGTGACGTTTGGTCGTGATAGGCAGGCCACCCCGCGGGAAATGGCGATGAACTTTCTGGCTCGGCGCGAATATTCCCGCGCCGAGCTTGAAGAGCGACTGGGGCGCAAAGGCGTTGAAGCCGATGGCGTCGCCACCTGCCTTGACCGGCTGGCCGAGCAAGGGCTGCAGTCGGACGCGCGCTTTGCCGCAAGCTTTGTGCGCACCCGGGTGCTGCGCGGCCAGGGCGCGCGGCGCATCCAAAGCGAGCTTTTTCAGCGCGGCGTTGAGCCAGGCGTTCAGCGCCAGGTGCTTGCCGACGTTGTCGCAGAGGAAAACGTCGACTGGTTTGAACTGGCGCGCGAGACCCTGGCGCGGCGCTTCGATACCCCCGGCGATACCCCCAGGGAGCGCGCTCGCCGCGAGCGATTTCTGGCCTCCCGGGGCTTTGAATTCGAGCAGATTCGCCACGCGCTTGCCAGCCTCTAACCCCCTTTGTGGCGGCCTTTTTCGCGCCCTGCACCACCATCCCCAAGCGCAGGCGTCACTCGCCTTGCGCGACCTTTGCGTTGAACTGCGGCTTTAGTCAGCGCTCAACTTCGCTATAATGGCCCCTTTGCGACCCCGGCGGGTAGCGGCTAAAGCGCCCTGGGGCATCACGCTTTCTTGTTACGGATACCCTATGAAAAGCGCAGAAATCAGACAGGCCTTTTTAGCGTTTTATGAGCAGAACGGCCATACCGTTGTGCCGACAAGCTCCCTTGTGCCGGGTAATGATCCGACGCTGTTATTCACCAACGCCGGTATGGTGCCGTTCAAGGACGTATTTCTGGGGCGCGACCCGCGCCCTTACGTACGCGCCACCTCGGCGCAGCGCTGCGTGCGCGCCGGCGGCAAGCACAACGATCTGGACAACGTCGGCTATACCGCGCGCCACCATACGTTTTTTGAAATGCTGGGCAACTTCAGCTTCGGCGACTATTTCAAACGCGAGGCCATCGGTTTTGCCTGGACGTTTCTGACCCAAACACTAGGGCTGTCCAAGGACAAACTCTGGGTGACCGTTCACGTAAGCGATGACGAGGCCGAGCGCATCTGGAAAGACGAGATTGGCATCGACCCGGCGCGTTTTTCCAAGCTCGATGAAGATAACTTCTGGCAGATGGGCGACACCGGCCCCTGCGGCCCCAGCTCGGAGATTTTCTTCGATCACGGCGCCGACGTCTGGGGAGGGCCACCTGGCAGCGCCGATGAAGACGGCGATCGCTATATCGAAATCTGGAATCTGGTGTTCATGCAGTTTGATCGCGACGCCGAGGGCACGCTGCACGAGCTGCCCAAGCCGTCGATCGATACCGGCATGGGGCTCGAGCGGGTCGCCGCCGTCATGCAGGGCGTGCATTCCAACTACGAGATCGACCTGTTTCAAAGTCTGCTCAAGGCCGCCGCCGAGGCCACCGGCCACGACGATACCCAGGCGCCATCCTTGCGCGTGATTGCCGACCACATCCGCTCCTGTGCGTTTCTGGTCGCCGACGGCGTGATGCCGTCCAACGAAGGCCGCGGCTACGTGCTGCGCCGGATTATCCGCCGCGCCGTGCGTCACGGGCACAAGCTGGGCGCTACCGAGCCGTTTTTCCATACGCTGGTCGACGCGCTCGACGCCGAAATGGGCGATGCCTACCCCGAGCTGCGCCAGGCGCGCGAGCAGATCGCGCGAATTCTGCTAAAAGAAGAGCAGCAGTTCGCCCGCACGCTGGACCATGGCATGGGGCTGTTGGACGCGGCGTTGGCCGAGCTTGACGGCGACGTATTAGCCGGCGCAACCGTGTTCAAGCTTTACGACACCTACGGCTTTCCGTTCGACCTGACTGCCGATGTTTGCCGCGAGCGCGGCGTAACGCCCGACGAAGTCGGTTTTCAGCGCGAGCTTGAAGCGCAGCGCGAACGCGCGCGGGCGGCTAGCCAGTTCGGCGCCGATTACACCGCCGCGGTGGATATCGACGGCGAAACGACCTTTACCGGCTACGACCGGCTTGAGGGCGATGCCCGGGTGGTCGCGCTGGTCGACGCCGAGGGCAACGACCTGGCCGCGCTTGAAGCCGGCCAGAAAGGCATCGTGGTGCTCGACCGCACGCCGTTTTACGGCGAATCGGGTGGCCAGGTTGGCGATACCGGCTACCTGCACGTCAGCGGCGGGCGTTTTCAGGTGCTCGATACCCAAAAGCAGGGCAGCCATCATCTGCATCAGGGCGCTATGCTCGAAGGCCGCCTGACGGTCGGCGCGGACGTGCGCCCCCAGGTCGATGCCGGCCTGCGCAGCGCCACGGTACGCAACCACTCGGCTACCCACCTGCTGCACAAGGCGCTGCGGCTGGTGCTTGGCGATCACGTCCAGCAGAAGGGCTCGCTGGTCAACGCCGAGCGGCTGCGCTTTGATTTCAGCCACTTCGAGGCGCTGACGACCGACCAGCTGGTCGAAGTCGAGCGGCTGGTCAACGAGCAGGTGCTGGCCAACGCGCCGACCCTGACCGAGGAAATGAGCCTCGATCAGGCCAAGGACAAAGGCGCGGCGGCGCTGTTTGAGGCCAAGTACGCCGACAGCGTGCGCGTGCTGACCATCGGCGCCGATGATTTTTCCATTGAGCTTTGCGGCGGCACCCACGTAGCGCGCAGCGGCGATATCGGCTGCTGTCATATCGTCAGTGAAGCCGGCATCGCCTCCGGCGTGCGCCGCATCGAGGCGATTACCGGCGCCGGCGCGTTGGACTATTTTTACACCCAGGAAGCCTGCGTGCAGCGCCTTGGCGAGCGCCTGAAGGCCAAGCCCGAGCAGGTTGAGACGCGCGTAGACGCGCTGCTGGAACGCAACCGCACGCTGGAAAAAGAGCTCGAGCAGGCCAAGGCCAAACTCGCCAGCGCCGCCGGCAGCGACATGCTCGGCCAGGCGCGTAAGGTGGCGGGTGTGAAGCTGCTGGCCACCCAGCTCGACGGCGTATCGGGCAAGGAGCTGCGCGGCATGCTCGATCAGCTGAAAAGCAAGCTGGATTCGGGCGTGATCGTGCTCGGCGTGGCCGATAAAAGCGCCGGCAAGGTCAGCCTGATCGCCGGGGTGACCAAAGACCTGACCGATCGGGTCAAGGCCGGCGAGCTAGTCAATCATGTGGCCTCCCAGGTGGGCGGCAAGGGCGGCGGTCGTGCGGATATGGCCCAGGCCGGCGGTAGCCAGCCCGATGCCCTGCCGGAGGCGCTGGCGAGCGTACCGGCCTGGTTGGAAGGCGCGCTTGGCTGATACTTCGGGCCGGTGGCAGTAATGCCACCGGCCTTCTTTTTGCTCTACGCTTGACGTTTACTTTTCCCTTAACCTTCATTCTCGACGCATAGGAAAATAACCACATATGGCACTATACGTACAGAAATTCGGCGGCACCTCGGTGGGCTCTGTCGAGCGCATCAAGGCCGTCGCAGAAAAAGTCAAAGGCTTTCGCGAGCAGGGTCATCAGGTGGTGGTGGTGCTCTCCGCCATGAGCGGTGAGACCAATCGCCTGACCGATATGGCGACTTCGCTCAACAGCGACCCCGACCCGCGCGAAATAGACATGCTGCTGTCGACCGGCGAGCAGGTGACGATTTCCTTGCTGGCCATGGCGCTGCAGGAGCTCGGCGTGCCGGCAACCTCGCACACCGGTGCTCAGGTGGGTATTTATACCGACAGCGCCCATACCAAGGCGCGGATTCAGCGCATTGAAACCGATGATTTACAAGCCGATCTGGACGCCGGTCAGGTAGTCGTAGTGGCCGGCTTTCAGGGCGTTGATGACGACGGCAACATCACCACGCTTGGCCGCGGCGGCTCGGACACTACCGGCGTGGCGCTGGCGGCGGCGCTGGGTGCCGACGAGTGCCAGATTTACACCGACGTCGACGGCGTTTACACCACCGATCCGCGCGTGTGCTCAAAGGCGCAGCGGATCGAAAGCATTACCGTTGAAGAAATGCTCGAGCTGGCAAGCCTGGGCTCCAAGATACTGCAGATTCGCGCGGTAGAATTTGCCGGCAAGTACAACGTTCCCCTCCGGGTGCTGTCGAGTTTTTCAGACGGCCCCGGCACGCTTATTATTGCAGACTCTGAAAAAGACGAGGATTCCATGGAAGAACCGCTGATTTCCGGTATCGCCTTTAACAAGAACGAAGCCAAGCTGACCCTTTTGAACACGCCCGATGTTCCCGGCGTGGCGTCGCGCATTCTCGGCCCGATTGCCGCGGCCAACATCGAAATCGACATGATCGTGCAGAACGTGGCGCCGGCCGGTGACTACACCGACTTCACGTTTACCGTGGCCAAGGCCGACTACAAGACTACCAAGAAGATCATCGAGGAAAGCATCATTCCCGACCTCGGCGGCGGCGAGCTGCGCGGTGACAACAACATCGCCAAGGTATCGCTGGTGGGGGTAGGCATGCGCTCGCACGCCGGCGTCGCCTCCAAGATGTTCCGCGTTCTCGCCGAAGAGAACGTTAACATCCGCATGGTGTCTACCTCCGAGATCAAGATTTCGGTCGTGATCGACGAGAAGCATATGGAGCTTGCCGTTAAAGCGCTGCACACCGCCTTTGGTCTTGATCAGGCAGATATAGAGCAAGACTAAGGGTCCGATCGTTATAGCCTTCTACGCTGGAGAGGAAGGGTTTGCTACCGTAAGGCGGCGAGCCTTCGCTCAACGGGAAGGGCGGTGTTATAACGTCAAAACCATTGGTGATGGTGGTGTCATGGCGCATAATGGTCTGTCACCACCCTCGACGGTGGAATCCCGTTGCAATAAACACGTCTGAGAAGGAGATCAGCCATGCTCATCCTGACTCGCCGCGTTGGCGAAACCCTAATGATTGGCGATGACATTACCGTGACGGTTCTCGGAGTGAAGGGCAATCAAGTGCGTATTGGCGTGAACGCGCCGAAAGACGTGGCTGTCCACCGCGAAGAGATCTATCAGCGCATTCAGCGCGAGCGCGATAGCGAAGGTAATGACGAGCGCGATAGCGACGCTACTGACGCACACGACAGCGACAGTAACGAAGCGAGTTGAAAGGGGCGGTATCAGGTATCTGGTACCGCTATAGCAGGTGAAAAAAGCGGAGGCGTGAAAAAAATCGACACAGGGCTAGACAGGTCCCGGGTAAATCGGTAATATTCGCGCCGTGCCGTTAAGGAGAGGTGGCCGAGTGGCTGAAGGCGCTCCCCTGCTAAGGGAGTATAGGGTTTATAGCCCTATCGAGGGTTCGAATCCCTCTCTCTCCGCCAATCGGTACAGGCAAGACGGTAAGCGCCCGTAGCTCAGCTGGATAGAGTACCTGACTACGAATCAGGTGGTCGGAGGTTCGAATCCTCCCGGGCGCACCATCTTATAAGCAAAAGCGCAGTTTAAACGTGATGTCGCTTTATTGCTTGCCAAGCAACATCGTTAGAAAGCGCCCGTAGCTCAGCTGGATAGAGTACCTGACTACGAATCAGGTGGTCGGAGGTTCGAATCCTCCCGGGCGCACCATCTTATAAGCAAAAGCGCAGTTTAAACGTGATGTCGCTTTATTGCTTGCCAAGCAACATCGTTAGAAAGCGCCCGTAGCTCAGCTGGATAGAGTACCTGACTACGAATCAGGTGG
>JAKDRW010000069.1 GCA_030454225.1 Vreelandella subglaciescola | reverse complement strand
GCGGCCTTGCGCTCCATGGCGTTGAGGATGGCGCCCTTGACCGGTGCGCCGGAGGTTGCCATGCGCCGGTTGGCGATCTCGAGCTCTTTCACCGGGTTCTTGTCGAAGCGCGCCACCATCAGGCGGGTGCCGCACTGCGCACCAACCAGGGCGGCGTCGGTCACGGCCAGTATCGGTGGGGTGTCGATGATCACCAGATCAAAGCGCTGGCTGACCTGCTCAAGAAAGGCGCTGAAGTTTTCATGCATCAAAAGCTCTGAGGGGTTGGGCGGCGCGCTGCCACGGGCGATGTAGGAAAGCCCATCCAGCTTTGAGGCGCGCAGCACCTCATCCAGGCCCGCCTTGCCGACTAGCAGCTCCGATAGCCCGCCGGCGCTTGCGACGCCGAAGGCGCGATGAATATGCCCCTTGCGCATGTCGGCATCCACCACCAGTACCTTCTGCCCCGCCTGGGCGCACACGGCGCCGAGGTTGATGGAAACAAAGCTCTTGCCGACGCCGGGGCTGGGGCCGGTGATCGCCAGGCAGTTATTGGTGGCCTCCATCATGGCGAAATGCAGGCTGGTGCGCAGGCCGCGCAGCGCCTCGATGGCCGTGTCGGTGGGTTCACGCTGGGCAAGCACGCCGGTTACCACGTCTTGGCCGTGGCGCTCGCGGCGGTGCTTGACGCGCTTGGCCAGCTTACTTTGCTCGTCGGACAGCGGCACGCTGGCATACACCGGGATGCCGGCGTCTTCGATCTGCTCGGGCGACTCCACGCCGCGGTTGAGCATGCCGCGCACCAGCACCAGGCCCACCGAGAGCATACCGCCCAGCAGGATGGCCAGCACCACGATCAATTTCTTTTTGGGTTCCACCGGAGTGGGCTGCACCGCGGCTTCATCGAGGATGCGCACGTTGCCCACCGTACTGGCTTTGGAGATTTTCATTTCCTGCATTTTGTTGCGCAGCTGCAGGTAGATCTGCTGGTTGAGCTCGACGTCGCGGGTGCGGCGCAGAATCTGCTGCTGGGTTTCCGGCATGTCTTCGACCCGCTGGTTGAGCCGGTCGCGCGAGTTTTTCAGCTGTTGCTTCTTGTCCAGCAGTGCCGAGTAGGTCGGGTGGCTGGGGGAAAAACGCCGGGAGATTTCTGCCTCGGCAAATTCCAGCTCGTTGAGCTGCGACTCGATATCTACCAGCTGTTTGAGGACCGACTGGGTTTCGAGAGACAGGTCTACGCTGTCGCTTTCGGTACGATAGCTGTTGAGCACCTCTTCGGCGGAGCGCAGCTGTTCGCGAATCTTGGGTTCCTGGCCCTCGAGAAAGTCCAGGCTCTGCTCGGCTTCGGCGCTCTGGCGTTGGATGTTTTGGGTCAAGTAAACCTGGCTGATAGCGCTTAGTACCCGCTCGGCGTGCTCGGGATCGGCATCGGTCAGAGCCAGGTCGAGCAGGCCGCTATCTTTGCCCTGCTGGGCGACGCTGAGGCGTGAGCGCAGGCTATTGATGATTGACAGTCGCGAGCTTTTGCTCAGGGTGAATTCGGCCCCGGGGGCGGCGATAAGCTCTGCGACGCGCAGCGTTACCTGGCCGTCCAGGAAGCTGGCATCTTCGCCGGCCTTGGCGCTGCCTAGCAATTCACCCTCCAGGCTGAGCTGGTAATGCGAATCTTCTTGCACCGTCAGGGTGAACGCCTTGCCGGTCAGTGGCGTAGCCACTTGAAAGTCACCGATATTAAGCGTTTCTCCGGCCCAGACGCTGCTGCTGGCGAAGGCGGGGCGCTCAACCCCGCGGCGTACCAGGAAGTCACCGATGACCGGCAGCCGGGTGGGCGTTACCACGAGATCCAACTGCTCCTGGTCGACGGCGCGACCCAACACCAGCCGCGAGCGCAAAATGCCGATTTGGGCATCGGCCTTGGGTTCCTCGCCGAGCATGGAGCGTACGTCTTCCAGCGGGTTGCTCATCCCCGCCTTGCTCTCGACCTGCACCAGCGCATCGGCCCGGTAAATCGGCGTGCTCAGCAGGGCATAGGCCACGCCGATCACGGCAAACAGCAGGGTAATGCCGATGATCCACCACTTGTGGTCTAGCAGCATGCCGAACAGGCGGCCAAGATCTATTTCATCGTCTGCCGGCGGCGAGCTGGGTCTTACGCTGTGAGGGTCTGACATGTTGAGGAGGCTCTAAAAGAAGGGTCAAGGGCTTAAGGAGGTGGGTACGTCTACAGCTTCCCTATCCAGGCGCCGGTGGCGTCTTTCAGCAATCCATGCACGTGCTCAAAGGCGTCGCTGCTCTTGCGGTAGGGGTCGGGAATGTCCAGGCCGCGGCCCTCATCGAGCCAGCGCCCCAGGCGCAGGGTTTTGCCCAGGGCTTCGGGGGCGAGTTCGCCCACGGCGCGGCGTTGGCCTTCGCTCATCACCAGGATCAGGTCGGCCGCGTTGATCATGTCGGTGCTGAGCTGACGCGCCCGATGGTCGGACAGAGGCAGCCCTTCGGCTTCGCCCAGCGCGCGCGCGGTGGGCTCGACGCCCTGGCCGGCAAGCGCACCCAGGCCGGCGGACTCGATGGTCCGCTCGGGCAGGGCCTTGGCCAACATGGCGGCGGCCACCGGGCTGCGGCAAATGTTGCCGATACACACGACCAGGATGCGCTGAAACATTAGAAGTCGTCCTTCAGGTCCCTGGCGTCTCTGGCCGTACGCGTCACCTGATAGATGCTGGTAATCGTCGGCAGCATCTGGTTGACCACGCGGTTCCAGCGGCCAAGCGATGTCGTGGTCACGTAGACCACGTCGGTCGGCTCGAGCAGGAACTCGGTACCCAACACCATGGCGGCGGCGTTACGGGCATCAAGCTGGTAAACGGTGGCCAGCTTGTCGCTGTGTTCGGGCTGACGGCGAAACACGAAAATCCCGCTGGCGTCGGCCTGTGCTTCGTTGAAGCTGCCGGCGCGCGTGAGCGCCTCGGTCAGGCTCATGCGCGAGCGCCCCATGGGCAGCGCTTGGGGGTCGCCCACTTCGCCCATGACGAAAACTCGCTGGTTGGCCAGGTCCGGCACGTGCAGCAAGTCCCCGTCCTTTAGCAGCAGGTCATCGTCGAGCTGGCCGTCGTTAAGCATCGAGTAGAGCGACAGGGTGCGCGTTTCGCCGTCACGCGTAAGCTGTACGCCGTGCCAGTTGGCTTGCTCTGTCAGGCCGCCGGTTTGGCTGATGGCATCGAGTACGGTCATGGGCACGTTGGTGATCGGCTGGCGGCCCGGCTTTTCGACTTCGCCCGAGACCAGCACGCGCTGCGATTTGAACGCGGCGATTTTGACTTCGACTTGGGGCTGGGCAATGTAGGGCTCGAGGCGGCGTGCAATCTGGCTGCGCACTTCTCTGACGGTCTTACCCTCGACGCTTACGCGGTTGATGAAGGGGTAGAAAATCGTGCCGTCATCGTGAACGGTGTTGCCGGCCTCGGCGGCGCTGCGCTCGCTCCCCGAGGGGATCGTCAGCTCTTGGTGGTCATAAACGGTGATACTCAGCACATCGCCTTTGCCAATGCGGTAGTGATAACCATCGGCTTTTTCGTGCTGGGCGTCGCTTTTCGGGCTTAAGTCATCAGCCTTCGGCGCCGAGCGCTGGGAATTAACCAGCCCCAGCGTAATAGGCTCGACATCGACAAGGTCGTTGACCGGTGCGCTTTCGGCGTTGGACTCGAAGTAGCTGCCGGGAGAAAAGGCGCAACCGCTCAGCCAGAGAACACTGCCCAGGGCGGCGAGGAACGTGATGGGCGTTGAATGACGCATGGTGAGGTGCCTGCAGAATAAGCGACAAGTGTTTGGCCACGCTACCGCCCGGGGGTGTCATGGCGCATCCCCGAGGCCTGTCGTCGTTTAGCAGCGTGCAATTTGTTATGTACCACTATGAAAAGGCCGAAAAACTTGGCGGCCGATGATAAAGCGTGGGCATAGTACACGATGGAGGGGTAGTGATACTAGTGAGCGTGGGGGCTAGACCCTCCCTTAATGGTCACGCGCTACTCTCGTTCCATCCAGTTCCCGCAGGGTACCCACACCGACCAAGGTGTGGGGTGAATGCGGTGCAGGCCGATAGGACGGCTTCGTTCTGCTTTTCTGACTCTCTGGCATTGCTGGTGATCAGTCTCTGAGATAGGCTGTTTATACATACAGACTTAAAGCATGAAATATGATTATTCGCCAAGGTTTCAAACCTGAATTCAGGACTTAAAGACTTGGATGTCGCTTGGCAGCGGCATTTCAAGAAAATTGGCGATGCACAGCGGCCACGCTTCAAGAAGAAGGGTAAATCCCGCGATAGCATCCGCTTCGTGAATTTTAACAAATACTGCAAGTTGGAAGGCCGGAGAGTGAAACTTCCGGCAGGATTAGGCTGGGTTAACTTCCGAAAGTCTCGGAATGTTCACGGCACGGTAAAAAACTGCACTATAGGATTTGACGGTGGCCACTGGTTTATTAGTTTCCAAACGGAACGCCAAGTCGAAACGCCCACGCATCCATCCCGCTCGATGATAGGCGTTGATGTGGGTATTGCCCGCTTTATCACGCTGTCAGACGGCTCCTTTGTTGAGCCGGTTAGCTCATTCAAAGCACACCAACACCGACTGGCCAAAGCGCAGCGCGGCCTGGCAAGAAAGGTTAAGTTTTCTGGTGACTGCTCCCCGCCCTATCGGGCGAGGCTTCCCACTTCAACGGCTGCTACCGACAACGTGCCGGCTTTACGCGAGCCTCCATGGGATTACCGCAGCTTGTATTATGTTATAAAAT
>JAKDRW010000028.1 GCA_030454225.1 Vreelandella subglaciescola | reverse complement strand
ATCAACAGGTCAGACGCTTGACGCTCAATCATGGCGTTTAACAAATCGTGGACAGTTTGTTCCGGCGTCGCACTAGCAGCGTCTTTCATCTGTGTTCCTTACCATTGGCTGTGATTATTTAAACCGCAAGCTGGCCTTTGGCCTGGGACTGTGCTTGCTCACGGCTGACGATACCCTCTCTCACTAGCTGCGTGAGCGCCGCATCCAGCGTTTGCATCCCCAGGTTACCGCCGGTTTGCATCGCCGAGTAGATTTGCGCAATTTTATCTTCACGGATGAGGTTACGCACGGCGGGCGTTGCGACTAAAATCTCATGCGCCGCCACGCGCCCACCGCCTTCTCGCTTTAAAAGCGCCTGCGAAATAACGGCCTGCAGCGACTCGGAAAGCATCGAGCGCACCATGGATTTCTCCGCCGCCGGAAAGACATCGACAATGCGATCAATGGTCTTGGCCGCCGACGTCGTATGTAGCGTCCCCAGCACCAGGTGCCCTGTTTCCGCGGCCGTCAGCGCCAGGCGAATGGTTTCAAGGTCACGCAGTTCGCCCACCAGAATAATGTCAGGATCCTCGCGCAGCGCACTGCGAAGCGCATTGGCAAAGCTTCGGGTATCGCGGTGCACTTCGCGCTGGTTGACTAAGCAGCGCTTACTCCGGTGAATAAATTCCACTGGGTCTTCGATGGTCAGGATATGCTCATGGCGCTGGTTATTGATGTGGTCAACCATAGCTGCAAGCGTGGTGCTTTTTCCCGATCCCGTCGGGCCGGTTACCAGCACCAACCCGCGCGGCAGCATTGAGAACTGTTCGAACACCTGCCCCATTCCCAGCTCCTGCATCGACAGCACTTCGCTGGGGATGGTACGAAAGACCGCCCCCGCGCCGCGGGCCTGATTAAAAGCATTAACCCGGAAACGTGCAACGCTCGGCACCTCGAAGGAAAAATCAACTTCCAGATGCTCTTCGTAATCGCGCCGCTGGTTATCATCCATGATGTCGTAGATCAGCTTGCGCACCGTGATGTTGTCCATTGCCGGCACATCGACTCGGCGCATACTGCCATCAACGCGTATCATAGGCGGCAGGCCGGCGGAGAGGTGAAGATCCGATGCATTCTGCTTTGCCGTGAATGCCAGCAGTTCGGTAATATCCATATCTTTTTTCCTAGCTACGGTAATGTGTGAAGCATGATAAACGTTGCACTTTCTGGCTCACTCAACGACGCACGCCAGCGGTTACAGGACGCGCTGCGAGCCGCCGGGCGCCCGCCCGACGATGCGTTGATGCTCGCGGTAAGCAAAACTCGGCCGGCGGCCGATATTCGCCACGCCTGGCAGCTTGGCCAACGCCACTTTGGCGAAAACTATCTGCAGGAAGCCCTCGATAAGCAGACAGAACTGGCTGACCTTGACGACATCAGCTGGCACTTCATCGGCCCGCTGCAGTCGAACAAAACCCGCGCCGTTGCCGAGCACTTCGACTGGGTACACAGCGTTGACCGCCTGAAGACAGCCCAGCGCCTCAGCGCGCAGCGCCCGGCTGACAAGCCGCCGCTCAATATCTGCCTGCAAGTCAACGTCAGCCACGAAGCCGCCAAATCAGGGGTTACGCCGCAGGCGCTCGCCGAACTGGCACAGGCTGTCAGCCAGCTACCCAATGTCACCCTGCGCGGCCTGATGGCCATTCCCGCCCCAGCAGACACCCCGGCCGCCCAACGCCAGCCGCTGGCTGAGCTGCGCGCCTGTCTGGAAACACTCCGAGAAGCGCTGCCCGAGGCAACCCTGGATACGCTTTCGATGGGCATGAGCGGTGACCTTGAAGCAGCTGTGCAGGAAGGCGCTACGCTGGTGCGGTTGGGTACGGCCATATTCGGCGCCCGCCCTGACACTAAAAACTGACAGTAGGATACCCACATGGAAACAAAAATTACATTTATCGGCGCGGGGAATATGGCCAGCGCCATCATTGGCGGGCTAATACAGGGCGGCGTCACGCCCGACAGCATCACCGCCGCTGCTCCCCGGGAAGACGCCCTCGCCGCCATCGGCGAGCGCCTCGGCATCCACACCTCAAGCGACAACGCCGCGGCCGCGGCAGGCGCCGACGTGCTGGTGCTGGCGGTCAAGCCGCAGATCATGCGTGAGGTATGCCAAAAGCTTGCCGACCGCGTGCAGCAAACGCGCCCGCTGATTATCTCGATTGCCGCCGGGCTCGAGGCCGCCAGCATTGACGCATGGCTCGGCGGCGGCAACGCGCTGGTGCGCTGCATGCCCAATACGCCGTCGCTGGTCGGCCAGGGCGCCAGCGGCCTTTACGCCAACGCTCGGGTCAGCGATGCCCAGCGCGATACCGCCACCCGGCTTATGCAGGCCGTGGGAATTGTCGAATGGGTCGCAGACGAAGCACTGCTGGAGGCAGTCACGGCGGTCTCGGGCAGCGCGCCGGCGTATTTCTTCCTCATGTTCGAGGCCATGGAGGAGGCCGGCGTGGCGCAGGGGTTACCCGCTGAAACGGCGCGCCGGCTGGCGATTCAAACCGCGCTGGGTGCGGCCACCATGGCCTCGCAAAGCGAGCACGACCCGGCCACGCTCAAGCGCAACGTTATGTCAAAGGGCGGCGCCACCGAGCGCGCCATTGCCCACATGGAAGACGCCAACCTGCGCCAGACGATCGCTGATGCCATGCAGGCCTGCGCCGAACGCGCGCACAAAATGGCCGCCGAGCTCACCAGGGACTGACCCAAAGAGCCACCAGCCGATCTACCACCGCCACGACAAAACACCGCACTGGCCGGCACATACGCCGGCTGATGCTGTATAACGCCTAAGCTCGACACTATTACGGAGACGTTATTATGGGTACCCAACTCGGCAGCGCCGGGCTGATGCTGGTCAACTCGCTGATCGGCATTTATCTTTTCATTCTAATGCTGCGGTTTTTACTGCAGGCCTCAGGAGCCGATTACTACAACCCACTGAGCCAGACGGTGGTCAAAATTACCCAGCCAGTGGTCGCGCCATTTCAGAGCTTTCTCGGCCCCGTTGCCGGGCGTTTTGATCTCGCCACGCTAGCCGCGGGGTTTGTCCTCAAGGTACTGGGGATTATCGTCATTTTCATGATCATCGGCGTGGGTATGCCGCCTGTCGGCGGGCTTTTAATCGCCGCCGTAGCCGCGCTGGCCAACGCCATTTTGAAGATTTACTTCTTTGCGCTGATCGTGATGATCATCTTAAGCTGGGTCGCGCCGCAGGCCGGTCACCCTGGTGCGCTGCTGGTCATGCAGCTGGTCGAGCCCATCATGGCGCCGGTGCGCCGCGTCATCCCGCCGCTGGGCATGATCGATTTGTCGCCCATCGTGGTGTTTATCATCATTAACCTGCTCGACGGTCTGGTGGTCGGCGCGCTGACTCGCGCCGCCGGCATTTCCGGTAGGCTGGTAGGACTCTAACTGCCCAGCCTGCGACGCCCCTTTTTGAATAGCAATTTTGAATAACACAATGGTATGACATGCCTGATTCACATTCGGCCAACACCGATAGCCAGCTGCCGCCAGATTCGGTAGGGCTGATCACGCCGGAAACCGCACGCTTTGATACGCCGCTGGCGCTTGCCTGTGGCAAGACGCTGTCCGCCTACGACTTGGTCTATGAGACCTACGGCACGCTCAACGCCGAGCGCACCAACGCCGTGCTCGTCTGCCATGCGCTGTCCGGCCACCATCACGCCGCTGGCTATCACCACCCGGACGACCGCAAGCCCGGCTGGTGGGACGCCTACATCGGCCCGGGAAAACCGGTCGATACCCAGCGCTTTTTTGTTATTTCAGTCAACAACCTCGGCGGCTGCCACGGCAGCACTGGGCCGCTCAGCCACAACCCCGACACCGGGCGCCTGTGGGGGCCAGACTTTCCCGTGGTGACGGTCAGCGACTGGGTTCACAGCCAGGCGCGGCTGGCCGACCGCCTGGGCATCGAGCGCTTTGCCGCCGTGATTGGCGGCAGCCTCGGCGGCATGCAGGTGATGCAGTGGAGTATCGACTACCCCAAGCGCATCGCCAACGCCGCGGTCATTGCCGCCACGCCTAAGCTTTCGGCACAGAATATCGCCTTTAACGAAGTCGCCCGCCAGGCGATCCGCTCGGACCCCGATTTCGCCGACGGCTGGTACGCCGAGCACGGCAGCGTGCCCAAGCGCGGGCTGAAACTGGCGCGTATGGTCGGACATATTACCTACCTGTCTGCCGACGCCATGGGTTCCAAGTTTGGCCGCGACCTGCGCAGCGACGATCTGCACTTTGGCTTTGGCGTAGAGTTTCAGGTGGAATCCTACCTGCGCTATCAAGGCGATACGTTTTCCAGCAGCTTTGATGCCAACACCTACCTGCTGATGACCAAGGCGCTCGACTACTTTGACCCGGCGGCGGAATACAGCGGTGACCTGGCCCAGGCGCTGGCGCCGGCGCAGTGCCCGTTTCTGGTGCTGAGCTTCTCCTCCGACTGGCGCTTTCCGCCATCGCGCTCGCGCGAACTGGTGGATGCACTCATCCACGCCGGCAAGCGGGTTTGCTCCGCCATCATCGACTCGCCTTACGGCCACGACGCTTTCCTGCTTCCCGAGCCGCGCTATCAGGCCATCTTCAGCGCCTTTATGCAGCGCGCCGCGCAGGCCGCCGAATTAGCCGCGCCGCCAACGGCCCAACCCGAGGAGAGCCAACCGTGATGCGCGCCGATCTCAATATTATTTACGACTGGGTAGCGCCCAACGCCCACGTGCTGGACCTTGCCTGCGGCGACGGTGTACTGCTGGAAACGCTCGCCCGGGACAAGGGCGTCACCGGCTACGGGTTGGAAATCGACCCCGACGGCATTACCCGCTGCGTCGCCCGCGGCGTCAGCGTGATCGAACACAACCTGGACGACGGTCTGGCAAGCTTTAGCGACCAGAGCTACGATCAGGTGATCATGACCCAGGCGCTTCAAGCACTGCGCCGTCCGGACAAAATGCTCCACGAAATGCTCCGCGTGGCCGACGAAGGCATTATTACCTTTCCCAATTTTGCCTACTGGCGCCACCGCGTGCATTTGGGCCTGCGCGGCTATATGCCGGTGTCCAAATCGCTGCCCCACGCTTGGTACGACACGCCCAACATCCACTTGTCGACCTTCAACGACTTTGAGCATCTGTGCCGCGACCAAGGGCTGGTAATCGTCGATCGCGCCGTCGGGGTAGGCAACCACCGCGGCCACTGGACCTCAAGGCTGTGGCCCAACCTGTTCGGTGAAATCGCGATTTTCCGCGTTAGACGGCGCGCCTAGCGCCTTATTTGTGGAGAAAATTCCGTTTGTGGAGACGATATCGCTTATGCGCACACGCCGGTCTTTTTGCCTGATCATCTGCGCGATGTTTGGGTTTTTCACCGCGAACGCCTGGGGCGACATGCAGCAGGCAGGTGACTACCGCATCCACTACGCCGCGGTGAGCACAGACTTTCTCACCCCTGAAGTCGCACGCGCCAACGGTATTCAGCGCAGCGCCGGCCTGGGGCTGGTCAACGTAAGCGTCAGGCAGCGGCAAAGCGACGGCACCATGCGGGCGGTCAACGCCGACGTAAAAGGCCGCGTCGGCGAGCTCGATAAAAACTCGCAAACGCTGACGTTTCGTACTGTGCGCGACAACGATGCTGTCTACCAGCTGGCCACGTTTCGCCTGCAGCACGACGCGCCGCTGCACTTCGCACTCAAGGTTCGCGCCGACCGCAACGCCGGGCCCGAGCGCATCGACTTTATCCAACGCTTTTATATTGAGCGCTAGCGTTTTCGGGAGGCTAAAGCCGCACCTCAAGTCGGCGCTCAAGCGCTACCGCCACCGGCATCTCGCCGCCATACGTAAAGCTCACGCCGTAGGCCAGCACCTCAACACCGCAGGCCGCGGCCTCGCTTATCGCCTCGGCGTAAGCGGGGTCGATGTGCGCTGCCGCCCCCACGCTATCAATCCCTGTGTGCGCCACGCAAAACACCAGCACCGCCCGCTTGCCGCTTTGCGCCAGCCGACTCAGGGTGCGCAGGTGGCGGGTGCCCCGGGCGCTGACCGCATCGGGAAAGTAGCCCAGGCCGTCAGCTTCCTTGAGCGTGACCTGCTTGACCTCGACATACGCCTGCCCGCGCTCGGGGTCATCGAGCAGGAAGTCCAGCCGCGCATCGTCAACGCTCGCCTCGCGCTTTAGCGTCGCATAGCCGCGCAACGGGGCCAGCCGGCCGGCAGTCAGCGCCGCCTCCACGATGCGGTTGGCGCGCCCGGTATTAACCGAGGCCAGCGCTACGCCGCCATCATCGCCCGGCAGTTCAATCAGCTCCCAGGTCCAGGCAAGCTTGCGTTTCGGGTTGTCACTTGGTACTAACCATACTCGGCACCCCGGTTTATTGACCGCGGTCATCGCCCCGGTATTGGGGCAATGCGCGACCACCTCGCGGCCATCGTCCAGCCGAACATCGGCCAAAAAGCGCTTATAGCGCTGAATCAACGTGCCGGGCACCAGTGGCGGATAGCGCCACACGCCCGCCGCAACGGACAAGGATGTTGCCATGCAAGCTCCTGTATTATCGGCTCCCCGACTCGGGGCGCGCTACCCTAACATCGTTCAACACCGGCATCATGCTTGCATTCAGCGCATTTTTAGGCTAAACAAGCATCCCTTTGGCGCGACATCATTAAGCAGACCCATGGTCGTTCAGCAGTCATTTATGGAAGGGGCACTCCCATGCCAGTAGCGGAAAAGAAGACGGAAGCGTCCAACAACTTCACCCCGTACGAACCGGCCGCGGGTGAAGAATACATGAACGAGCGGCAGCTGGAGCACTTCCGTCAGCTGCTGCTGGACTGGAAACAGGAGCTCATGGAAGAGGTGGATCGCACCGTTCGCCACCTCCAGGAAGATGCTAATAACTATGCCGATCCGGCCGATCGGGCGACCCAGGAAGAAGGCTTTAGCCTAGAGCTGCGCACCCGCGATCGCGAACGCAAGCTGTTGAAAAAGATCAATGAAACGATCGAACAAATCGACGAAGACGATTACGGCTTTTGCGAAACGTGCGGCATTGAAATTGGTATTCGCCGGCTTGAAGCACGCCCTACCGCCACGCTATGCGTGGATTGCAAGACGCTGGCCGAACTTAAGGAAAAACAGCTCGGCGGCTAGCCGGCCAGTACGTTCGACAAACACGGGCACCTGCGGGTGCCCGTTTGCGTTTCTTGCCTGCCACTTTTTCACCGCCCCTCGATCCACCGGCGCTGTTACCATGACCCACATGAATTTTGCTCCCCTCTCCCGCTATCGCGGCCGCTTTGCGCCGACACCCTCAGGCCCGCTGCACTTTGGCTCGCTGGTAGCGGCGCTGGGCAGCTATCTGGACGCCCGCGCCGTTGGCGGTGAATGGCGCGTGCGCATCGAGGATATCGATCCGCCGCGCTGCCCCCGGGGCGCGGCGGATACCATCTTGCGCCAGCTTGAGGCCTTCGGCCTCGAGTGGGACGGCGAGGTACTCTGGCAACACCCACGTGGTGGTGCCTATGAAGACGCGCTTGAGCGGCTGAAAGCGCTAGGCCTTGCCTATCCGTGCAGCTGCTCGCGTAAACAGTGGCGTGAGTACGCCATTTACCCCGGCTGGTGTCGCAGCGGCGCAGGCAATGCCAGCGCTCCCTGCGCCTGGCGGCTGAGAAGCGATCGAGGCGAGCATCCGGCGCGCTTTGACGACCGCCTGCTGGGCACGCTGGCGTTTGACCCCACCTTGCTCGGCGACGTCGTACTCAAGCGCAAAGACGCTCTTTTTGCCTACCAGCTGGCCGTGGTAGTCGACGACGCCGAGCAAGGCATGACCGACGTGGTGCGCGGCGTCGACCTGTTAGACAATACGCCGTGGCAGCGCCAGCTGCAGCAAGCGCTGGGCTACCCCCGTCCGAGCTACCTGCACCTGCCGCTGATCGTGGCCGACAACGGCCAAAAGCTCTCCAAGCAAAACCTTGCACCAAGGCTTGCCGACAATGACCGCGGCATTCGCCGGCAGCTGTTCGACGCCCTGACCGCACTCGATCAGGCTCCCCCGGCCGAGCTCGCCCGGGGCACGCCCCGCGAACAGCTCGCCTGGGGCACCGCCCACTGGTCAACGGCGCGGCTGGCCACAGCACCCACGCGCCCTGCTCCTCAAGAGGCCTAGCCATGTACGTGTACCGCATCATGCTCTTTCTGGTATTTGGGGGCTATCTACTCTCGCCGTTTTTGATGAGCGGCTGGGGCAACCCCGAGATTGCCTGGTACCGGCCGTTTCTGATCTGGGGTGGCCTCATCGCCCTCAGCGTATGGCTGGAACAAAAAAGGAAGCTCGATGAGCGCTGAGTTGACGGCAATCATTCTGCTGGGGCTTGGCTATCTGGCGCTGCTGTTCGGCTGCGGCATCGCCGTCGAGCGCGGCTGGATTTCTACCCGGATCACTCGCCATCCGGCGGTGTACACGCTGTCGCTCGGGGTTTATGCCAGCGCCTGGGCGGTGTATGGCAGCGTTGAATTTGCCGCCAACGCCGGCTTTGGCTATCTGGCCTACTACCTCGGCGCGGCCGGGGCCTTTTTGCTCGCCCCGGTGCTGCTGGTACCCATTCAACGCATTACCCGCACCTACCAGCTCGCCTCGCTGGCTGACCTGTTCGCCTTTCGCTTTCGCACCCGTTGGGCGGGCACCATTGTCACGCTGGTCAGCGTGCTGGCGGTTTTGCCACTGCTCGGCATTCAGGTCAAAACTCTGAGCGAGGCGATCAACGCCCTCACTGGCACGACGGCGGGCAGCAGCGTCGCGCTGCTGTTTTGCCTGGTGATTGCCGCCTTCGCGCTGATCTTCGGGGCCCGCCACAGCAACCTGCGCGCGCGCCACAACACCCTGCTGGCCGCCATCGCCTTCGAGTCGCTGGTCAAACTTGGCGTCATGCTGGCCCTCGGTGCCGTCGCGCTGTGGGGCGTGTTCGACGGCCCTCAGCAGCTACAGCAGTGGCTAAGCGGCGACGGCCTTGTGCTTACGAGGCAAACGCCAACGCTCGATCCGGCGCACTGGCGCACCCTGCTACTGCTGTTTTTTACCGCCGCGTTCATGATGCCCCACCTGTTTCACATTACCTTTGCCGAAAACCTCTCGCGCCATACGCTGCTGCAGGCCAGCTGGGCGCTGCCGCTGTTTTTGCTGCTCATGGCGCTACCCGTCCCGCTGATCTGGTGGGCCGCGCAAAAAACCGCCGCGGCGCCGATCAGCGTGACCGCCTACGCCGCCTTTATCATGAGCGAACACAGCGTTGTCGGTGCGCTGGCGTTTATCGGCGGGCTGGCGGCCGCCAGCGGCACCATGATTATGGTGGCGCTGGCGCTGTCGGGCATGGTGCTCAACCACATTGTGCTGGTCGCCCACCCGCCCGAGGCGCGCCCCGACCTCTACGGCTGGCTGCGCTGGCTGCGCCGCGGGCTGATTGTCACGGTGGTAATCGGCGGCTGGCTGTTCCATGCCACGGTAGGCAGCCACCACGACCTGAGGGCGCTGGGGCTGGCAGCCTTTGTGGGCATGGCGCAGTGCCTGCCGGGCATGCTCGCGCTGCTGTATTGGCCAGGCGCCAACCGTAACGGCCTGGTGGTTGGGCTGCTGGCCGGCATTGCCGTCTGGCTATGGGGGCTGTGGCTACCGCTTTTTTTACCGCTGCCGACGCTGTGGCTGCCGCTGCCCGGTGAGCCAATCTGGTATCAGGTCACGCTGGTATCGCTTGCGGCCAATATTCTCGCGCTGATCGGCCTATCGCTTTTTACCCGCACGTCGGAAGGCGAACGCTCCGCCGCGGAGGCCTGCTCGGTCGATGCGGTAATCCGCTCCAAGCGCCTGCCTCTTGAAGCCGCGACGGTGGCCGACTTCAGCGCCCAGTTGGCCGAAGCGCTGGGTGACGACGTCGCCGGCCGCGAGGTCAATCGCGCCCTGCAGGCGCTGAATCTGCCCCCTCAGGAACGCCGGCCCTACGCGCTGCGCCGTCTGCGCGACCGTATTCAGGCCAACCTTTCGGGGCTGATGGGGCCTTCGGTCGCGCGCGATATCGTGGATCGCTACCTGCCCTACCGCCACGACGACGCGCCGGTCACCGACGACATCCACTTTGTCGAAAGTCGTCTGGAAGCCTACCGCTCGCGGCTAACGGGGCTCGCCCGCGAGCTCGACGGCCTGCGCCGCCACCACCGCCAAACGCTAGCCAACTTGCCGGTTGGGCTGTGCGTATTCGGCGACGACGACGAGCTGGTAATGTGGAACCGCGCGCTGGCCGAGCTTTCGGGCATCAGCGGTGAAAGCGTGGTCGGCGCGCACCGCGACAGCCTCGCGGCGCCCTGGCCGACGCTGCTGCAAAGCGCGCTTTCAAGCCCCAGCGTCACGCTTTACAAGCAGGCCGCGCACCTGCACGGCCGCGACTATTTCCTCACCCTGCACACCGCCGATTTGAGCGGCGACGACAGCCGCGGCGGGCGCGTGGTCATGATTGAAGATCACACCGAAATGAAGTGGCTCGAAAACGAGCTGGTCCACGCCGCCAGGCTAGCGTCTATCGGCCAGCTGGCCGCCGGCGTGGCGCACGAGATCGGCAACCCGATTACCGGTATTTCGTCATTGGCACAAAACCTGCGCTACGACACCGACGATCCGGTGCTGCTCGAAACCGCCGACCAGATCCAGACGCTGACCGAACGGGTCACCCGCATCGTCAGCTCGCTGGTGGAATTTACCCACGGCGGCCGCCACGCCGCGACGCTCCCCCGCTCGCCGGTGACGCTTGGCCGCATCAGCGAAGAAGCGCTGCATTTGTTACACTTGGCGCGCACCCGCGAAGCGGTCACCTTTAGCAATACCTGCCCGCCGGACGTGGTGGTGCGCGGCGACGCCCAGCGGTTGATTCAGGTCATGCTTAATCTACTGGGTAACGCGCGCGACGCTTGCCCGCCCCAGGGCAAGGTCACCATCAGCGCCGGCACGCAAGGCCAACAAGCCTGGTGGCGCGTAACGGATAACGGCCGCGGCATTGCGCCCGACGTACGCGACCGCCTGTTCGAACCCTTCGCCACCACCAAGCCCGCCGGCGAAGGCACCGGGCTCGGGCTTTCGCTTGCCTACCAGATAGTCAACGAACACCAGGGCAGCATCGACGTCGCCTCGCCGCCCCCCGGCCACTCCCGCGGCACAGCCATGACGCTATGGCTACCGCTCTATCACCCAGACAAACAGCAGGACGATCCGCCGCCCCATGCAGAAGATTCTGATTGTTGAAGATGAAGCGATTATCCGCAGCGCCCTCAAGCGCCTGCTAGAGCGCCACGACTACGCGGTAAGCGAAGCTGCCAGCGTCGAAGACGCCGTCATACTCGACCCGCAGCGCTTTGATCTGGTGATCAGCGATTTGCGCCTGCCGGGTGAAGAAGGCACGGCGCTGATCGAGCGCGCCGCCCCGGTGCCGGTGCTGATAATGACCAGCTACGCCAGCATGCGCTCGGCCATCGAGTCGCTGAAACAGGGCGCCGTCGACTACATTGCCAAGCCGTTTGACCACGCCGAGCTGGTAGAAACCGTCGCGCGCCTGCTGCACCAGCAGTCCATGCGTCAGGGCGCCCCCCCCGAGATCGCCGACGACGGCGGCAGCCGCCAGCCCATGATCGGCGACTGCGCCGCCATGCAGCAGGTGTATACGCGTATCCGTAAAACCGCGCCGGCCGACGTCACCGTGCTGATCCTCGGCGAGTCAGGCACCGGCAAAGAGCTTGTCGCCCGTGCCCTGCACCAGCAGAGCAAGCGCGCCGGTGCGCCGCTGATTTCGGTCAACTGCGCGGCCATCCCCGAAACGCTGATCGAATCGGAGCTTTTTGGCCACGAAAAAGGCGCGTTTACCGGCGCCAGCGCCTCGCGCACCGGGCTGGTGGAAGCCGCCGACGGCGGCACCCTGTTTCTCGACGAGATCGGCGAGCTGCCGCTCGACGCCCAGGCGCGGCTGTTACGCGTACTCCAGGAAGGCGAAATTCGCAAGATCGGCTCGGTCGAGACCCGCTACGTCGACGTGCGCCTGATCGCCGCTACCCACCGCGATCTGGCGGCGCTGTCCAAAAGCGGCGAGTTTCGCCTGGATCTGTACTACCGCCTGAACGTCATGCAGATTGACCTGCCGCCCCTGCGCGATCGCGAAGACGACGTGCTGGCGATTGCCGACATTCTTCTCGACAAAGCGCGCAAACGCCACGACCGCGAAAGCCTGCGGCTGTCGCGCGCGGCGCGCCAGGATCTGTACGACTACCCCTGGCCTGGCAACGTGCGCGAGCTGGAAAATGCGCTGGAGCGCGGCGTTATTCTCGCCGAAGGCCGCCTGATTCACCCCGATGACCTGGGGCTTACCCCCGCCGCGACACGCCCGCATCCCGCGCCCGCCGCGCCTGCAGAAGAGCCTCACGCGAGCGACACCGCCGAGGGTGTATCGCTTGAAGACTACTTCCAGCACTTTGTCCTTGAACACCAGGAGCATATGAGCGAAACCGAGCTGGCACAAAAGCTCGGCATCAGCCGTAAAAACCTCTGGGAGCGGCGCCAACGGCTGGGCATCCCGCGCAAAAAAAATGCCCGCCGCACGCCCTGATTAACCCCGCGACGCTGACCACTTCGGCTAACCGCGCGTTTTTATCCCCCCCCTACCTGGCGCGGCCCATCACCGCACGCCGCCCGCGCAACTCCTTAGACTAACGTCTAGTGCATTGATTATAAAGCAATTCTCTCCGCCTTTCGTATGTGAACGAACGTTACCGCGCACTGTTACCGTCCCACACAATAGCGGCCTTTCGCCCGCCCAAAAATGGTAACACCTGGCCGGACACTGCGGTTTTAACTTCGCGTATTAAAATATAAGAATCTGAAAAATAAAGACTTTTATAAAACTGGCACGGCGAATGCAACGTATAGGGTAAGAAAAACAAACAACCTTGAAACACTGGGCTTGGCGGCCATCGCTTCGATCGAAAGAACGCTCGAAGGAATTTTCGACAGTACTTTCGACAGTACAACAACAATAAACAGGCAGCCGCCTTCGCTCTTGCCTTCAACAACAACAAAACGGCAAGACAGCCAAACAACACAGAGACGCGCTCGCACAAAAACAACAACGGGCACGCTCTCGACGGGTACACGGGCTCCCCCGACAATAACAACAGGAGCCGGGTAGCCAGTCGCCCAGCAGAGGACGCGATGCACGCACAAACGGCCGATAACAACAATAACGGTCACCCGCGCGCGCCCCGGCAACAACAACAATAGCCGGGAAGATAAGATCGCAATTGGATTATTGTTTTGAATACGAGGCGGTTGGAACCATCCGTGGACCCCACGCCTACTACTGACTGCGGTGCGTATTCAGGGCGATGTGCCAACACCAAAAAAAATAGCAGCACGGACGCTGAATTATCCTTTGCAAGGGGAGCCCACGGGCTCCCTTTTCTATTTCTGCGCGTGTCCCCTTACTCGCTGCCTCAAATCTCTGTCTCAGACCTCTGCCCTGGCGCCCTGGATGACGCCCTCGCCTGCTGCCCGGCAGGACTTAAATACGCCTCGACTAGCGCTTGTGCTTTGCAAGGCTTTGGGCGTCGGCTACACTTGACTATTTCTGACGTCATGTTTTGTTTCCTGCGCGCCGAATTCGCCGCGTATTCCAAGGACTTACCGCTGTTTAAATTCCGGAGAGCATTTGAAATCCCTCCACCATGAAAACGGCCAGAACGGCCTATCAACACCCCGCATTATTCCGCGCGACGAGCACCCCATCTCGCGTCAGCACATTAGCGACGCTGCGCTGAAAGTGCTGTACCGCCTTGACGGCGCAGGCTTTGATGCGTTTCTCGTAGGCGGCTGCATTCGCGATTCGCTGCTGGGCAAAATGCCCAAAGACTTCGACGTGGCCACCAACGCGACCCCCGAGCAGGTGCGCGAGCTATTTCGTAACTCGCGCCTGATCGGGCGGCGCTTTCGCATCGTTCACGTACGCTTTGGTCGCGAAATCATCGAAGTTACCACCTTTCGCGGCAAGCCCGAAGGCGACCACGCCGACCACATTGCCCGCCAGTCCGACGCCGGCCTGCTGCTGCGCGATAACGTCTGGGGCAGCATCGCAGAAGACGCCCTGCGCCGCGACTTCACGGTCAATGCGCTGTACTACAGCATTGCCGATTACAGCCTGCACGACTTTGCCGATGGCGTTCACGACATCCAGGCGCGCAAGCTGCGCCTGATCGGCGACCCGGCGACTCGCTACCGCGAAGACCCGGTGCGCATGCTGCGTGCGATGCGGTTTGCCGCCAAGCTGGACTTCACCCTCGATGAGGCCACCGAAGCGCCCATCTACGAACTGGCGCCGCTGCTGCTACAGATCCCCCCGGCGCGGCTGTTCGATGAAGTTCTCAAGCTGTTTATGGCCGGTCACGGGCTGATGACATTTCGCCTGCTCAGCCACTACGGACTTTTCGGCATGCTTTTCCCCGAGGCTGAAGAAGCCATGGCCGATGACGCCTGGGTCGAGGATATGGTGGAAGCCGCGCTGACCAATACCGACCGCCGGATTGCCGACGGCCGCCCGGTCACGCCGGCCTTTTTGCTCGCCGCGTTTTTGTGGGCGCCGGTGGCCAGCCGCCAGGCCGCGCTTGAGAACGATGGCATGCCCGGCGTCCCCGCGATGCAAACCGCCGCGCAGCAGGTTATCTCGCGCCAGCTCCACCACACCTCGATTCCCAAGCGCTTTGGCATGCCCATGCGCGATATCTGGGGGCTGCAGGAGCGGCTGGCCAAACGCCAGGGCAAACGCGCTTTCCAAACTCGCGAACACCCGCGCTTTCGCGCCGCCTACGACCTCCTGCTGCTACGCGAACAGGCCGGCGAAAGCCCGCCCGGGCTCGGCGAGTGGTGGACGGCGTTTCAGTCAGCCGACGAGCACGAGCAGCGCCGGCTGCTGAGCAAAGTCGGCAGCGATCCGGCCAGCCAGGGCACGCGGCGCAAACGCCGCCGGCGTAAACCGCGCCCCAACGCGGAGTAAGCGCTAGCCATGTCGCCTGCGCCCTCCCGTCCAGCGTCGCTTGCCTATATTGGCCTGGGCAGCAACCTCGACCAGCCGCGAAAGCAAGTGGCCACCGCCCTGAGCGAGCTCGACGCGCTGCCGCTAAGCCGCGTCTCGGTCGCCTCGCGGCTCTACGCCAGCCGCCCGGTGGGTCCTCAGGATCAGCCCGACTTTGTCAATGCGGTCGTCGCGCTTGAAACGTATCTTTCGCCGCTTGCGCTGCTTGACCAGCTGCAGGCGCTCGAACAGCGCCACCGCCGCCGCCGGGAGCGCCACTGGGGGCCGCGCACGCTGGATCTCGACGTGTTACTTTTCAACACCACGCTCGTTGCGCACCCCCGGCTTCAGGTGCCACACCCTCACATGCACACGCGCGCTTTTGTGCTGCGCCCGCTGTGTGAAATCGCACCGCACCTGCGCCTACGCGGCCAGCCGCTTGAACAGTGGCTGGCGGGACTGGGCGACGACGTCACGCCGCTGGCCTGACGCGCACGCTTTTGCTACCGTTTTACACACCTCTCGACAGCGGCGGCGTATTCGGGTAACAATTGGCGCTCGAACTCCGATTCTTTGATCCCCGCGCCCGCCCAAACGCTGAGTGGCGCGAACGACCACCCTGCCAACAGCGAGAGCACGCCATGAAAACCGTCACTCTGAACACCCTGCGTGAGCTCAAGCGCAGCGGGGAAACGTTCAGCTGCCTGACCGCCTACGACGCCTCCTTCGCCAACGCCGCCAGTCAGGCCGGCATTGAAGTGCTGCTGGTCGGCGACTCGCTGGGAATGGTGCTGCAGGGGCATACCAGCACGCTACCGGTGACCCTCGCCGATATGTGCTACCACACCCGCGCCGCCGCCGCGGGTAAAGGCACAAGCCTGCTGATGGCCGACCTGCCTTTCATGAGCAACGCCACCGTCGAGCGCACGCTCAACGACGCCGCCGCGCTGATGCGGGCCGGCGCCGAGATGGTCAAGGTAGAAGGCGAGGCGTGGATGGCCGACGGCGTACGCGAGCTGACGCGCCGCGGCGTGCCGGTGTGTGCGCACCTGGGGCTAACCCCACAAACCGTCTATCAGCTGGGCGGCTACAAGGTACAGGGACGCGACGCGGCCCACGCCGAGCAAATCATCGCCGATGCCCAAGCGCTGGTTGAGGCCGGCGCCTCGATTATTTTGCTCGAATGCGTGCCCGCAAGCCTTGGCCGCGCCGTCACCCAGGCGCTCGACGTACCGGTGATCGGCATTGGTGCCGGGCCGGACACCAACGGCCAGATACTCGTTATGCACGACGTGCTGGGCGTCAGCACCGGGCGCACGCCGCGCTTTGTGAAAAACTACATGGCCGAGACCGCCAACATTCAGGACGCCTTTGCCCGCTACCACGGCGACGTTAAGCAACGTGCTTTTCCTGCGCCTGAGCACTGTTTTTAAGAACGGTTTTTAAGAACGGTTTTTAACGGCGGCTTTCCCAAACGGTTTTAGTGGTAAAACGATATGCATACCCTGCAAGCCATCCAGGCGCTGCGCGACGTTCTGGCCGAGCCCCGCCAGCGCGGGCTGCGCATTGCGCTGGTGCCCACCATGGGCAACCTGCACGCCGGCCATCTGGCGCTGATCGCACACGCGCGAAAGCGCGCCGACGTCGTCGTGGCCAGCCTGTTTGTCAATCCGCTACAATTCGGCCCCGATGACGATCTCGACGCCTATCCGCGCACCTTTGCCGCCGATCAGGCCGCGCTTGAAAACGCCGGCTGCGACGTGCTGTTTGCCCCCCGGGCCCAAACGCTCTACCCCAACGGCTTTGACACGCCCACCCAGGTGCGCGTGCCCGACGTCAGCGAAGGCCTCTGCGGCGGCTCGCGCCCCGGCCACTTTGACGGCGTGGCCACGGTGGTCAGCATGCTGTTTCACCTGGTGGCGCCCCAGCTTGCCTGCTTTGGCGAGAAGGACTACCAGCAGCTGGCGGTGATTCGTAAAATGGTGGCCGACCTGCACCTGCCCGTCGAGATTGAGGGCGTCCCCATCATGCGCGCCGACGACGGGCTGGCGCTGTCATCGCGCAACGGCTATTTAAGCGCTGAAGAACGCGCCGCAGCGCCGGCGCTGTACCGCACGCTGTGCGCCCTGCGCGAGCGGCTCACACAGGGCGAAAGCGTCAATACGGTGCTTGGCGACGGGGAAAAGGCGCTGCAAGACGCGGGCTTTAGCCTCGACTATCTGGCCTTGCGCGACAGCCGGCTCAACCCGGTAACCGCGTACACCCGCGAGGCGGTGCTGCTGGCCGCGGCCTACCTGGGGCCTGCCCGCCTGATTGACAACCTGACGCTTGAGCTTCCAGGCTGCTAGTTTTATCGCCAGCGGGGCGAGGCATACAATGCCGCTGCTCCGGCTGCCCGGTCTTTTTTCCACCCCCACATTCACGACTCTTTTCACGTCGTAAAGGATTTTTCCATGCACACCGTCATGCTCAAAGCCAAGCTGCACATGGCCCGCGTTACCCACGCCGTGCTCCACTATGAAGGCTCCTGCGCCATCGACGGCGAGCTGCTGGACATGGCCGGCATTCGCGAAAACGAACAGATCCAGATCTATAACGTGGCCACCGGCGCGCGCTTTACCACCTACGCGATTCGCGGCGAGGAAGGCTCAAAGATCATTTCTATCAACGGCGCCGCCGCACACCACGGCAGCCCCGGCCACCGCATTATCATCTGCAGCTACGCGCACTACGCCGATAGCGAGCTGGACACGCATCAGCCGTCGCTGGTCTACCTCAAGGAAGGCAACGACGTCAGCCACACCAGCAACGCCATTCCGGTACAGCTGGCCTAAGCCGCTTGCGCCGGGCATAGCCGCACTCAACTCGGGAGATTTGTATGCAAAACGCAATGACGGACGTTGTAATTGTAGCCGCCAAGCGCAGCGCCATCGGCACCTTTGGCGGCTCGCTTTCGGGCGTGCCGGCAAGCGAGCTGGGAGCTCAGGTCATTCGGGATGTGCTGCAATCCACCGGCATCGATCCCGGCCAGGTCGACGAGGTGCTGCTCGGCCAGGTGCTGACCGCGGGCAATGGGCAAAACCCCGCGCGCCAGGCGGCGATTGGCGGCGGGCTGCCCCACGCCGTGCCGGCGATGACCATCAACAAGGTCTGCGGCTCGGGGCTCAAGGCGCTGCACCTGGCCACCCAGGCCATTCGCTGCGGCGACGCCGAGCTCGTGCTGGCCGGCGGCCAAGAGAATATGTCCGCCGCGCCGCACCTGCTACCCCACTCGCGCCACGGCCAGCGCATGGGCAACTGGACGGCCGTGGACTCGATGGTCCACGACGGCCTGTGGGACGCGTTTAACGACTACCACATGGGCATTACCGCGGAAAATATCGCCGAACGCTACGCCATCAGCCGCGACGCCATGGATACGTTTGCCGCCGCGTCCCAACAAAAGGCCCATGAGGCGATCGACAACGGCCGCTTTGTCAGCCAGATCACGCCGATTGCCGTGCCCGGGCGCAAAGGGCACGTTACGCAGTTTGAGTCCGACGAAGGCCCCCGCCCGCTGACCGCCGAAAAGCTCGCCGGCCTGCGCCCGGCCTTTAAACCCGACGGGTGCATCACCGCGGGCAACGCCTCGGGCATTAACGACGGCGCGGCGGTGGTCATGCTGTGTTCGGCGGCCAAGGCCCAAGCGCTAGGGCTAGAGCCGCTGGCGCGTATTGCCGGCTATGCCAACGCCGGGGTGGATCCGGCGATCATGGGGATCGGCCCGGCGCCGGCGACCCGGCGCTGCCTGGCCAAAGCCGGCTGGGACGTTGAGGACCTTGACCTGATCGAAGCCAACGAAGCCTTCGCCGCCCAGGCGATTGCGGTCAACCAGGAGCTCGGCTGGGACACCTCGCGCATCAACGTCAACGGCGGTGCGATAGCCTTGGGCCACCCGATCGGCGCGTCGGGCTGCCGGATACTCGTTACGCTGGTGCACGAGATGCTCGCGCGCGACGCGCGCAAAGGCCTGGCCACGCTGTGCATCGGCGGCGGCCAGGGCGTGGCGCTGGCGATCGAACGCTAGCTGGCCGCTTCGCGCGCGCCATCCAGCAGCCTGGACGGCGTCGCGATGACCAGCACGGCGGCTGCCAGAAACAGCGCCGAGGCCGCCCACAGCGTCCCGGAAAGCCCCACCCCATCCACCAGGCGGCCGCCGATCAGCGCCCCGGTGCCGATGGAAAAGTTAAACACAAAGGCCATCAGCGCATTGGCCGCTTCGGTGTTGGGCGCGGTGCGCAAAAGCCAGGTTTGCACGCTGACCGCCACGCTGCCAAAAATCCCGCCCCACACTATCAATAGCGCAACCCCGCTGACGGGCACCACACCAACCAGCGGGAAGCTGCCGACCACCGCCAGCAGCACGCACGGAATCACCAGCACCGCGGTGTACGGATGCCGCCCGGCAAACAAACCCGCCGCGACGTTGCCGATAATGCCCGCCAGCCCGTAAAGCAGCAGCAGGCTGCCCACCTGAGCAAGCTTGATACCGCTGATCTGCTGCAGCACCGGACTGACAAAAGTGTAGGCGGCAAAGTGACCGACTACCACCAGCCCGGTGGCCATCACCGCCACCCGCACGCCGCGGCTAGCCAGCTGCTGACCCAGCGTCGCCAGCCGCACCGGCTCCCGGGGCGGCAGGCTCGGCAGCCAACACCATAGCGCCGCTGCCGTTACCAGACTCAACCCGCCCAGCGCGGCAAACGCCACCCGCCAGTGAGTCCACTCACCCAGCAAAGTGCCCAGCGGCACCCCCAGCACCGAGGCGGCGGCAATGCCGCCAAAAATAATGGTCATTGCACGGGGCACCTTATCCGGCGCCACCAGCCGCGGGGCCAGCCCCCCGGCAACGGCCCAGAAACCGCCGATGCTCATACCCACCAGCGCCCGCGCGCCCAGCAGCAGCCAGAAATTGCTCGCCAGCGCCGAGAGCACGCTTGCCACCACCATCAGCAACATCATCAGGGTGAGCATGATGCGCCGGTCCAGCCGGCCCACGGCCACGGGCAAAAGCGGCGCGGAAAACGCCGCGATCACGCCGGGCACCGTGACCATAAGCCCCGCCGTACCCGGCGTAACGCCCAGCGCCTCAGCCACCTGGGATAAAAGCCCGATGGGCAGCTGTTCGGCGGTGACCAGTAAAAAGATCCCGACCATCACCGCCACCACCCCCCACCAGGCATTAGGCGGCGCTTCGGCGCCGGCTGCAGATTGTTCTTCCATCGCTGGGTTTCCATTGCCAAGTATTCATTGCCGGATCGGTAGCGCGTGGCTTTTCAGGCTCCAGCGCATTTTTGGCCGCATCAAACGCCACCGCCCCCGCCGCCAAAGGCGACGGGGGCGGTGGCTGCACAGCGTAGCGCTTAGCCTGCTGTTTCAGCGTCGGCGGCGGATGCGGCCTCGGCTTCGGCCAGCGCCGCCTTGTCGTCTTCGGTGATTTCCTTGATCGACAGCTTAACCCGATTGCGGTTATCGACATCGAGCACCTTGACTACCACCTCGTCGTCTTCATTGAGGTAGTCGCGCACCTTTTCGACCCGCTCGGCGACAATTTGTGAAATATGCACCAGCCCGTCGGTGCCCGGCATGATGTTCACAAAAGCGCCGAAGTCGGCAATGCGCACCACTTTACCGCGGTACAGCTTGCCAATTTCCGCTTCGGCGATGAGCTCGTTGACGGTGTCGATGGCCGCCTGGGCCGCCTGCTTGTCTTCGGCGTAAATACGCACCGTGCCGTCGTCGTCCAGATCGACGGAGGCGCCGGTATCCTCGCAAATCTTGCGGATCGTCGCTCCGCCTTTGCCGATCACGCTGCGGATCTTGCTCGCATCGATTTTGAGCGTGGCCATCGACGGCGCGTTGTCGGACACCTCGGTACGGCTAGCGCTGATCACCGCGTTCATCTGCTCAAGGATCTCAAGGCGCGCCTTGTGCGCCTGCTGCAGCGCCGTTTCCATGATTTCTTCGTTGATGCCCTCGATCTTGATATCCATCTGCAGGGCGGTCACGCCGTCTGCAGAGCCCGCGACCTTGAAGTCCATATCGCCGAGGTGGTCTTCATCACCCAGAATATCGGTGAGCACGGCGAAGCTGTCGGCATCCTTGACCAGCCCCATGGCGATACCCGCCACCGGCGCCTTGAGCGGCACGCCGGCGTCCATCAGCGCAAGCGACGAGCCGCACACCGAGGCCATCGAGCTTGAACCGTTGGACTCGGTAATTTCCGAGACCACGCGAATGGTGTAGGGAAACGCCTCTTCCGAGGGCAGCATGGCCTGAATACCGCGCCGTGCCAGGCGCCCGTGGCCGATTTCACGGCGCTTGGGACCGCCAACAAAGCCCGCTTCGCCCACGCAGTACGGAGGGAAGTTGTAGTGCAGCATAAAGCGGTCTTTACGGTCGCCTTCCAGCGACTCGATCAGCTGGGCGTCGCGCAGGGTGCCAAGCGTGGCCACCGCAATCGCCTGGGTTTCGCCGCGGGTAAAGATCGCCGAGCCGTGGGTTTTGGGCAGCGCGCCCACTTCAATGGCCAGCGGACGCACGGTCTGGTTATCGCGCCCGTCGATACGCGGCTCGCCGTTGACGATGCGCGAACGCACCACGCGTTTTTCCAGCGCGGCAAAGGTAATTTTTATATCTGCTTCGGGGAAGCGGCCGTCGGCCGGCGCGCCCTCGTGCTCGCCCAGCGCCTCCTGGGCTTGGCGCTTCAGCGCCGCTAGCGCGTCCTGGCGCGCCATCTTGTCGGTAATGCGGTAGGCCTCGCCGATTTTCTGCTCCAGCGCGGCGGCAAGGGTCGCCGCCAGCGTTTGATGGGTAGCGGCAGGCTGCCAGTGCCAGCGCGGCTTGCCGGCTTCAGCGACCAGTTCGCTGATCGCGCTGATGGCCACCTGCATTTCCTGATGGCCGTAAAGCACCGCGCCAAGCATTTCGTCTTCCAACAGCTCCTCGGCTTCGGACTCGACCATCAGCACCGCCTGCTGCGTGCCGGCAACCACCATATTCAGCTCGGAGGTCGCAATCTCGTCAACGCTGGGGTTGAGGAAATAGCCCTGCTCTTCGTTCAGGCCCACGCGCGCCGCGCCGATGGGGCCACTGAACGGCACGCCGGAGAGGCCCAGCGCCGCCGAGGTGCCGAGCAGCGCGGCGATGTCCGGATCGTGGTTGCGATCGGTAGACAGCACCGTGCACACCACCTGGACTTCGTTCATGAAGCCCCGGGGAAACAGCGGACGAATCGGCCGGTCGATCAGCCGCGAGGTCAAGGTTTCTTTCTCGGTGGGACGCCCCTCGCGCTTGAAGAAGCTGCCGGGAATCCTACCCACCGCGTAGGACCTTTCCTGATAGTGCACCGACAGCGGGAAAAACGGCTGGCCGGGCTTGGCGTCTTTTTTAGCCACGACGGTACACAGCACGACGGTGTCGTCCATGGTAACCATAACGGCGCCGGACGCCTGGCGGGCGATACGCCCGGTTTCGAGCGTGACGGTGCTACGACCGTACTGAAACGTCTTTTTAACCGGATTCACGGCAACTTCCTTTCGCGTTGAGAGCAACTTGTCTATGCGTTTTCGTCGTTTTAATAACTCACGGCCATTCTAGGCGCTGTGCCGCCCGGCGACCAGCCGTTGCGACGCAGGATATCGCGGCGGCCCTTGGCAGTGGTGCAAAGGCCAGACGCAAAAACGGGCAGCCCGAAGGCTGCCCGTTTACGCTACGCTTCAGTACTGTGCTTCAGTAGCTTAGCGACGCAGACCCAGGCTCTGGATAACGGCCTGGTAACGCGACAGATCCTTGCGCTTCAGGTAGTCCAGCAGCTTGCGGCGCTGGTTGACCATGCGGATCAGGCCACGACGCGAGTGGTGATCCTGCTTGTTGGTCTTGAAGTGGTCCTGCAGACCGT
>JAKDRW010000027.1 GCA_030454225.1 Vreelandella subglaciescola | reverse complement strand
AATATCCCGAGCTGATCAAGCAGTACCTGGGCACGGTGGTGCCCAAAAACGATAACTACTTCGCTACGCTTAACTCGGCGGTGTTTACCGACGGCTCCTTTGTGTTTGTGCCCAAGGGCGTGAAGTGCCCCATGGAGCTTTCCACCTATTTTCGCATTAACGCGGAGAATACCGGACAGTTTGAGCGCACGCTGATTATTTGCGAAAGCGGTGCCGAAGTTTCCTACCTCGAAGGCTGTACCGCGCCGCAGCGTGACGAAAACCAGCTTCACGCAGCGGTGGTCGAGCTGGTGGCGCTGGATGACGCCTACATCAAATATTCCACCGTGCAGAACTGGTACCCGGGCGACGAGAACGGCGTCGGCGGCATTTATAACTTTGTCACCAAACGCGGCGACTGCCGCGGCGAGCGTTCGCGCATCAGCTGGACGCAGGTGGAAACCGGCTCCGCGATTACCTGGAAATATCCGTCCTGCATGCTGCGTGGCAAGGACAGCATCGGCGAGTTCTACTCCGTCGCCGTCACCGGCGGTCGCCAGCAGGCCGATACCGGCACCAAAATGGTGCACATCGGCGAAGGTACCCGCTCCTACATCGTGGCGAAGGGGATTTCGGCTGGCCGCAGTGATCAGTCCTACCGCGGGCTGGTCAAGATCGGCCCGCGAGCCAAGGGCGCGCGTAACTTTACCCAGTGCGATTCGCTGCTGATTGGCGATACCTGCGGCGCGCATACGTTCCCGTATCAGGAGCTCGCGAACAGCACAGCGACCGTCGAACATGAGGCGACGACCTCGAAGATCGGCGAAGACCAGCTGTTTTACTGCCAAAGCCGGGGTATCTCCGAAGAAGATGCGGTCAGCATGATCGTCAACGGCTTTTGCAAGGACGTGTTCCAGGAACTGCCGATGGAGTTTGCCGTCGAGGCCGAAGCGCTGCTTAACGTCACGCTGGAAGGCGCGGTCGGCTAGCCGCACCGTTGAGTCCTCCGCGTCGCCGGGCGGTGGAGCAGCCGCTACTGCTGCCCTCCGCTGTACAAGTTATCGGTTTGAGAAGCTGTGGTGAGAAACCGTCTTGAAAAACCGTCTTTAAAAAAGGTACTAGCATGCTTGAAGTGAATGATTTGCACGTCTCGGTTGAAGGCAACGAAATTCTCAAAGGATTGACGCTGACCATCAACGCCGGCGAAGTCCACGCCATCATGGGCCCCAACGGCTCCGGGAAGTCGACGCTATCTGCAGTCATCGCCGGCAAGGAAGAATACGAGGTCACCCAGGGTACGATCACCTACGAGGGGCGTGACGTGTTGGAAATGGCCATCGAAGACCGTGCCCGCGCCGGCCTGCTGCTGGGTTTTCAATACCCGGTGGAAATTCCGGGGGTGAAAAACATCTACTTGCTCAAGGCGGCGCTCAACGCTCAGCGTGCGGCTCGTGGCGAAGGGGAAATTCCCGCGCCGGAGTTCATGAAGCTGATCAAGGCGAAAATCGCCGACATGAAGATGGACGCGAGTTTTCTGCAGCGCGCGGTCAACGAGGGTTTTTCCGGCGGCGAAAAAAAGCGCAACGAAATCTTACAGATGCTGGTGTTACAGCCGCATTTGGCGATGCTTGACGAGATCGACTCCGGCCTGGATATCGACGCCATGCGCGTGGTGTCCGACGGCATCAACAGCCTACGCAACGCAGAGCGTGCGATTTTGTTGGTCACCCACTACCAGCGTCTGCTGGACTATGTCGTGCCCGACTACGTGCACGTGCTGGTGGATGGGCGCATCGTCAAAAGCGGCGATGCCGAGCTTGCCCGCGAGCTTGAGGCAAACGGCTATGAAGGTATCGAGGAGTCAGCGGCATGAGCGAGACGTTAACCTTTCTGGACACGCTGAAGGCGCGCGACAGCCAGCGCGAGCCGGAGCCCACCTGGATCGCCGCCCGCCGTCAGGCCGGTGCCGCGCGCTTCGAGGCGATGGGCTTTCCCACTCGCCGCGATGAGGAGTGGAAATACACCAACGTGCGCGATATTGCCCAAGGCAACTTTGCGCTGGCCGCGGACGGCGATTTTTCACCGGCCAGCGCGGCCGCGCTGACGCTGCCGCTCGAGGCCTACCGTCTGACGTTCGTTGACGGCGTTTTCGCCCCGGCGCTGTCCGACGTGCAGGGTTTGCCCGAGGGCGTAGAGGTGCTGCCGCTGTCGCAGGCGCTAGCCGACAACCATGAAGCCGTGGGCGGCCCGCTGGGCCGGCTGACGGGGGTAGAGTTTTCGGCTTTCGCCGCGCTTAATACGGCCTTTATGGAAGAGGGTGCGGTGATTCGTCTGGCGGCCGGCTGCGTGGTGGAGAAGCCCATTCTGCTGCAGTTTTTATCGCGGCAGAACGACACGCCGATCATGTGCCACCCGCGCGTGCTGGTCGAGGCCGGCGGGCGCAGCGAAGCGACCCTTGTCGAGCACTATGCCGGCGATGCCGACGCCAAGAACTTTACCAATATCGTCAGCGAGCTGTTTCTTAGCCGCGGCGCCATCCTGACGCACTACAAGCTGCAGGAAGCACCGCTTGGCGACTACCATATTGCCAGCATCCACGTAGAGCAGGAGCGCGATAGCCGCTATGTGTCGCATAACATGGACCTTGGCGGCGCGCTGGTGCGTAACGATCTGATCAGCGATCTTAACGGCAAGGGCGGCGAAGCGACCTTTAACGGTCTGTTCTTCGGCCAGGGTCGCCAGCACGTGGACAACCACACCAAGGTGAACCACAACGCGCCGCTGACGTTTTCCAACGAGAACTACAAGGGTATTCTCGACGACCGCGCCCACGGCGTGTTCAACGGCCGGGTATACGTCAAGCGCGACAGCCAGCAGATCGAAGGCTTTCAGAGCAACCAAAACCTGCTGCTGTCGGACCGGGCACGCATCGACGCCAAGCCCGAGCTGGAAATTTACGCCGACGACGTGAAGTGTTCCCACGGCACCACTACCGGCCAGCTTGACCAGGACGCCGTCTTTGCGCTGCGCACCCGCGGGCTGGACGAGCAAAGCGCCCGGGGTCTGTTGACGCTGGCCTTCGCCGGTGAAGTGCTCGAAGGCGTGGCGCTTGACGTGATTGCCGAACGTGTCGAGCTGGCGGTGGCCGGGAAGCTGCCCGAGCGCTTCAATCTTACCGGCCTTGTCGAAACGGCCGCGGCGCTTAACGAATAATCCCGGCGCGATGCCCGACGCCGCAGGTCGGGAAGCATAGGTCGAACGCCATAGGTCGAACGTCATAAAGGAGTGCCGTATGTTCCACATCGCCGCCGAGCCGTTGTCAGCTACCGCCGCATCGCCGGGCGCTTCCCCGCCGGGCGATGCACCGCTGGATGTTGCACGGTTACGCCAGGAGTTTCCCGTGCTGGAGCGCAAGGTCCACGGCAAGGCGCTGGTGTATCTGGATAACGCGGCGACCAGCCAGACACCGCAGCCGGTGATTGATGTGTTCAGCGACTACTACGGCCGCTATAACGCCAACATTCACCGCGGTTTGCATACGCTGGCCGACGAAGCCACCGCCGCATTTGAGGGTACCCGGGAGACGGTGCGGGGCTTTTTGAACGCGCCGGATGCGCGCCAGGTCATCTTCACTCGGGGTACTACCGAGGCGATCAACCTGGTGGCCAACAGCTGGGGGCGCGCAAACCTGGCCCCCGGCGACGAAGTGCTGGTGTCGATGCTGGAGCATCACTCCAATATCGTCCCCTGGCAGCTGCTGGCCCAAGAAATCGGCTTTACCCTGAGGGTGATTCCGGTGGATGCCGACGGGGCGCTTGATCAGGCGGCCTACCGCGACCAGTTGAATGAGCGCACGCGGCTGGTGGCCGTGAACCATGTTTCCAACGCCTTCGGCACGGTGAATCCGGTCGCCGAGATGGCGGCGGCGGCGCATCGCGCGGGCGCGCTGATTCTGGTGGATGGCGCCCAGGCAGTGCCCCATCAGACGGTTGACGTGCAGGCCATCGATGCCGATTTTTACGCGTTTTCCGGGCATAAGGTCTACGGTCCCACGGGCGTGGGCGTGCTTTATGGCAAGCGCGAGCTGCTCGACGCCATGCCGCCGTGGCAGGGGGGCGGTGAAATGATCGCTACGGTATCGTTTGCTGGCTCTACGTTTGCCGAGATTCCCCACAAGTTCGAGGCCGGCACGCCGGCGATTGTCGAAGTTATTGCGCTGGGGCGCGCGCTTGAATGGGTGCAAAGCGTCGGACTTAACGCCATTGGCCAATGGGAGCAAACGCTGCTGCGCCATGCAACCCGTGAGATCAGCAAGATCGACGGGCTGCGCATTCTGGGCACGGCGCCGCACAAGGCCGGCGTGCTGTCGTTTGTGGTAGACGGCGCGCACTCCCAGGATATCGGCCTGTTGATTGATCAGCTTGGCGTTGCCATCCGCACGGGGCATCACTGCGCCCAGCCGCTGCTTAACCATTTTGGCGTCGATGCTACCTGTCGGGCCTCGTTTGCGGCGTATAATACCCGCGCAGAAGTTGACACCTTTATCGCCGCGCTCAACCGCGTGATTGGCATGCTACGTTAAGGAGCGTTATGGATATCGAGCAGATCGCCGGGCTGGAAAAAGGCCAGATGCTGCCGCTGCAGCGCGACGTGGACGGCATCGTGATCCCCTTCGGCAATACCGTCAATTTGCCCGAGGACAGCGTGGTCAGCGTGATGCAGGCCAAAGGCAGCTCAGTCAGCGTCGGGTTCGAAGGGCGCATGTACCTGATTGAAGGTAGCAATTTGGATGCGTTAGGGCTTGAGTCGCTTCCGCGTCCGACCCTTGCCAAGGGCGCTGATGACGCGGCTATTGAGGCGTTTGTCTGGGAGCAGCTGCGCACCTGCTTTGACCCGGAAATCCCGGTCAATATTGTCGATCTGGGGCTTGTGTACGGCTGCCGCTTCGAGCGGCTGATCAGCGGTGAGCTGATGGTCACCATTCGCATGACGCTAACCGCGCCGGGGTGCGGCATGGGTGAAGTCATTGCCGCCGATGCGCGCAACAAAATTCTCGGCGCGCCGCAGATTGATAAGGTGCATACCGAGATTGTGTTCAGTCCGTCCTGGAGCCGGAACATGATGAGCGACGAGGCCAAGCTTGAACTGGGCATGTTTTAAAGATATCAGTTCTAAGGGTATCGGCGGATGATGCAGCGGCTGCTTGGCGGGATGAAGCAGCTTTTGATGGTGCTGGGCACGCTTTTGCTGCTGACGGTAATGCTGTGGGTGGCCGGTAACCTCTGGGTGTTGTCCCATAGCGCGCCGTATATCGAGGCCGGCGTGGCCAGCTGTCAGTCGCAGCGTATTGGCGTAGTGTTTGGCACCTCGAGCTGGACGCGTACCGGCGTACGCAACCCGCACTTTAATGCCCGTATGCATACGGCGGCACGGCTTATTCATGGCGGGCAGGTCGAGCATTTATTGCTGTCGGGCGATAATCGCACGCGCTCGTATAATGAGCCGCGCGCCATGTGGCGCGATTTGAACGCTCGCGGCGTCGCCCCCGAGCAGCTAACGATGGATTTTGCCGGTTTCAGCACCTTCGATACGCTAACGCGCGCGCGCGATGTGTTTCAGGTAGAAGAAGCGGTGCTGATTACCCAGCGCTGGCATCTCCCAAGGGCGATTTACATTGCCCGGGCACGGGGCATGGAGGTAACCGGCTGCGTGGCCAACGATGGCGCCGTGGCGGGCGAGTGGCGGCTAAGGCTGCGTGAAAGCCTGGCCCGGGTGGCGACGCTGGGAGATTTGTATCTGTGGGGGCGCAAAGCGTATTTTCTGGGCCCTGCCGAGCCCATTGTCATCGACGAAGTGCTCTGGCCGTCGCCGCTTATCGACGCCGGCGACTAAGCGCCGGCGATGCTTGCGTGACGAATACGCTAGCGGCGCACTTTGCGCTTCTGTAGCCCGTAAAGTTCACGAATAAGCTGACGGCAGCCTTTCATGTTTTCTTCGACCACGGGTTCGATAGGGTCCGGCAGCGGGTGGGTGAAAAGCGTCGAAAGCGCCTGCATCAGCACGCGCTCTTGTTCCAGCAATTCGTTGATCAGCACTTGGCTGTCGTTGCCCACAAAGCTTTTCAGGCGGCTCCACAGCCACAGGAAATCATCCCGCTCAACGTCGGCATCCCGGGGCAGCATTTTAAGGTGCTTGCGTGCCAGTCGTTGCAGCTTGTGCATTTGCTTAAGACGCTCTTCGTACAGCGGCTTCAGGCAATCGCGCAGCGAGGGGCGCAGGCGTTCGATATTATCCTGAAAATAGTCGATGCTGTCGGCCAGCGCTTCCAGTACGCTGTCCATCGCCACTTGGCGATTGTCGAGAAACATGAGCGTCTACCTCCTTCGGTGACGCAGATTGTGGCGGCGGCGGCACGCTTTTGCCACCCCTTGACCAATTATTTTTACCCGCCGCGTTAGCCCCTGGGCTTAGGCGGCGTTTTTCGCTTTGTTAGGGCATTTTTTTCGATATGTTCGATGATCAGTCCGGCGATATCCTTGCCGGTGGCGCTTTCTATTCCGCGCAGCCCGGGGGATGAATTGACCTCCATAATGACTGGGCCATGGTGCGAGCGCAAAAGGTCGACGCCGGCAACGCGAAGCCCCATTGCCTTGGCCGCCCTGATCGCGGTAGAGCGCTCTTCGGGGGTGATGCGAATCACGCTGGCGCTACCGCCACGGTGCAGGTTAGAGCGAAACTCGCCTTCAGCCGCCTGGCGTTTCATGGCGGCCACTACCTTGTCGCCAATGACGAAACAGCGAATGTCGGCGCCGTTGGCCTCCTTGATGTACTCCTGCACCATAATGTTGGCTTTCATGCCCATAAACGCCTGGATCACCGATTCGGCGGCCTTGTTGGTTTCCGCCATTACCACGCCAATGCCCTGAGTGCCTTCCAGCAGTTTGATGACCAGCGGCGCGCCCTTGACCATGGTAATCAGGTCGGGAATATCATCGGGCGAGTGGGCAAAACCGGTTACCGGCAGCCCCAGCCCCTTGCGCGACAGCAGCTGCAGCGAGCGCAGTTTATCGCGGGAGCGGGAAATCGCCACCGAATCGTTGATCACGTAGGTGCCCATCATTTCAAACTGGCGCAGTACCGCGCAGCCGTAGAACGTCACCGACGAACCAATGCGCGGAATGACCGCGTCAAACGGTTCGATGGCGTGTCCTTTGTAGTGAATCGACGGGTGGTGCGAGGCGATGCTCATGTAACAGCGCAGAGTGTCGACCACGCGCGCGCTGTGGCCACGGGCTTTGGCCGCTTCCACCAGGCGCTGGGTGGAGTACAGGTTGCGATTACGGGACAGCAGGGCAATGTGCATACAGTGCTCCGGGCCGGTTAGTGGACGGCGGCATCAGTGGGCAAGCGCGGCAGGGCTAGGGCTCACCGTGTAAAAAAGACGCGCCGGGGGCCACCAGCAGGCGACGCATGGCGCGGCGGCCCAGCAGCATCGGGTGACGCATGTTACGCCGATCGGTCAGCGTCAGCTCCAGCGGGAAAGAAAGCTCGCCCATGGTCAACGCTGTGCGAATCACGTAGCGATATTCGGTGTGCCCGTTTGAGCTGGTGATGCGACGGCGATCGTGCAGAGGCTGCGTAATCTGATGTGCCGGCGTATCCAGCCCGCCGCTGCGGGTGAAAAAACGTACCCACGGCTGGCCGGATGCGTCTGTAAAGGTTTCAATCTCTTCGGCGTGCAGCACTGAAGTGCGCGCGCCGGTATCCGCCTTACAGCATAAGTGTAGATTCAGTTCGGGCAGCGTGACCATTTCACGCCGGCCGATGATGGCCTTTGCCTGATACGGCAGTTCTCTCATGACGCTGTCTCCTTCACCATCCTCTCCTTGTCCACTAGGGCGTTAGCGCCAGCAGCCGTGCCTTGAGACGGGAGCCTTCGGGCGCATCGCGCAGCAGTGTGATGACCGGCAGCCGCAGCCGCGGAATTAACGCCAGGTCGCGCACGACGGTAGCAAAGCCGGTGCGCGGGTCTTGTGCCAGGCGGGTCAAAAACAGCGGCAGCCGCTCACCATCTTCCAGCAGCGGCCAGCCGCGCCCGGCAATGGCGGCCAGTGTGTCCGGCCCGCAGGCGGCTTCATCGGCCAGCAGCGTGGCATACCAGACGCCCGCCCGGGCGTCATCGCTGCTGCCCACGGCGCGAATGCAGGCACAAAACGTTTCCATATCGCCATCGGCGGCGGCGCTTTCGCCGCGCTGGCAAAGTTCGTCCACCAGCGCGGCGGCGAGCGGGCGGTGCTCCAGACAATGGCATAGCGAGCGAAGCATCGGCGCCGGCAGTGTGTGCAGCATCTTGGCCAGCGGCGGCTGTCGGGCGTCTTCCATGCGTATGACGTAGTCGGCAATACCCTGCAGGCCAAGCGCTTCCCAGTCGCCGTGGCGGCCGTCAAAGAACGCCTCCACCGCTGCCAGGTATTGGCTGGGCGGCAGGCCAGCACCCTGCGTGGCGCGCGCGTTCAATACCGCCTGAAAGGTGACATCGGGGGTAAACGCCAGCGGATTATCGTGCATCAGATGCTCGATGGTGCTGCCGTCATGGTGCGCGCTCTGGCTGTGACCCAGCGTTTCCAGCAGTCGGCGCAAGAAAGCATCGCGCGGAGCAGGCGCGAGGTAGCCTTGCTCATCCAGCGGCAGGCTTAAAAACCAGATCGCAGGCTCGGGCATATTGTCCAGGCGAAAGATCGCCGCCAGGCGCGCCTGGCCCTGCCAGGGCTCGGGCCAGGGAGTGCTACTACGTTCAAAGGCGGCAAGCGTTTCCCGCGCGCAGGGTGTTACGCGTCGGCCCATATGATAAAGGGCAACATCCGTCCCACTGCGGGTAAAAAAATCGTCAAGAGTTTGAATCGGCTGCATGGCATCCTTCCGCGTTGCAAGTCTGCACTCTACCTTGCCGCCCGGTAGGTGTCAGCCGTCGGTGTGGAAAACTCTCCGCGAACCGGCTGCTGGTTAAAAAACGAACGATTTTCTCAAAAGCCCATGGCATCAAGGGTTGCGCAACCTTTCCAGAGTTTATCCACAGCCTCTTTCAGGTTTTCTGTGAATCAGTGAATAACATGCTCGGCCCCAGTAAAAACGCTCCACAGAGCGGTGCGTTACTCACACGCGGTGATTTATACGGACCGATACGCGTTATCGACGGCTGGTGCTTGGCAAGGTTGCCCCGGCGCTGGGATAATGCGCGATTTTACCGCTAAGGTGCTCCCCATGACGATACATCAAGAGCTTGAAAAGGGCGTTGAAGAGCTGGAAGCGACGCTAAAAGCCACCGATCTATGGCGTGTTGACACGCCGCCAGCCGCTGCGTTTGAAAGCCAGCAGCCGTTTTGTGTGGATACCATGACGCTACCGCAGTGGCTGCGCTTTGTATTTGCGGCGCGTCTGTATGCGCTGATTGACGCCAGGGCGCCGCTTCCTGCCAAGTGCGAAGTGGCGCCAGCCGTTGCCGCCTACCTTCAGCAGCAGCGTGTCCGGGCAAGCGATCAGCTCTTGGTCGTGCAGAGCGTTGAGCGTATCGACGAGCTCATCAGCGCGGCCTAACGTTTAAAAGCGGTAACTGATGCCGGCCATCACCACGAGCGGATCGATTTCCACTTTGCCGGCTTTTTCACCGTCTATTTTGGCATCGGTATCGATATCGATATACCAGGCCGCGGCGTTCAGCGCCCAGTGATCGTTGATCAGCAGGTCAACGCCAAGCTGTCCGGCCGCACCCCAGGAGTCATCCAGCTCAAGCGAGGCGCCGACGTCGGTTTTCTCGCTGGAAAAACGGGTGTAGTTGATGCCCGCGCCGACGTAGGGCTGTACCCGCGCTGCGGTGCCGCCCAGCGGGTAATACTGAAGCGTCAGGGTGGGCGGCAGGTGCTTGGTGGAGCCATCGGTCACGCCATCGACCTGGAGGTCATGTTTGAACGGCAGGGCCGCCAGCAGCTCGAGGCCCAGCTTGTCGTGGAAACGATACCCCAAGGTAAATGCAAATCCCGTCTTGTCATCGACGTTGACGTCTGAGTCGCCCAAAATATCACCGTTATTGCTTTTGGGTGCCACTTTGGCAACGCCAGCGCGGGTGTAGAAATCGCCGGCGCCGTAGGCGAAGGCCTGAGTGCTGGCCGTCAGGGCAGCGACGCTAACGCTGGCGATAAGCAGGGCGGGGAGGGCAGTGTTGCGCATCGTGGTGTGACTCCAAGGGTTTACGTTACAGGCAAGTTTGGCTTGCCGGTTATCAATGAAGTCAGTGTAAAAGCCGCGCCTGTTGGAGATATTGACTCAGCGCAAGAGATGCTCGTCTGCTAATGCAAAGGCATGAAAAAGGGCTCCCGCAGGAGCCCCTTCATTACGCTGAGCGTGTGGTGAGCGCGCTTTTAGCGAGTAATGTGCTGATATTCATCCGCATCGGCAGTCATGCTGCTCACTACCATGGTGGCAATGAAGGCGGCGATGAAGCCAGGAATGATTTCATAGATACCCGAGCCGCCCATAAAGCTTGCGTTCCAGCCCAGTGAAATCCAGATGATAACGGTGAGGGCACCCACGACCATGCCCGCGAGGGCGCCGGCGCCGTTGGTGCGTGGCCACATCAGCGACAGGAGAATTAGCGGGCCGAACGCCGCGCCAAAGCCTGCCCAGGCGTTACTCACCAGTCCCAGAACCTGAGAGTCGGGATTCGACGCAATCACCGCGGCCACCAGGCCGACTAGTACGACACTAATCCGGCCTACGGTGACGGCTTCTTTTTCCGACGCTTCTTTGCGCAGGAACAGGCGGTAGAAGTCCTCGGTCAGCGATGACGATGCCACCAGCAGCTGGCTGGAAATGGTGCTCATGACGGCGGCAAGCAGGGCCGCATAGAGGAAACCGGTAATCAGCGGGTGAAACAGCAGTTCTGCCAGGATGATAAAGATCGTTTCCGGATCTTCGACATCCATGCCGTTGCGGACGGCATAGGCGCGGCCGAGCATGGCCATGGAGCCCGCGCCGACCAGCGAGATGAACATCCAGCTCATGCCGATGTTACGGGCAGTGGGCACCCCCTTTAGGCTGCGGATGGCCATGAAACGCACAATGATATGCGGCTGGCCGAAATACCCCAGCCCCCAGGTTACCGCAGACAGCCAACCGATAAAGGTCAGCCCCTGTGTCCACGACAGCAGGGTAGGATCGGTTTCATTGAGGATTTCTGCTGCCTGGGAGATGCCGCCGCCGCCTTCGCCATAGAGAACCACAATCGGCATGATCACCAGTGCCAGCATCATGATGCAGCCCTGCACGAAGTCCGTCATGCTCACGGCGAGAAAGCCGCCGATCACTGAGTAGACCAGTACGACGCCCAGCGTAATGATGATACCTACCGAGTAGTCACTCATGCCGCCAATACTGATCACGCTGGAGAACGCGCTGTCGAATAGCTTGCCGCCTGCCACCAGGCCTGAGGCGGTGTAAACCGCGAAAAACACCACGATGACGATAGCCGACACGGTTCTCAACGGAATGGCCTGGGTCGGGAAGCGGTTGGCTAAAAATTCTGGAATGGTGATCGCATTGCCATAGTGCACCGTTTGTTCGCGCAGACGCGGTGCGACCAGCACCCAGTTGGCGAAGGCACCCACGAACAGGCCGATCCCGATCCAGGCCGAACCAAAGCCCGAGACAAACATGGCCCCGGGCAACCCCATCAGCAGCCAGCCGCTCATATCCGAAGCGCCGGCTGACAGGGCTGCTACTGGTGGGCTGAGGGATCGGCCACCGAGTATGTAGCCTTCAGAGGTGGAAGTAGATCGGCGCATCGCATAAAAGCCGATGCCGATCATGAGCGCAAAGTAAATAAAAAGGCTGATCCAAACGCCAATAGCCATGTGAACATCTCCTGTTTGTTATTGGGCCGGGCGCCACTCCGGCCGTTGGCCGCTACACGTACGCGTGCCTTCAGGCGGTTATGATGCTGCTGTATTGTTGTTGGATAAATGCCGTTGCCGGATGAATGTCCCTGTCAAAAGCATGTCATTGCTGATTTGAATCGTGGGTCTCTTCGTCGTCTCCCATGGCCAGAAGCGAAGCGTTGCCGCCGAGGGCGGCGGTGTTGTTGGTGACGGTTTTTTCCGAAGCAAAGCGCGGCAGGTAGTTGGGGCCGCCGGCTTTGGGGCCGGTGCCCGAAAGCCCCTGGCCGCCAAACGGCTGTACGCCTACCACCGCGCCGATAATGTTGCGATTGATATACACGTTGCCGGCGCGGATTTTTTGCGCGATATCCGCGGCAAACGAAGCGTTACGGCTGTGCACGCCGAACGTTAGCCCGTAGCCGCGGCCATTGATATCGTTGATGACCTGGTCCAGCTCGCTGGCGTTATAGCGCACGATGTGGAGTATTGGGCCAAACTGCTCGTGGCTAAGCGCGTTGATGCTGTCGAGGACAAAAGCACTTGGCGCAATAAAAGTGCCGTTTTGTGTTGCGGCCGCCTCCAGCGGCGTTTGTGCAATCAACCGGTCTTCGGCGGTCAGCTTGTCGATGTGCGCCTGCAGCTGTTGGCGGGCGTCTTCGTCGATCACCGGCCCCACATCGGTGCCCAGGTCGCGCGGGTCGCCTACGCGCAGCTCCTGCATTGCCCCGCTGAGGATCCCGATGATGTGCTCGGCCACATCTTCCTGCAGATACAGCACGCGTAGCGCCGAGCAGCGCTGGCCGGCGCTTTGAAACGCCGACTGAATCACGTCAACCACGACCTGCTCGGGAAGCGCCGTGGAGTCGACAATCATCGCATTCATGCCGCCGGTTTCGGCAATCAGCGTGGGTAGCGGCGCGTTTTCCCGCGCGGCCAGCGCGCGGTTGATGATTTGCGCGGTATCGGTGCCGCCGGTAAAAGCCACGCCGGTGATGCGCGGGTCGGCGGTCAGCACGCGGCCTACGCTATCGCCGTCGCCGGGCAGCAGCTGTACCGCGTTGCGCGGCATGCCGGCGGCGTATAAAAGCTCGACGACGCGGTGGGCGATGAGCGAGGTTTGCTCCGCGGGTTTGGCCAGCACGGTATTGCCGGCTACCGCTGCGGCGACCATCTGACCGCAGAAAATCGCCACGGGGAAGTTCCACGGGCTGATGGCGGCAAACACGCCTTTGCCGCCCATCTGTAAGCAGTTGGATTCGCCGGTAGGGCCCGGCAGCTCGATAGCCTCGGTGAAAGTGTCTTCGGCGCGCATGGCGTAGTAGCGGCAAAAGTCCACCGCTTCCTTGATCTCGTCAACGCCGTCGGTTAACAGCTTGCCGCCTTCGCGCGAGCACAGCGTCATTAGTTCGGGCGTATGCGACTCGAGCAGGTCGGCAAAGCGGCGCAGTATGGCGGCGCGTTCGGCCACCGGCGTGGCGTCCCAGGCGGGGAACGCCGCCCAGGCCGCATCCAGCGCCTGAGCGGTTTGCTCCTGGGTCACCCACTGAATGCTGCCTAGCAGCTGGCGCCGGTCAAAAGGGCAGGTGACGTCGTGAGCGTTAGCCGTATCGTCCTCGATCTCAAACGCCAGCAGGGGTTTGGCCGTATAGGTTTTTTCCATGAACTCTGCCATCTTTTCCATCAGCGGGTAAAAATGGCTGCGCACGTTGAGATTGATACCGCGCGAGTTGCGCCGCCGGGGGCCGTAAATATCCTGGGGCAGCGGGATGCGCGGGTTGGCATAGGATTCGTGCGCGGCAAGCGTGTCGACGGGGTGCTCGCAGAGCGTTTCTACCGGCACATCGGGGTCCACGATCTGGTGGACAAACGAGGAGTTGGCGCCGTTTTCCAATAGCCGGCGTACCAGATAGGGAAGCAGATCCTTGTGCGCACCGACCGGGGCATAAATGCGGCAATAGGTGCCTTTGGGCGCGCGCTTAAGCGCAGCATCGTAAAGCGCCTCTCCCATGCCGTGCAGGCGTTGAAACTCGAATGGCCGGCTGTGCGCGTTGGCCTGGGCTAAAATGGCCGTGACCGTGTGGGCATTGTGGGTGGCAAACTGGGGGAAAATACGCCCCGTGGTCGCCTCGGAAAGCAAGAACTGTACGCAGGCTAAATACGCCACGTCGGTGCAGGCCTTGCGGGTAAACACCGGGTAGCCTTCAACGCCCAGCTGCTGGGATTCTTTGACCTCGGTATCCCAGTACGCGCCTTTTACCAGCCGCAGGGGGATTTCGTCGCCCTGCTGGTCGGCCAACCGGTTGACGTAGTGCAGCGTGGGCAGCGCGCGCTTGGCGTAGGCCTGAACCACCAGGCCAAAATGCCCCCAGCCCTTGGCGGCAGCGCTTTCGTACACCGCGCGAAAGACCTCGAGCGAGAGCTCCAGCCGATCCACTTCTTCGGCGTCGATGGTGATTTCAACGTCAAGCTCGCGCGCCGTTGTCACCAGAGCCGTGACGGTATCTACCAGCTCGGTCAAAATCTGTTCGCGGCGGCCAAACTCGTAGCGCGGGTGCAGCGCCGACAATTTGATCGAGATGGAAGGCGCGGGCGTCGTATCACGCAGTTTTTGGCGCGCTTTGCCGACCTGTTCGATGGCGCTTTGATAGTCGTTGAAGTAGCTCTGGGCGTCATCCCGGGTGCGCGCAGCCTCGCCCAGCATGTCGTAGGAATAGGTATAGCCTTTGTCGAACAGCGGCTTGGAGCGCTTGAGCGCTTCGTCGATGTCGCGCCCCAGCACAAACTGCTTGCCCATGATTTTCATCGCCTCGACCATGGCGCGGCGAATGACCGGCTCGCCCAGGCGGTTGACCATGCGATTGATAAAGCTGGCTGGCTGGCCTTCCTGTTGGGGCTGGTCCAGCTTGAGCACCCGGCCGGTCATTAAAAGTCCCCAGGTCGAAGCGTTGACCATCCACGATTCGCTTTTGCCGACGTGGGCGTTCCAGTCGGCGGGGCCTAGCTTGTCTTCGATTAGCGCATCCGCGGTGACCTTGTCGGGAATGCGCAGCATGGCCTCGGCCAGGCACATCAGCATCAGCCCTTCGTGGGTGTCCAGGCTGTACTGCTGTAGTAGCTCATCGATGGTATCGACGGCGGTATCCATGTTGCGCACTTCGCGCACCAGCGAGGCGGTGTCTTCTTCAATGCGAGCGTAGTCATCGCGGTCGCTTTCCAGCAGTTTGACGAGCTCGCGGACAAAGCGGTCTTCATCGACGATATAATGATCGCTAAGGCGTGCCATTAGCGTATCAAGATCGGTTTGCCAGGTGGCAGGGTCACGCAGTGTCTTGGCATTGAGCATTGAAGCCCCCAGAGAAGAGACAGAATAAGTACAGGTTGTACGCCTTAAACTGCTTTCGAATGTAGGGCGCAATGGCGCCGCTTGTATGTCGAATTCGAGGTAAAACGTGTTGATTTCATGGTAATCGCTCTGACGCAAAGTCTTTTTAGAACTTTAGTGGAGTTTGAATCTTATCGCCAGCGAGGGTGGTTGGAGCGTGTAAGACTTTCGTCTGAAAAACACTAGCTTGTAACGCAAGGGTCGGGTAATACATTGTTTTGGCCACGTAGCGTGCGCGGCGATACGCCAAAACGGCGGCGAAAGGCATGCGAAAGGGTGCTTTGGCTGGCAAAGCCGGTATGCAGGGCAATGTCAGTGAGCGGTAAGGCACTTTGCAGGATCATTTGTCGCGCTGCCTCCAAGCGCTCACGGCGCACGTATTGCCACGGCGATAGTCCGGTCTGGCGACGAAACCGAGTGGAGAAGTGAGCCTCGCTCAGGCATGCCAGGCGCGCCAGGTCGGCTACGCGTAGCGGCTCGGCCAGGTGGCGCTCAATATAGCGGCGGATACTCGCCAAGTTTAAGCGCGGGGGCATCTGCTGGATGCCGGGTCCCAGTCGTGACATGAGCGCGCCGAGAAAAGCCACGGCCAAGCGATCGTCGCGCAGCGAGTCGCTGCCCGGGGGGAGCGTGCGGCCAAGCTCGCTTTCCACAAAGGCCATGTAGTGGCGCAGCGCGCTATCCAGGGTGAAAAAGCGCGGGGCGTCAAACAGCGCGGCGAGTTCGCGATGCTCGCCGCAAAGCGCGGGTGCCTCCGGAGGTAAATCCAGTATGAGCTGGCGGTTGTGGGCATCCCCCGAATAGTAGTGCTCGCAGTTGGCCGGCACGATGCAGCCGGCGTAGGCGTCCAGCCGTCCGCCGAGCCCCTCGATTTCAAAACGCGCGGTGCCACACAGCGTGATCACGATCTGGTGAAAAGCGTGCGCGTGGTGCCGGGTAGCGGTATCCAGCGGCAGCGCGCGAAGGGTGCTGCGCATAGCCTCTCCTCTGGGTTACGAACGGCGTAGCGCCATGCGTGCGGACAAATGGTCGCGCAGCGCCTGAAGCTCTGAGTGCCCGTGAGCATTAAGTAACGGTTTCCCCTGGGCAATTTGCCAGCGACGGCCATGCTCCTCCATCAGGCGAGCGGCCCGGCGGCGAATGCCCTCCAGGTATTCATCGTGACGAATGGGATAGCCGATGAAGGCATTCCATTCGCTGTCGCTGATCTGGCTGTCCAACGCTTTGTCAAACAGCGTTAGAAGGCCCTGTGCATCGGTGCGATAGTGCGGGGTGCGGGTGGAGAGTAACACCACCACGACGCTGCCGATGACCAGCATACATACGGCAAACACCAGCAAATAAAGCACCATGAGGCGGCTCCCGAACTGTGCGTAAAATGGATGTGTGAAAAGGGCGGAGAGGGGACGAAAACGGTCGTCATGACATAAACGCATTATACGCTGTCCCGCCGCGCGATAAAATTTGCCGATAAACGAACTTTTTTAGTGACGGGTGTCTGAATAGTAACTGGCAGCATAGCGATAGCAGTGGCAAAGGCTGTTGCAAAGATCTTCGTGAAAGGAAGATCCGTCGCGAGAATTGTTTGACTGGTTTATTGTTTCGATCCCTTGCTTGCGCTGCCTTCGGGCAGCGCTTTTTTTACGTACGCAGGATATAAACGACACGCTGTTGCGTCAGTGGTTTCGTGTCTGCAGTAGAGACATCAGTATATCACGCCGTGTGACGATGCCCACGAGCCGGAACTGCTCGACGACCGGATACACCTTGGGTTTGGCGCCCAGCATCTCCTGGGCGAGATCGATAATGGACTTGTTGGGGGTAACGCTGAGGACGTCGCTGCGCATCAGCTCTTTGACCAGCGGCGCTTCGCCGTCGTGGTAGGCGCTATCCAGCACCTGGCCGAGCACATCCTGTTCGGAAATAAAGCCCACGACACGGTCGGCGTCATCGACCACCGGGGCGCCGGGTAGGCGGTGGAGTGTCAGCCCCTGGGCCAGCGTGGTGATTGAGGTGTCCGGCGATACTCGGTAGCAGTCCCGGGACATGATGTCGCGCACAACGTCCGGCATTTTCTGCGCCATAATAATGCTCCTGAAAAAATCGTGGTTGAAGAACAGGGCGCCAGCCATCATCTATTACGTTAGCCCATTTTATTGAGATTGACCCGTCAGGAGTGCGCCGATGGATGCACACGAGTATTTGAGCCGTAAAGGCGTAGCGCTGGATCGCGATCAGGACCGCCCGAACACCCTGGAAGAGAAAGCCTGGGAGCGCGCCCGCGAAGCCGGCGATCATCGCCCGAAAGCGGGCACGCCCCACGACTGGGAAGACTGGGAGCACCACCATGATGAGCTGGCTGAAGACGCGGCATCGCTAGAGCAGAAAATCGACAGGCAGGCCCATCGCCAGGCGGAACACCCCCCGGCAACGGCGCCCGGCTGTGAGCCTGAGCCGAACGAATCCACTCCCGGGCTGAAACCCAAACCCGAGCCTGCACAGGCTGCGGCGAGCGCTGCGGTAGGGCACTTTACCCCGCCGGCGCCGGGCCAGGCGCCCGAGCTGGAAATGCCCGTCGCAGCCGCCGAGGAGGAGCCTGCCGTGCTCAATACCGCCTACGCAGCGCTGGCGGTGCTTTTTCCGCCGCTGGCGGTCGGGCTGAGCGGCGGCGGCGGCCGGCGCGTTGCGGTGAGTATCGTCTTGACTCTGCTCCTGTGGGTGCCGGGCATTGTCTATGCGATTGCGTGGTTACGCCGCCGCTGATGCTCGGTGCTGGGGTTTACCTTGGCAGAAGACGATGAGGGCGTATAATCAGGTAAACTTTTTTCCATAAACAGGTTTACCTTTGAGCTATCTTGTCGGTGTTACCGCGCTGTGGGCATTTTCTTTTTCGCTGATCGGCGTCTATTTGGCGGGCCAGGTCGACAGCTATTTTGCCGTGCTGGTACGGGTGTCGCTGGCGGCGCTGATCTTTTTACCCTTTTTGCGCCCGCGCCTTCTGCAGGGTAAAAAACGCGTAGCGCTGATGGCCATCGGTGCGCTGCAGCTGGGCATCATGTACCTGTTTTTTTATCAGTCGTTTTTGCTGCTATCGGTGCCCGAGGTGCTGCTGTTCACCGTGTTTACCCCGGTGTATATCGCGCTGCTCGACGACCTGCTGTTTGGCCGTTTTACCCCGCTTTATTTGCTCACAGCGCTGCTGGCCGTGCTGGGCGCGGCGGTGATTCGCTACGATGGCGTTCATGCCGGCTTCTGGTTGGGGTTTTGCGTGGTGCAGGGGGCCAACCTGTGTTTTGCCCTGGGGCAAGTTGGCTATCGGCGCCTGGCCGTCACGCTGCCGGCAACGCTGCCGTGGCATAACGTCTTCGGCTGGTTTTTTCTGGGGGCACTGGCGGTAGCGCTGCCGGCATTTTTGCTGCTGGGCAATAAGGCCGCCTTGCCCACCGCAGGCCATCAGTGGCTGGTGCTTGTGTGGCTGGGGCTTGCCGCCTCGGGCGGCGGCTATTTTCTCTGGAACCGTGGCGCAGTTAAGGTCAATGCCGGTACGCTTTCGATCATGAATAACGCGCTGGTGCCCGCCGGGCTTTTGGTGAATTTGCTGCTGTGGCATCGCGACACCGATCTTGGCCGGCTAGCGCTGGGCGGCGCGATCATTGGCGCCTCGCTGTGGCTCAACCAGCGGCTTTATAACGGCCGCCGAGCGGCCGTCGCCTAAGGCGGAAGCGCGGCGGCGACTGAAACCTATTTGCCCGCCGCCGCCTGGGCCGACATAATGCAGGCCGATGTTAACGGGTTGCCTTAATGACTGACACAGCTTCTGCTACCGGCGCACCGCCTGATGACAGCGGTGAGCGGCCTTTTGCCACCATCGGCCTGATCGGCCGGCTGGGCAGCGACAAGGTCGTCGACTCTCTCAAGCGCCTGATTCGCTATCTGACCGAGCGCGATTATCGCGTCTTGATCGAAGACCGCACGGCCACGGTGGTCGCTGACCACGGCCTGCCGGAAAGCAGCCGCCGGGCGCTGGGCGAGCTGTGCGACCTGGTGATCGTGGTGGGCGGCGACGGCAGCCTGCTGGGGGCGGCGCGTACGCTGTGCGAAACCGGCACGCTAATTTTGGGCGTGAATCGTGGGCGGCTGGGGTTTTTGACCGATATTTCCCCCGACGAGCTGGAAGTCCGCGTGGGCGAAGTGTTGGCCGGCCACTTTGAGCGCGAAGAGCGTTTTCTGCTCGATGCCGAGCTTTATCGTAACGGCGTGGCCGTCGGTCATGGCGAAGCGCTCAATGAGATCGTGGTGCATTCGGGCAAAGCGGTGCGCATGATCGAGTTTGAGCTGTTCGTCGACGGCCAGTTTGTGTATAGCCAGCGCAGCGACGGCTTGATTATCGCCACGCCCACCGGCTCTACGGCCTATGCGCTCTCGGGCGGCGGGCCGATCATGCACCCCAAGCTTGACGTGGTGACGTTGGTGCCGATGTTTCCGCATACGCTTTCCAGCCGCCCGGTGGTGCTGGACGCGGCCAGCGAGATTCGCATTCATATTGGCGAAACCAACCTGACGTATCCGCACATCAGCTGCGATGGCCAGACGCGCGCGGTGGCCAAGCCCGACGACGTGCTGGTCGTGACACGCAAACCCCAACGGGTGCAGCTAGTGCATCCGCTGGGGCATAATTTTTACGAAGTGCTGCGTAGCAAGCTGGGCTGGAGCCATCGGCTGGGAGATTAAACATGCAAAAGATCCTCATGCCACACCCCCCGCAGGGCAAGCCACGGCTTGAAGGTTATGACCTGATCGGTGATGTGCACGGCTGCGGCGCAACGCTGGTGACGCTGTTGGAAAAACTCGGCTATGCGCGCCGTGGCGGCGTTTATCGGCACCCGCGGCGCAAGGTGATTTTTCTCGGCGACCTGATTGACCGCGGCCCGCGCATTCGGCTATCGGTCACCGTTGCCCGACGCATGGTAGAAGAGGGCGAGGCGCACATCGTCATGGGCAACCATGAATACAACGCCCTGGCTTACGCCTACCCGGGACCGGCCGGTAGCGGCAAGCGCTGGCTGCGCGAGCATACGCCGCGCAATAATCGCCTGATTCGTGAAACGCTAGAGCAGTATTACGACTACACCAACGAGTGGGAAGACACGCTTGCCTGGTTCAAGACCATTCCGCTGTGCCTGGAAATCGACGGCATTCGCGTGGTTCACGCCTGCTGGGATGCGGACCTCATCTCAAGGCTGAGAAAGCGTCGCCCCGACGCCTGCATGGACGATGCGTTTCTGGAAGAATCTACCGATGCCTCAACCGAGGCGTTCAGCATTCTTGACAGGCTCACCCGGGGCGCCAACATACCGCTGCCTGGCGACGTCGAAATCCACTCCGGCGACGGCTTTACACGGCGGAGTTTTCGCGCGCATTTCTGGAGCGAAACGCCCCGGGTCTGGGGCGACGTGGTGTTTCAGCCGGATAACTTGCCGGGTGACCTGGAGTCGCGGTTACTCCAGCCCGACGAGCGCCGACGCTTAAGCTACTACGGCAGCGACCAGCCGCCGCTGTTTATCGGCCACTACTGGTGCGAAGGCGTGCCGTCGTTGCCGACGCATAATATTGCCTGCCTGGATTACAGCGCGATGAAATACGGCCGCCTGGTGGCATACCGCTGGAGCGGCGAGCAAACGCTGAGCGCGGATAAGTTTGTCTGGGTGCGCGTGCCCCGTGAAGAGAGCCTGTTGTCGAGCTGAGCCGTTGCCGGCCGAATCTATAGGCGGGCAGATTCCGGTGGTTGCACCCGGCTTTATAAAAATTATCTTTTTTTGCGCTAACGAGTGAACTTTGCGCATTACCGGCCATCAGAGTAAGTGTTCCCTTGAATGATCCCTTGCTTTATCCGGCGGCCTCCACCGCCGGTTTTTTTCGTCTGGGCGTCAGGTTTTGCCGCACGCCCGGTGCTTGGCGTACCGATACGCTGGCGCGCGTGCGCTATGCGCGCTGAAACGTCTGAACTCGTGGCGGCCACCTCTTATCTGGGCAATGGCCACAAAAAAGCACACTATGTAGACGAATGCGGCTAAATGGATTCACATCGGCTTACATTTACGTGACACGGGCGGGCATGGCCTTATGGACGTGAGTTACTTTTGGACCGGATGGCAGCCGGTGTTACACACCCTGCTCATTGGCATCGTTGGCTATCTTGTGCTGGTGCTGCTGCTCCGCGGGGCCGGGCCACGCACCATGGCGAAAATGACGCCACTGGATTTCGTGATCGCCGTCACGCTGGGGTCGACCTTCGGTCGTACCGTTACGGCAGTGGATGTCAGCCTTGCCCAGGCGGTGGCGGCGCTGGCACTGCTTGTCGTCATGCAGTGGGTACTCGCCGCGGTACGCGCGCGTTGGCATTTCATGCACCGGGTGCTGGATTCACCGCCGGTACTGCTTTACTACAATGACGAGCTACAGCATCGTGCGCTGCGCCGACACCGGCTCACCGAGGGCGACGTCCACACCGCGGCCCGCCAGTCGGGGCAGGGGTCTTTAGACGACGTTCAGGCCGTGGTTTTGCAACAGGACGGCTCTCTGGGCGTTATTACGCACGCGTCGATGGGCGACGGATCCAGCATCCTGCCTTATGCCGAGCGTGACTGGGCCTGGGAGCGCAAAAAGACGTCCAATAGATCAGCCTGAAATGAGCGGAGGTTACGTTGATCGCTGCCGGCATTTCGTTCGAGAGCCTGCCGCGCTTAGCATGCCCCTCCGTGCAGTATTCACAGGGAACGTTGCGACGGGATCTTGCAGCGGTTTCCCATTAACAGAGTGGTTAGATAATGCCACTTAGCCGGCTATCAAAGAGAGCGCTATGCAGCCCGTTATGCTTCTGCCCCACGATGCCGATACGCGTGCGCTGCGCCAGGCGCTTTGGCAGCAACGTATTGGCCACCGTATTACCCGGGAAACTAACGGCCAGCTGCTGTGGCTGGCTAATCCGGCGCAGCACGATGCGCTGCAAGAGGTCGTGGGACGCTGGCAGCGCGGCGAGTTGCTGGGGGCTTCCCCTCGTCCGCGGCCCAACCCCCGGGGCATGGTGAACCCGCTGTCGCTTGAGCTGCTCAAACGCGTGCCGGTCACCGCGGCCATGGTGGCGCTGAGCGTGGTGGTGTTTGCGCTGATCAGCGTGCTGGGCGACTGGCTGATTATCAGTCTGACCATTGTGCCGGTCGACATCGTCAACGACGAGGTGGTGTTTGGCTCGCTAAGCGAGACGCTGGCCAGCGGGCAGGTATGGCGGCTTTTATCCCCGGCATTTTTACACTTTGGCTGGTCGCACCTGATTTTCAACCTGATGTGGGTGTGGTATTTCGGTCGTCAGGTCGAAACGCTGCAGGGCAGCCGCTGGATGCTGGCGCTGCTGTTGATCGCCGGCATAGGGGCCAATTTGGCGCAGTACGCCACCGGCACGGAGCTGTTTGGTGGCATGTCGGGCGTGGTCTATGCGCTAATGGGTCACGTCTGGCTGATGTCGCGCCGCGTTCCTCAAAGCGGATTTTTTGTGCCGCCGATGCTGGTCGTCTTCATGCTCGGCTGGATGATTTTTACCATGACGCCGATGGCCGGCGGGGCCGGCTTTGGCAACGTGGCTAATGAAGCGCATCTGGGCGGACTTGCCGTTGGCCTTGCTACCGGCTGGTATAGTTCTTTCCGCCGTTTGCATTCAAAGACTTAAGCGCGTGAATTGCGCAAAAAAGCACCACAAAAATTAGAAAACGTGCAACTAAAGTGCTTGGTTTGCCTGCTAACGTGTAAATCAAGTGGAAGCACCTGAGGAGGCCTTCACGAACCTTCAAAACATCGGCATCTTGAAGTCAGCCGGCGGCGGTAGTGCCGGTTTACTTATTATTCGAAGGTTGTTTTGGAGAGAGAACATGGCTTCTATCGATAACCAAGCGGCACCCGAGAAAAACGCAAACGCTCTGACCCTGAACGAAGCGCTCAACGCGCAGGCCAACGGCACACTGCCGGAAAGCTACACCTTGTCAGGCGCTCGTGCCGAGCTGGGGACGCTTGCCGTTTCTGGCGTTGCGGAAGCCAAGGCCAACGCTCAAGCCCTCGTTGACGGCGCGCAGAACAGCGATGAGCTGACGCTGGTGCCGAGCTACAACCTCGACGACACCCTGCAGAACATGTATGACGGCGATCCGGAAATCGTCGGTGGCCGCGACGGCTACACGCTGTCCCAGGCCAACGTCGATCTGGGCGATCTGGCCGTGGCCGACGTGGCTGAAGCCCAGGCGCAGGCTCAAGCGCTGGTTGACGGCGCGCAGAACAGCGATGAGCTGACGCTGGTGCCGAGCTACAACCTCG
>JAKDRW010000026.1 GCA_030454225.1 Vreelandella subglaciescola | reverse complement strand
CCGGCACAGGTGTTTCTGGGGGAGTACTCTGGAGCACTGAATACCGCAGGTGCTGTGCTTATTGGTTGAATTCAGGTAACAAAACGTTGACCACGCACACCCGGGAGTTTGTCTCACTGCCCAGCCGCGCGCCCCATGCGCCCAGCCCACACCTGACCGGCGGTGCGGTAGACGTCACCCTGTGCGATAGCGATGGCCTGCCGCTGGACATGGGCACGCGCTTTGATGAAGCCGTGCCCGAATCCCACGCTGCAGCGCTGGAAGGCCAGCCGTTTTGCCAGGCTCGGGAAAACCGCCGCCTGCTGTACCACGCCATGGGTGCCCAGGGCTTTACCAACCTGCCCAGCGAATGGTGGCACTTTGACTACGGGGACCAGCTGTGGGCGCACTACCGCGGTGAAAGCCAGGCGCTATACGGGCCGGCCCGACTGGACAGTATCGGAGATCGCTGGCGGCAGCAGCTGCTTTAACTCTGCCTCGTCCCACTATACAGCCTCATGATCAACACTGAGGTTGTGCTTATCACCCCAAATACTTGATCATCACCCCAGCGGCAACGGCTGAACCAATCACGCCTGCCACGTTGGGCCCCATGGCGTGCATCAGCAAGAAGTTATGCGGGTTGGACTCAAGCCCCACCTTGTTGCTCACCCGGGCCGCCATGGGTACCGCGGAAACGCCGGCTGAACCAATCAGCGGATTGATGGGCGTTTTGCTGATCAGGTTCAGTAGCTTTGCCATCAGAATGCCGCAGGCTGTGCCGATGGCAAACGCCACCATGCCAAGCCCCAGAATCCCCAGGGTTTCTACCGCAAGAAAACGATCAGCCATCAGCTTGGAACCCACCGAAAGCCCCAAAAAAATGGTCACGATATTGATCAGCGCGTTTTGCGAGGTACTCGACAAGCGCTCGACCACGCCGCATTCGCGCATCAGGTTGCCGAAACAGAACATGCCCAGCAGCGGCGCGGCATCGGGTAAAAACAGCACCACCAAAAGCAGCAGCATCAGGGGAAACACAATTTTTTCCCGCTGGCTCACCGGGCGCAGCTGGGTCATGACGATACTGCGCTCCCGGCGCGTGGTCAGCCGGCGCATGATCGGCGGCTGGATCAGCGGCACCAGCGCCATGTAGGAGTACGACGCCACTGCGATAGCACCTAAAAGCTCTGGCGCCAGTATGCTGGAAACATAGATCGAGGTTGGCCCATCAGCCCCCCCGATGATGCCGATCGCTGCAGCCTGGGTTAGCGTAAAATCCATCCAGCCGACGTTCGTCAGTACCACCGCCCCCATCAGGGTGGCAAAGATGCCGAACTGCGCCGCCGCGCCGAGAAAAAGCGTTCGCGGATTGGCCAGCAAGGGGCCAAAATCCGTCAAGCCCCCCACCCCCATAAAGATCACCAGTGGCGCCACACCCGAGGCAATCGCCACGCGATAAAATTGATAGAGCATGCCATGGGCATAGCCTGCGTCCATGGCCACATCGTTGGCCGCTCGCGTCAGCGCCGGCGAGGCACCATCTTCAAGCACCGTGGCAATACTCTGCCGCCAGGCTTCCAGGCTTTCGCCGGACGGAAGCGCCACGTTAAGCGCCTCAGCCATTTGCTGAAGGACATCCGCAGTCCCCATGTGCACTGCCTGCTCCGCCGCCGACAGCGCCAGCCCGGCCTCGGGAATATTGGCCAGAATACCGCCAAAACCAATGGGCACCAGCAGCAGCGGCTCAAATTTTTTCACCATGGCAAGCCACAGCAGCAACAGCCCCACCCCGATCATGACGGCCTGCCCGAGACTCAGGTTATACAGGCCGGAGCCGTACCAGAGCGTCATGACGTTATCCATGCGCTTTCCCCTGAAGCGCTATCAACATATCGCCTGCGGTAACGCTATCGCCTTCGGCGATATTCACCCGGGAAACCGTTCCGGCCTCAGCAGCGCGAACCTCGGTTTCCATTTTCATGGCTTCGAGTAGCAGTACAACATCGCCTTCGGTCACTGCGTCACCCGGTTTAACGTTGACCCGGATCACGCTACCAGCCAGCGGTGCCTCAACGATCACCTCGTCGGCCGCGCCCTGTACTGGCTTTGGCTCGTGTACGTGCTGATGCACCTGAGTAATGTCGCCACCTTCGGCCACTTCCACGACATACTCGATACTATTAACCGTCACCGTATAGACTGACGCTTGGGTATCGTCTTCGCCCTGCTGTGTTGCCGAAGATACTGAACTGGCCGCCTCCGAGCTGTCCGCTCCATGCTGATACAGCAGCATAAAATAGGCAGCGATATCGTCCACGTGCGCCAGCTCAATGCCGGTATCCCGGTCGCTGCCCGCAAGCATGGCGACTACCGCGCCAGTCACGCTATAGCAGCTTTCAGTATCCGCGGGGAGAAACGCGCTATCCACTCCGTCGGCTCCGGCTTCCGCTGCCTTGAGCAGCGTTGCGTTCGCTAATCCAGCTCGGGCGCTGCAGTTCAGATGAACGGGAATATCCAGCCGAGCCTTGAGCCGAGACACCAGCGTATACGCCATATACGGCGTCAATTTTCTCCGAGCATCTTCCATCAACAGCGAATCAACTCCCTGGGCGGCTACCTCCTGGGCCATGTTTAGCCAGCTATCCTCATCAGCCGCCGCCTCACGGGTATATGGCAGGCAGCCCTGAGCATGCGCCCCATGGGCGTGTATCGCCTCTACGATCCGCTGCCAGCCGCGCGCATCATTGCCCTGAAGGTAAACACGAAAAACACTCACGCCGCTGCGGCTGGCATCACGCACCAGCTGCTCAATATTTTCTGACTCCAGCTGGTCACCGCATAGCGAGATTAATAACGGCGTGTGTGGCATGGCCGCCTTGATCCCGCGCAGCCGCGCCCAAGGGTCGTCCTCGCTAGCGGTAGCAAAAGACGCCACACTGCCCAAGCCAAGCGCCCAGAAACCGGCCTGATCCAACTTCTCCGCTACGGGTAGCACATCTTCCAGCTGCCAGTCAGCTTGATTGGCATGTGGCGCGCCGTGCAGCATCGTGTCGGTAATGCCCAGCGGGCGTATCGTTTCAGCCATTAGTGCCCCCTCAGAGTTATGCAAACAGGAAAGACGTTCATGCCCCACATCCGGTCTCAACGGCGGCGCTTACGGTGACGATGCACCGCCGCTCCGATCACGGCCATCAGCGTGGTGTCCTCCATAGGAGACGGCGTAGCCAGGTCAGTATCAGCGCGTGGCTGCGCCTGAACTTGAGATTGGGGCTGGGGATGAAGCTGAGGAAAATAGCGCCGAATAATCCAGGACATCAGGCTTGTGGTCAGCACCAGCAGCGTCAAGAACACAAACACAAAGCCCATGCCCAGAGTCATCAGCGTCAGGCCCTCACTGAGCAAATCATCCTGCATTCAGGTCCCCTTCTGTCACGCTCTTGAAGAAGCGGCGGTATTCCGCTTGCGCTTCCTCGGCGGATACCGCTCTAAGACGGACTTCACTACCCGGCATACACTGGGCCAAACGGGCGCACGCCAGCGGCTCAAGCGCTCCCAATCGCGGATAGCCGCCAATGGTTTGGCGATCATTGAGCAAGGCAATGGGCTGCCCATCCGGCGGCACCTGCACTGCACCAAGGCCCAACCCTTCGGATATCATCCGATCAAGACGGCAGTGAAGTACCGGCCCACACAGGCGCACGCCCATGCGGTCAGCTCTCTCATTAATACGCCACGGCTGATGAAACGCCGCGTAGAGGCTTGGCCCGTCAAACTCGGCAATCTGCGCCCCCGGGATCAGCGCCAGCGAAGGCACAGCAGTATAGTCCGGCGGAACATCACGCCACGCACACTGCCCCTCGGCGCGGCGGCCACCGCTTTTGCTCACCATCAGCACGTCGTCTTCTGCCAGCGGACTGCCGTTGCCATCGTGGCCACCCAACCCTTCGCGCACTACGCAGGCTACGCTCCCCAGCACCGGCTCTGCCTGAAAGCCTCCGGCAACGGCTAGATAAGCACGCAGACCGCTGGCGGGTTGCGCAAAGCGCACTACCTGACCGCGCCGCACGGATACATCTCGCCATAGGGGTAAAACAGCATCGTCCAGCGTGGCATTGAGATCGGCACCACATACGGCCAAACGTAAATCGCGCTCTGCCTGCAACACCAAACCGCCCAATGTCACTTCAAGGGCCGCGGCACCCCAGGCGTTACCTGCCATGCGGTTGGCCCAGGCCCAGGCATGAATATCCGCCGGGCCGCCCTGGGTTACCCCTAACCGGCGCACGCCAAAACGGCCTTCATCCTGCAGCAGCGCCAGCGGGCCTGAACGGAGCACGCGCAGCCCGGGTTCACATCCACTCATGATGTTTCCTCCACGGCCAGAGTGCTGCCTCCAAGGCGAACAAACTCTTCTTTTGACACCGACACAAAACGCACCCGGTCCCCTGCCTGCAGCAGGCTAAAACCTTCGCGCTTGCGATCAAACAACATCGCGGCGGTACGGCCGATCAAGTTCCACCCACCAGGGGAAGCCATGGGATATGCCGCTGTCTGGCGCCCGGCAATCCCCACACTACCTGCCGGCACCCGTTTGCGCGGCGTTTTCAAGCGGGACATTGCCAGGCGCTCGTCTACGCTGCCCATAAAAGCAAAGCCGGGGGCGAATCCCAGAGCATAGACTTGGTAGATAGCGCCTGAGTGACACTCCACTACGTCGGCGCAGCTCATGCCGGCCTGTTCTGCCAATCGCTCAAGCTCCGGCCCAACGCTCGGGTCATACCAGGTAGGTAACTCCTGTATCTCGGCGTGTTTCAACTGCTGATCGGGTGTCAGTGAAGCCAACACCCGCTGCAGTTGCAAGCGTGCCTGAGCGGGGGTTAACCGGTCGATATCAAACACCACCAACAGCGTGGTATAGGAAGGCACCAGGTCCACCAGTGCATCACCGAAGGCCGCTTCGCAGTCCCGCACCAGCGCCAAAATCCACGGCATATTGGCTTCATCAATAACGCCAAACAGACGCACCAGCCAGCCGTCCATACCGGCGGACTCAATGCGCGGTAGCGTCACGGCACTCATGAACCACCTCTCTGGGTCGTCTGCCGCTGCACCGCCTCTCGAATCGCCTTGATCGCCTCGATGGACTCGGGATTATCGCCGTGTACGCACAGCGCGTCGGCACTCAGGACAAGCTCGCTGCCGTCGCTTGCGATCAGCGGCTCCCCCCGCGCAATACGTCGAGCCTGATCGACTATTTTGGCTGTTTCGTGATGTACGGCACCGGGCTTTTGGCGTGACAGCAGATACCCTTCGCCGTCATAGGCGCGGTCAGTGAAGGCCTCGAACCACAGGCTGACGCCGTGCTTGTCTGCCAACGCCTGCGTTGGTGCGGCATCGCGCGTCGCCATCACCATCAGCGGCAATGTGGCATCAAAGGCAGCCAGCGCGCGCATCACTGCCTCCAGCACGGTGTTATCTCGCATCATGTCGTTGTACAGCGCGCCGTGAGGCTTTACATAGCCAAGCGCCGTGCCTTCCGCCCGGCACAGCCCAGCCAGTGCGCCTACCTGATACAGCACCATCGCCTCCACTTCCTCCGGCGCACAGGCCATGGAGCGACGGCCAAAACCCACTAGGTCAGGGTAGGCGGGGTGTGCCCCTATCGTTACACCGTATTCCCGTGCCAGACGCAACGTCTTGCGCATGGTTACCGGGTCGGACGCATGGAACCCGCACGCCACGTTGGCCAAGTCCACGTGGGGCATCACCTGCTCATCGCAGCCCATTTTCCAGGAGCCGAAGCTTTCCCCCATATCGGCATTGAGTCGCAATGCCCCGATGGCTGGTTTTTGCTGTGGCGGCATATCAGCTGCCCTCTTTGAAATACTTTATGGATAAATTACCAAGGTTTTATCGAGACAGAATAGCCATTTAGTCGAAGTGGCGTTGACGTTAACTTATCCCGCTGCCTAGTCTTCAGCCTATCCCATTGCCATGTTTCAGCCTGCGCGGCGCTGCTTTAAGGCACCGCCGCCATAACAATAAATGCCTCATGGAGAACACTGCTATGCCGATACGCAACACACTGCCCCACCTGGCCTCGGCCATTGCCGTTGGCGTCGGCCTGGCAACGCTGGGATTGCAAGCCCAGGCCGCCACGGAGTGGGACATGCCCACGCCCTACGGCGACCGCACCTTCCATACGGAAAATATTCGTGAATTCACCCAGGACGTGCGCAAGGCCACCGAAGGCGAACTGGATATCAAGGTGCATTCCAACGGTTCCTTGATTGGTCATGCCGAGATCAAGAATTCCGTGCGTCGGGGCATTGTGCCCATCGGCGAGGTGATCATGTCGCGGCTGGCCAATGAAAACCCCATTTTTGAAGTGGACTCGGTGCCTTATTTGGCGGCCGGTTATGACGACGCCCGTACGCTATGGGAAGCCTCGCGCGAGATCATCGCCGACGAGCTCGCCAAGCAGAAGCTACGCCTGCTGTTTGCCGTGCCGTGGCCGCCCCAGGGGATCTATACCCAGGATAAGATCACCCAGCCCGAAGATCTGCAAAACCTCAACATGCGCGCCTATAACAACGCCAGCGAGCGCTTGGCGCAGCTGGCCGGCGCGGTGCCCACTCAGGTGGAAGTGCCGGATATTCCCACCGCGTTCAGTACCGGCCGCGTCGGGGCCATGATCACCTCCCCCGCCACCGGGGCCGATACCAAGGCCTGGGACTACCTTGAGCATTTCAACCATGCCCAGCTATGGCTGCCCAAAAACATGATCATCGTCAGCGAACGCGCCTTCTCGCGGCTGGATGAAGAGACCCGCCAGGCAGTGCTTGATGCCGCCGCTGAGGCTGAAACACGCGGCTGGAAAATGAGCCAAAAAGAGACCCAGGAAGCGCTCGACGTCCTCAAGGAAAACGGCATTACTGTCACCACGCCAACGCCTGAGCTCGAGGAAAAACTGCAGGAAATCGGCGCTACCATGACCGACGAATGGGCGGACCGCGCCGGCGAGCAAGGCCAGCAAATCCTGGACGCCTATCGCAAGCAACAGGATTGACTCCCGGATGCGGCGGCTGTCTTCTGGCCGTCGCATTCACGACTTCCCAAAATTCTGTAACGCCCCAGTGCGGAAGCCCAGCCACGGCCATCGAGGGATAGGCGCCCATGAATTATCGACTACGTCTGCTTTACCAGCTAGGCGGCTACTTGTCCGCTACTTGCCTGGTGCTGATATGTAGCCTGATTACGCTGCAGATTATTGGACGTATCGGCGATATCCTGGCCACGGCTACTGGCGCGGGCCGTATCGGCCTGGCGATTCCAGGATTGGCTCAAATTTGCGGCTTTTTACTGGTGGGGGCCACATTCTTTGGCCTGGCCTACACTTTTATTCATCACGCGCACATTCGCGTGACGCTGCTGATCGGCCAGCTGCCCCCGCGCTACCGGGTCTTCGTTGAAACCGGTTGCCTGACCCTGGCGCTGGCACTGTGCCTGTACCTCATCTTTTATCTTTATCAGCTACTGGCTGACAGTATCGCCTACGGCGAAACCTCCTACGGCCTGTTAAGCATCCCTTTGTGGATGCCGCAGTCGGCCATGCTTGGTGGCGTGGTGCTGCTATGCCTGGCTTTGGCCGAGGCCTGGTGGCAAACCCTGGTCATTGCCGTTCGCCGCCCGGGGAGCTTTATTCCCAGCGACACCGACCCCACCTGACGAGGCGAACATGCTGATACTCACACTGACACTCTTCGTCACGCTGCTGGTGCTGCTGGGTAGCGGCGTCTGGGTGGCTTTCTCGCTGTTGGGGCTTGGCTGGGTGGCGCTTAGCCAATTCACTAGCATTCCCACCGGCGACGTTATGGCGTCTGACCTTTGGGGCGCCAGCTACAGCTGGGAGTTGACGGCACTGCCCATGTTTATCTGGATGGGAGAAATTCTGTTTCGCTCGCGGCTGGCCAACGATATGTTTACCGGCCTCTCGCCCTGGATGCAGCGTATTCCCGGGCGGCTTTTACACACCAACGTGGTGGGCTGCGGGCTATTTGCCGCCGTATCCGGCTCATCAGCTGCCACCTGTGCCACCATGGGCAAAATGACCATTCCCGAGCTCACCCGGCGCGGCTACGATGAACAGTTGGTCATCGGCACCCTCGCCGGCTCTGCCACGCTGGGGCTTTTGATTCCGCCCTCCATTATTCTGATTGTATACGGCGTTGCCACCGATCAGTCCATCGCAAGGCTGTTCATGGCTGGCATTCTGCCGGGGCTGATGCTTTGTTGCCTCTTTGCGGCGTACTTGATGTTCTGGGCCTGGCGCCATCCTGAAAAAATCCCCGCTGCCGAGGCCGCACTGCCCTGGCGCGAACGTCTGCGCCGTTCACGGCGGCTGGTGCCTCTGCTGGCACTAATCCTTGGGGTTATTGGCTCGATCTACGCCGGCTTGGCCTCTCCTACCGAAGCTGCGGCCGTGGGGGTAGTGCTCTCCCTGCTATTGGCCAAGGTACAAGGCAGCATGGACCGCTATGTTTTCCACGATGCACTCATGGGCGCGGTGCGCACCTCGTGCATGATTGCGTTTATCCTCGCCGGGGCGTCGTTTCTTACCGCTGCCATGGGGTTTACCGGCCTGCCCAGCGACCTGGCCGCCTGGATCGGCACGCTGGGGCTGTCTCCGGTGATGCTGCTGGCCGCGCTGACGCTGCTGTTTATTCTGCTGGGCTGCTTTCTCGACGGGATTTCCGTGGTGGTGCTGACCACCTCGATCCTGCTGCCCATGGTAGAGGCCGCCGGTATCGACCTGATCTGGTTCGGCATTTACCTGGTAGTGGTCGTGGAAATGTCACAGATTACTCCGCCCATCGGCTTTAACCTATTCGTGCTGCAGGGCATGACCGGCCGCAATATCCTGAGTATTGCTCGGGCTGCCCTGCCGTTTTTCTGTCTGATGCTGCTGGGCGTGATCTTGATCGGGCTATTCCCCAGCATCGTGACGTATCTGCCATCAGCCATGGGGAATCGCTAATGAGCCATAACAACACTACCGGCACGCGGCGCGGCCCTATCGTGTCATCCGAGCATTTGTCGCGCAGCGCCGAGGAGCTTTCCGAGTTCGAGTTCGGGCTGATTATCGCCAGCCACGCTTTTCAACGCTGGATGGCGCGTTGCATGACCGCCGCGGGCCTGCCCGAACTCAACTCGCTGGACGTGCTGGTACTGCATAGCGTCAACCATCGCAAACGCGCCAAGCGCCAGGCGGACATCTGCCTGGTGCTCAACGTCGAGGAAACCCACACGGTCAGCTACGCACTGAAAAAGCTGGGCAAGCTGGAGCTGGTAGAAAGCGAAAGGCACGGCAAAGAAACCTTCTTCCGCACCACTGAAAAAGGCCGCCAGGCCTGCCACGGCTATGCGGAAATCCGGGAAGCCTGCCTGGTGGATTCGCTTTCCACCCTGGGCGTAGAACGCAAGGACTTGCACCACATCGCCGCCAGCCTCAGAGCCATCTCGGGCCTATACGACCAGGCCGCACGGTCAGCGGCGTCACTCTAGCCGCAGCGGGGCATTACCGCCCAACCCCGGCAGGCCGTGGGCCTGCTTTCGCCCGGCAAGCCGGCCTCCTACAAAAACCTTGATAGATCAACATATTGGGCCCGCAGGAAGCGTTTTCCCAACGTTTTCCCACGCACAAAAAACGGCCACCTAGCAATTAAGCTAAGTGGCCGTTTTTTCTAACTATTTCTGGTCGGAGCGACAGGATTTGAAACAGATTACCGTCTTTATGGTTACTGTTGGGCATCCGACTCTTGAGAATCAGAACTCTCCGCTGAAGAACCGTTTCGTCTTCGTAAAACAAACACCCCCGACAATACCGCTATTTCGGCAAACACAATGGCGACACCGTATCCTGACGCGCCCACAGAAAATGCGAAACCCGCAACGGACAATGCCCCCAAGGCAATACAGGTTGCAGCAACCTGCCCGATACGCTGAGTGATTGACGAAGTTCTCAGCTCATTCTGGAGATATTCATGCGCCTGCTCATCTGCTCTATGCCGAAAGCCTTGCTCGCGCTCCGCCATCTGCAAGATACGCTCCGCCGCGCCCGGCAAAATGCGATCATAGTCTGCCATAACGCCAGGGGGCGGAAGAGGGCCGCTGAACTGCGACACCTCTACTCGCTCAATACCCTGCTTCACATCAGATCGGTATGTGTCGAGCAGCTTGTTGCGCAGATTAGTCTCATCAGGCGTCAGCTCTGACGTCTCCCGGCTCAACAAGGATTCCAATTTCTCCAGGTCTTTCGCCTTGCGTTCCTGAGCTTCCTGCCTTGTCTCAAGCTCCCCTGTCTCACGGGCCTCACCACCCTGCTCCGTCGTTTCAGGTGCTGCATCCGGGCGGTTCATTCTCATGGCTCCTTATCGCACGCTGAAGTTCATCACCGACGCGCTGCCAGTCGTTCTGCATCTGCCGGGCATCCGTGTTGGGTGCAGTACTGCGCGCGCGGACACGCTGATAGTGTTCTCGCGCAGCCTCTTGGCGCCCGGGATACACCTCAAGAACGCTGCTGAACCCGCGCAGAAAATTCTGCTTGTCAAACCTGGTACGGGCATTCATGACTCTCTCCCCCATCACCTGATTTATATATTTTCTCATCAATACAGTATATGACAGCTTAATCCATGATTGGTTAGCCAACAGTGTATCAGACTATGACATGCTCGCCTCAGCCTACATTGCCCAAGGCGCTTTGGCTCAGCGTCAGCGATAAAACCAGCTCCTGACGCCCCGATCAGGGGCAGAATTTTCCCAAAGTTTTCCCAAGCACAAAAAACGGCCACCCAGCAATTAAGCTAAGTGGCCGTTTTCTCTACATATATCTGGTCGGAGCGACAGGATTCGAACCTGCGACCTTTGCAACCCCATTCCTTTTTCATCAACAACAAGCAGGAACAACCATAAATCAAAATAAAAGAAAATAAACACTATATTCAACTACTTATATAACGTTCAATCGTTCCTCGTTGTCCCGACTTATGGCTGCATATATCCTACATCTGTCACCTATTTGTCACCTAGAAATTTGAGACCCGTTTTGGCGAAACAAAAAAACCAAGTGAAATTGACAGCGCGCAACGTCGCAAAACTGGCCCAGGAAATGACGCCCGGTGCCGACGTCTGGGATACGGACATTAGCGGCTTTCATGTTCGTGCGGGCAAGCGCGGCTTGACGTTTCGACTTTATTATTGCACCCAAGCCGGCAAGCGGCGTACGCTCACCCTTGGCAGCTACGGGATTCTAACCGCTACGCAAGCTCGCCAGGATGCAACAGAAGCCTTGGGTATAGTCGTGCATGGCGGCGACCCGCGGGCCAACATCGAAGAGGCGCAAGCCGAAGCCAAGCGCCAGCAAGAACAGACCTTGCATGCCTACCTGGAAGGACCGTACACCGCCGTCCAGAATAGACGCAAGGATGGCGCTGGCACTCTACGTCGAATACGAAAAGACTTCCCCGAATGGCTTGATAAGCCCATGAGCACTCTCTCACGCGCCGATGTGGAAAAATGGCAGGCCGTACAGGAGAGCGTTGAGAAACCACGTGCATTCGGCACACTCAAACGTTCCTATGATGCCCTGCACGCCCTTTTGACACACGCTGCCTCACGCGATGTTATTCTTTCTAATCCCCTGGCCGGAATCAAGCTGCAGCGCCCCGCACCAAGCGAGGAAGAGCTCAGCAAGCTGGCAAGCCAGCGTCGCTACCTTGACCCGGCCGAAGTCGAAGCGCTGTTTGCAGGCCTGGAAGCCTACCAGCAGGAAAAACGCGAGCAACGCCGCAGCAGCCGCCTACACGGCAAAGCATATCTGCCCGAGTTCGACTCACTGCACTACGTCGACCATGTCGTGCCTTGGGTGCTTATCATGTATTACACGGGTTTTCGCCCCGGTGACATTACCGGCCTGCGGTGGGAGCATGTAATCTGGCACTCGGGCAAGGCCAGCATCCGCAAAACGATCGAAAAAACGGCGCACCACCACCCTCACCCCATGAGCTTTCCGCTATCCAGCGTAGCGGCGGAGATTTTATCCCGCTGGCATCAACAGCAAGGCAGGCCACCCACTGGGCTAGCTTTTCCGAGCCCGAGAACCGGGCAGCGACTCGACAGCACTGCCATGCAAAAACCGTGGGCGCGCATTCGACAGCTAGCCGGCTTACCCAATGACCTGGTGCTTTACAGCCTCCGACATAATTTTGCCAGCCAGCTGATAATGAATGGTGCTGACCTACTCTCTGTTTCGAAATTGATGGCGCACAGCGATATTCAAACCACCATAGAGCACTACGCTCACTTGAGCCCGAATCATTCTCGCGACTTCGTAGAAGATTTCGCGCAGCAAGTGCCGAATCACATGGGGGCTCCATGACGCCGATCTTTCTCAGCTTCTCCTGGTAGTGGCTGATGAAAACTGAACATGCCTGAGGTTGTCAGCATCCGACGTTTGATCGATATGATCAAACTGTTCGGGCATGACTGGCAAAGTTAGAAGGCTGGCATCGTCCCGCAGGAAGTGCCGTGATATACCCGCATCAAGATGCTCCTGCCAGTAGCCATCAGTGCTTAGCAACAGCGCCTGACCCCACTGCAGCGAGAAAACGTGGTACTCGAGAGCACTAAAGCGCTTAGCGTTCAAACACCGGGTAAGCTGCTGCTCATGACGATCCTGTTCTTCGCCCGAGTTAGGGGGCGAGAGGCCGGGCTGCCGTGCCAAAATATGCGGTGTGGTCAGCCAGCGAGTTTCGGCTCGGTGTAGCAATCCTACCCGGCAGTCGCCGCAGTGCCAGACCTGGACTGCCAGTGTCTCCAGGTCGAGGCTGACCATGCAGTAGCTGGCAATATCGCGGAGAAATCTGTGTCGGAGCTGGGCCTGCTCCTGCTTTAGGTCAGCATGAATTGCCACAGGTGAACGAGCCGGTGCCCCACTCAGCGCTTGCAATACGACATCGGCCCAGTGCCGTGCCAACTCCGCTCCCCGAGGCCCTTTTTCTGCACCGTCAACCAGCACCGCAAGAAGACACTGGTCTTGCTGTCCCACGGCAGCGGCATCACTGTTGCTTGTTCGCTCGCCGCCTTGCCGGCTGAACCAGCTGGCCTGCATCAGCCTCTCTCCTCGGCCAAGGTGTCCAGGCGCTCGAAGATCAGCGCCTCTCGATCTGGGTCCTGGGCCTGGCTTTGTACTGCATATTCAAAATCATCATTGCTCAGCAACTGAGCCATCTCAGTGGCGATATAACCCTGAAGGGCGCTGTCGGCGCACCGTATCTCACCGAGCAGCTCAGGGCGGCCATCCACAAGATTGAGAATGTCTTCAATGTCATGGCTCGACAAAGGATCGCCCTCACCACGCCCTTTGTAGGCTTCCAGCTTGGTGGCGACGAACAGAGGCGGTGTGACCACGCGAATGGAGGGATCCCCGCCCAACGAGATGGGCTCTGCCGTTTGCAGCGCCAAGGGGTACCAGTGGTTACTGAAACCCAGCACCTGGGCGTGGTCCGGCATCAGGTCGACGCGTAGCTCCCCCAGTTTCATGGCACAGATGGGCATCTCCTCGTCCATCGATGAAGGCTCGTTGAACCCGTTTACCTTCAGCACCTCCTTGAAACGCTGAAGGTCAATATAGCTTACGACGCTGATAATCAAATCCACGTCGTCAGTGCTACGTACCTGCTCACGTGTGAACGCATCGGTAAGCAGCAGCCCGGTTGTGCAACCGCCGACGAAAGCTACCTGGTCGCGAAGCTCGGCACCGAGGGCCTCGGCCACCTGACGCAGCATGGCCCGCTGATCGTCGAATAGACTCATTGATTACTCCAGATACGTGGCCAGCCGCTCGGCAGCAAATTTGCTCTCGCGGGGGTGCCCCAGTCGAATAGCGTCGACCAGGGCCAGCATGGCGTACAGTTCAGGGTCACGACGCACCGCAAAAGGCACGCTTTTGAACAGAGGCTCGATCGCCTGGCCTTTGCTGTTACCCCGGGCATCCGGCCATACCATCAGCAATTCGCCCGAACTGTACAGCTGGCCCTCCAGCACGGGCGCGGCGAACGTGGTGGCAATGCCGCGGGTGATTTCGCCGGGCTTGGCCGGAAACACATAGCGTACGCCATGCACGATGAAGTTGAACAAAGCGCGAGCATTCGCTCGCGGCACGCCGGTCTTGCGGTCCTTGCGAACCAAGCCTACTTCCAGACAGCGCTGCAGGGCCAGGCTCACCTGGCTCTTGCTGATACCGGTGGTCTCACCCAAGGCTCTTACGCTATAGCAGGCGTGCAGGCGATCATCACCGGGCCCCGGCAAATATTCCCGGGGCAGGCCAGGCTCAGCGTCGTCCAGCACCCAATCCATCCAGTCATCGGGAATCCCACTGGCCCCTTTGCTGGCGCTATGGGCGAAGTCGTCCTCTCCCCGCCGGAGAGCGATTAGTTTCAGCAGCAGGCCAATGTCTTGACTTTTCATATCCCCACCATTTTCCACGTCCCTTGTCCTAGGACACGGGACGTGATTGGTGAGTCGATACCATATTGTCAAGAAATACTCACCTCAATCGAATCCGCTTACCCGCGCGAGTGGCATCGTAGAGCTCAAATTTTAACCCGCGCACCTAAGCAAGCCAAACATCGTGCGCCTTGTTCAGCCGTCGATCCGTAGCTGGGTGGCCAAAAACACTTGACCACTACAGAGGAGGCCGCCGCCGTCACTTTCCGGCGCACCACCTGGCTGCCTCTGGATGACTGCTGCTTTGCCCTGCAGCGCTTCATTCCTCACCTGACGCGTTCGAGCCTACATCGTCTGTATCAGCGCCACGGTATCAGCCGGATACCGCGCCCGATTGCCAGGAAGCCCGGCAAGTCAGCCTTCAGGCATTACCCAATTGGCTATCTGCACCTGGATATTTGTGAGGTGCGTACCGGAGAAGGCAAAGCCCATCTGTTCGTGGCCGTCGACAGAACATCCAAGTTTGTCCATGCCCGGCTGTATCGTCAGGCACAGCGGAAGCAGGCGGCTGAGTTCCTCGACGACACGCTGCAACAGCTACCGTACCGGGTTCACACCGTGCTGACCGACAATGGCGTGCAGTTCACCAAGCGGCCCGGCACAGAACACTACAAACCACATCCGTTCGACGTCATTTGCCATCGGCATGGTATCGAACATCGTTTAACACGCCCCTTCCATCCATGGACCAATGGGCAGGTCGAGCGCATGAATCGCACGCTCAAGGAGGTGACTATTCGTCACTTTCACTACGCCACGCTGGACGAGCTGTCTTCGCACCTGAAAGCCTACCTGTGGGCTTATAACAGCGCTCGTCCGCTACGCTCACTGAAGGGACGGTCGCCCATCGGCTTTATACTCGACCGATGGGCAGTTGAACCGGAACGCTTTCATGATGCCCCAGGCCACTACTTCCCGGGACCATACACCTAGCACGTCGCTGACGCTGGTCAAGAAACTCCTCCTACTGCCAGGGCGCCAGCGTCTCAGCCTGCACCACAAACGCATCGGCAACCACGTCTTCGATAAACTCCAGCAGCAACAGATTACGCGCCAGCGCGGCACAGAAAGCAATTTGCGTGCCTAGCAGCTCATCACCATCGCGCAGCGCCTGCCAAAACGGCGGCGGTAGCCGTTCCAGACGCTTGCGTATCGCCTGGGCGATACGTCTGGCCGTTGCCGGACGCGCTTTTTGCAAGCAGTTATCCTCGATGATCGCCCCCAGGCGTCATCATCAACGTCAGCCAGCATAAGCTCGGCGATGATACGGCTTTCGCGCATCATCGCGGCCCGCCAATAAGATCAGAATCGTAATACAAAGCAGAGGAAGGCGAAGACATGGCACTACCGCAAGAGGTGTCTGGGAATATAACGAGTCGGAAAAGGTAAATGGCTCGAACAATTTTACCAGCAAACAGGGCATGAGGTCTCCCACCCTCTTGCCAGCCGTTGGAAAGACCCGGGATTGGAGTATCTGACCTGGATGCGCCTTGTCTAGCCGCCGATCCGCAACTGGGTGCCCCACTCCACCGGCCTGCAGCCGCTTTCGGGTAGGCACCAGAGCACCGGGTAGCCCGGCGGCGTGTTGGGTACGGCGATGTGACCATCGGTCAGGGCGAGCAGAACGTCGGGCGGGGCGTCTTGCTCCAGAGCGGTGAATACCGGGCGGATGTCGCTCCCGCCACCGCCGCGCCATTCGATCTGCGTTAGCCGGTAGAGTTCGCCTTCGTTAAACGTCTGGCGCTGGGTGATGCGGGCGTCAAACGCCAGCACGTCGAGCTGTACCCGGTCGCAGGCGCCGAGGATGCCCGCCAGTTCGCTTAAAAAATCGGGCAGTACGTCTTGGCAGCTGCCGCTGGTGTCGATGGCGACCGCCAGCGACAGCATTTGGCTGCGTTGGCTGGGCAGGTAGAGCCCCTGATGAACGTGGCGGCGCGACGGCGGTGTCCATTGGCGGCTGCCGCTTAGCGTGGTGTGAATAAACTGCGCCAGCACCTGCTGCCAGGGCACCGTGGGCCGGCGCAGGCGATCGATTAAGCGCTGCACGCTGCCGGGCAGGCTGCCGCGGCCGTATTCGCGCTCTATCTGCTGGGCGGTGGCGACCAGCCGCTGACGCCACTGGCGGGCGCTGTGCTCGCTGGCCTGCTGGGGGGTAAAGTCCGGGTCGTGCACCTGCCCCGGGGTGCCGGGCACGGCGGCCGGCTGGTGAACGTCGAGGGTTTGCCCGGGCGGCGCGGTGCCGGCGGGCAGCCGGGCGTAGATCTGCTCGGCCGACTGGCCGACAAAGGCTTTGCGATACAGCGCGTCCTGGGGGCAATGGCCCAGCGCCTGTTTTAGCAGCGCGTTGACCTCGTAGTCGCAGGCGTGGTTCCAGCGCGTAAGCTCGCGGCCAAGCTCCCGGCGGTGGTGCCCCAGCGCGCAGTGCCACACTTCATGGGCGAGAATAAAGCGCCGGTCGGCGTCGCTGCGCGAGGCCATAAAGCCTGCGTTGAAGAAAATACTCTCGCCGTCGGTGCCCGCGGTGGGCAGGCGGTCGTCCACCACCGCCACCAAACGCAGCTGCATCAGCAGCTTGGCGGTAAACGGCTGGCTGGTGAGCAGCCAGGCGCGGTCGTCTTCGCAGCGCTGCTGAATCTGGCGCTTTAGCCGCTGATCGGCGGCGCTCGGGCTAGCCATTGAGCAAATCTTCCTGGGCGGCGAGTGCCGAGGCATCGGCAGCCATACGTTCGCTCAGGTGCTGCTGAAACACCGCGCCGTGCTGCTCGCTCCAGGCGGCAAAGTCGGCATGGCTCAGCAGCGCTAGCGTGCGCCGCTGGGTGGCGTCGTCATCCGGCCCTTGCAGGGCATCGAGCAGGCACAGCGTGGCAAAATCGGCGGTAAGCTCGCGACTGATGGCAAAAAAGCGCGCCAGCCGGCGCTGCATGGGGGCCGCGGTCGCAGCGCTGTCGTCCTGCCCCTTCCATAGCGTGTGGGCCAGCCCCGCGCAGAAGGCGTAGCGCTGATCGGCGCGCTCGGGGATGCTGATCGGCGCCTGCCCATCGAGCATCGCGGGAATATCGGGGAGCTTGAGCGCCCACTCGCGGAACGCCAAAAACTCGGTGCCCGGGCCTTCGCCCACCAGGCCGCAAACGGTCAGCGCCTGCACCTCGGCGGGCAGCGCATCACCGCGTGACAGCGACTGCGCCACCCGCGTCCAGCTGCGCGGGCTGGGCCAGCCCTGCTCCAGCGAGCCTTCCATGTCAAAAAAGCACTCCGGGCGAAAGCGCAAAAAGGCGATCACGTCGGAATGCAGCCCTTGGCCGCGCGCCCAGCTCGTCCAGCCGTTCAGATCCGGCGCCAGGTTCAGGTGGCAAAAGCGGTTGGCCAGCGCGCTGGAAAACGACTGGGCCACGGCGCGGTCGGCCTGGCGGTTGCCCGCTCCCACCACCAACCAGCCCGGCGGTAAACGGTATAAATCTCCCAGCCGACGATCCAGAATCAGCTCGTAGGCGGCTACCTGCAGGCTGCGATCCGCCGCGGTGAGCTCATCAAACAGAATAATGCCGCGGCTGTCCGGGTCGCGCGGCCATTCGCCGGCCAGCAGCCAGTCCACCACGCCGCGTTCGCGGTCGGGCACCGGCAGGCCGCGCAGATCCACCGGCTCGCGCTGGGCCAGGCGGATATCGATAAAGTCGATGCCTTCGCGCTCGGTCACCTCGCGCACAATCGAGCTTTTGCCCACCCCCGGCGCGCCCCACAGCATCACCGGCGGAAGCTCCGCTGCCTGCTCCGGGTGCGCATGAAGCTGGCGCACCTGGTGGGTCAGCAGCGTCATGGCATTATCTGGCGTGGCGTACATAGGCGGTTCTCCTGACGGGAGTAAAGGCAAGGATAGAGGCAAGAGGCAAGAGCCAAGAGCAAGCGCTCAAAAACAAGGGCTAAGAGCAGCGGGCAGCTCAGGCTTGAGCGGCGGACGACGGCATCAGTGCCAGCTGCATCAGCGTCTGGCGGACGGCCTGGATCTGCCGGGCCTCTTGCGCCGATACGCCGCTGCGCGGACGCATGAACGCAGGCAGCGGCAGGTATGCCGTATCGTCAAGGTAGCGGCTTAGCCAGGTGTCCGGCTGGCGGGAAAGCGTCATCAGCAGCGCACGGGTTTGCCCCGGTGCCAGGCGAAGCAGTTGCTCGGCCCGCTGTGCAAGATCGTCACCGGAGGTCATCTCCAGCGTGGCGCACAGCACCGCTTGGTGCTCGGCCTCGCTAATGCCGGGCACGCTTAGCAGCCGCGGCAGATAGCCGACGATGCCCTCGTGCTCCCGCGCGAGGTTCACGCCGGGCAGGGTGTCGTTGCCGTAACGTTTGGCCAGTACGCTCAGCGCCAGCTCGGCAATGGCCTGAGGCGCCGATTCGGCGGTGGCCAGGCGCAGTATCTGCACCAGCTTATCCTGGTCCAGACGCCCTTTTTTAGAGTACACCGCCTTGCGCAGCGTCACGCCGTAGCGGCGTGCGGCTTCGCTGTGCGGCGCGCATATCGCCCACAGATGCAGATCGTCGCGCAGGCCTTCGTCTTGCCGGTCGTCGGGGAATGTCCAGTGCCAGCGGGCATCGGCGTGCTGGTAGTGCGCCTCCGCCAGGCCGGGCTGCTTGCGCTTGCGCGAGCTGCGGCATTGATTCGCGCTCAGGGTACGGCGGCACTGCCACAGGCGTTCGGGGTCAACGCCCTTTTCGGCCAGCCGGCGCAGCGAGGCCAGGCTATGAAACACCGCGTGGGGCGTCTCCCCTCGCGACATGGCGTCCAGCACACCGTCCAGCAGGTCGGTTTCGCCGTCTTCCACCCGGGTGAGTGTTTGGCCAAGCGTGGCCTCGTCGATGACAAACCGAGCCCGGTGCAGCAGCGGTGCCGGCACGCTGCCGTAGCAGTCCACCTCTTGGTCATCCGGCAGCGAGACATCTTCCAGATAGCGGCAGTAGTGCAGCGCCAGCCGGTCGGCGTGCTCAAGCGCCAGCCGCGCCAAGTTGGGCGTATGCAGCCGCACGCGGCCCCAGCCGCCGGTGAGCGACAGCGCCGGCGTATTGCCGTGCAGCGTCAGCCGGCCGCCAGTGCCGTACTTTTTCTCTTCTTCAGCCTCTGCGGTCTCTTGCTTGGCCAAAGCTGGCTCGCCGCTCAGCGCCTCGGCGTACTCAAGCGCTGCGGCGCGGCGTACTTCTACCTTGCCGGCGCCGCTAAGCGTTAGCGCCTCAAGGCTTACCGCATCGTCCAGCCGCACCCGGGGCGGGCCTGCCACCGTGCAGCGCGTTACCCGCGCGGCGTTGGCCACCAGCCATTGCATATCGCCGGCAAGCGTTAGCTCGGCGGGCAGCACCCGCGGGTTCATCACTACCGCCAGGCTGCCCTCGGTGCCGGCGTTTGGCGCAAGGTCTTCGGCCAGCGCATCCTGACCCAGTAGCCGCGCGCTTGGCCACGCGCGTTGCTGGGCACGCACGCTAAAGGTGCCCGCCTGCCAGTCGGCGTCGAGCTCGGCCACGGCTCCGTGGATCTCAAGGGTTGGCGGCAGCGTCAGCGCAAACAGGTGCACCACGGCGCCCTCGCCCCCGGCGGGCAGGTACACCCGGCGCAGCACAGGCAGCTCGCTTAGCTGTAAATGCAGGCAGGCATCAGTACGGCAGCCGCTCAGGTCAATCACCTCCAGCTGCCGGTCGCCGTGCACGTCAAGCGCTCGCAGACGCGAGTCGTTAAGAACCAGCCGCCGGCCGTCATCGGCGTTACCGCAGGGGCCAAACAGTGCCGTGCCGCCGCTGCTGTCCAGCGTTAATGTTTCCATGCCGTCCCTCCCCGTGCTATCCGGTAGCGGTAAGTCACCCCAGCCTACCCGCGGTATGCGACATAGGGTGTCGCAACAAGCATCGTCACGGCAACAACACCACTGGTGCCCTATTCACTGCCCTCCATGCGTTCGGTCAGCTTGCGAAACTCTTCCGAATTTCGGCATTTTGAAACTCCGCAGCATCGGGCACCTGCAGCTGAGACAGCGTTTCAAAGGTGTTGACGCCGTCGCGGATCAACGTCGCAACACCGGCGCTCAGCGCCACGGTGCGATAGGTGTTGACCGCGACTTCCTCTTCACGTCGGCTGACGGAAAGCGCCTGGCTGACCTTCTGTCGTTGGCTGTTGACAATACGCTCGTACAGCGCGATGGCTCGTTTGGTCAGACGGTTGGCGTCAATATTTTGCTGCAGCGTCGCCGTATTGCCTTGCGCTTGCATCAGCTGCCGGGACTGGGCAATTAGCGTATCGGCTTCTTTATCAAAGGCCGCCAGCCGGGGCAAAATGTCATCATCGATTTTGGCAATAAAGCGTTCCTGCATATGTACGATCAGCTTGTGCAGCACGACCAGCATGCCGTAATAGCGCTTGGCAAATGCCAGGTTCTCACCGTTGGCCTGAGTCAACTCCTCCAGCCGCAGGGTCACCTGACGCACACTGTCAAACACCACGCCCATGGAAATCACGTCTTCACCAATAGCCGAGCTCAGCCACAGCTCCAGCTGATCAGGCGGCATGGTCATGCCCAGCTCGCTCAGCGCCTGAGACATGGCACAGCGCATATCCAACAGTTCAACTACGGTAGGCTTCAAGGCTCTCTTCACTGGCATCAATGAGCAAGTCGTAGTCGCCGCGGGTCTTGGCGGTAAAGCCTTTCAGAGTGTCAGTGGGGGTCAGCTTGGTCAGCATGCCGGCATCGCTGTCAGGTGCCAGCATGCGCTTTTGCCGCAGCTCGGCCAGTCGATCGTTTTCCTTGCCAATGCTGTCTTCCACCTCACGATAGCGCACACGCATAGCAGCAAGCCCCGGCACGTCAAGCACGCTGATGGCGTCCTCTACCAGCTTGTCGATATCGCTTTCGGCGCTGGCCTTGTCGCGCTTGATCCAGTGGCTATCAGGTAACGTTTGCAGCTCATCAAAATAGCCGGCTGCCTTGCCCAGCACGTCAAACACCTTGGGCTGATCAATGGCGGTATCTATCGGCTCGATTTCACTGGCTGCCCATATCGGTAGCGGCAGCGCCAGCAGGCCGGTCATCCAAACGGTTCCCACAATGTGTTGCCATGGCTTCATGTCATGCTTCCTTGTTTGTGCCAGCCCCATGAAACGAGACTACCCCAGCCGCCATACACTGGGTAGCGTATGGCGACGCGAGCACCCACGGTGGCAACCTGCTTCACACTGCCCCGTACACTGGAACGTACCAAAAACGCTTCAGATTGATATGGCACACGCTCAGCAGCCATGCCGCCCAGGAAGGCTTCGCTTCAAACTTTTTCTGACGTAGCAGCATATCTCACTGGGGCTGCCAACCCTGCTGCCAAAGCCGGCAGAACCCCAACTAACCTAAAATTCGATACGTTTCTGGCAAATCGCTTTTCTTTCTGGCCTGCTCGGCCTGTTGCTCCAAGTGTTCCCGAAGCACCTTGGCCCGGGCCTGCTCTTGTTCCTGAAATGCCCGCCGTATCTGCGCTTCCAACGCCCCCCAGCTCTCGTGCAGCTCGGCCTCCATGGCCGGACGATGCTTTCTCTCTGCACGCTGAAGCGAAATGTATTCGGTGCCGACTGTCGCTGCTATGCCCACACTCGTCACTACGATACCGACAATGGGTGTAGCAACCACAGACGTACCGGCTCCCGCGGCTGCGGAACGCGTGGTTTGCACACCAATTCTAGCGGCAAATTTAGCCAGCTGATGATGCGCACGCCTCATGGCCTTTCCAGTTACCAACCGCTTGGCCGAAAAACCTGTGGCAAGAGTTACCGGCACGCTGGCGCTATGCGGCTGTAGCGCAGTCGATATGTCTGGCTGGCTCTGTGCGCGTTGAATTATCTGGTCCAGATTTATAGTAGATAAGACATCGTCTTCCGTGGATTCGCTTTCGGGCGCTCCGCCACTCTTGGGCGCATAGCGCTCTTGCAAATCAACCAGGATATTCTGCCGCCATAGCTGCTCTGCGTTTGTCAAGATGGCATGATGCTGCCGGTTCATCTCTGATAAAGAAGTTTCAAGAGCAACCTTGCAGATGAGACGCTCTTTCAGCTGTTCATGCATCCACTCATCCAGATCTCCTGTCAACGCAATGCCCAGTCGGGTATAAGTCGCGGTTGCAGAAAAATACCAATCAAGATACTCATCCACCGCCATATGATAATCAGCTTCAAGCGCTCCCAGCGCCGCATCCTGCCACTCCTGCGTGCTGCCCTTCAGAGTACTCTCAAGTTCATTCAACCGCTGACCCAAAACGCCTTGCAACTCGGCCTGCTCGGTAGCATCCAGCACCATGGGCTCGCCATGAACGATAAACCTTACCGCCTCATTGTCGCTTTGGCGCATGCCGTTATGCCCCAAGCCCACTGCCAGCAATATTGTCAGCAGCATCAGCGCCAAAAATATTCCATAACGCGGGTGCCGCCACCCAGCTACGTTAAAAGCTGAAAAAGAAGCTGCAGACTGTGTCATATCGCGTCACTCTCTAAATTCAGCGGCTAATATCGCGTTTGCCACGCCCGCTGACATGGTGGCGTAACGCCGCTACCCCCGCCAACAATCGTGCAAATGACCAAGCTAGCGTCGCCTGCATCAGCAGCAATATTGCCCAGGCAAGCACTGCGACACCATGATTAAGATCAAAACGAGCCAACGCATTTTGCATCAACCAAAAACCAGTGAGCTCAAAAGCGCTGGCCAGCCGCTCGAAACTGCCCAGCAAAGTCTGACCGGTATCCGCCGGGATATGCGCCTGCACTACCGACTGCCAAGCGGTATCTACTAAATAAGGCTGGGGCTGCCATAGCCGGCTCAGCATAAACCCCAGCGACAACAAGGCTGCTATGCATAGCATGCTAAAGCGCCGCACCAGCGCTGGGCGATACGCTTCAATGATATGCGGCCAAAATTGCATATTTAGACGGCGCTGACACGCCCCAAACAGCCCTGTAGCCAACAACAGCAAGGCCATATCGACTTCATTCAGTCGGCGCAATCCCACCAGCAATACCAGCGCCAGTAAAATACTCGTTAATTGAGCTCGGACTGCCATAAAAGCGCCGCCCCCAAGCAGGCGACGCCAGGGGGACTCCCGCTTTATATACTGCCCCAGCCAAGCATGACGCCGCAGCTTGGCTGACTCAAGCGCACCCACAAATACCACTTGGGCAGTTGCCATCCACAGCGGCCAGAACAGCATACCCGCCGACCCCGCTGGCAATAGCTGCCAGCCCACCAAGACCCCAGCCGCTACCAACGTGCCGAGTAACAGCCGCCAGTGTTTATGTAAGCAGGATGATAAGACGCGCATATATCGGTACTTTCCTGGCTGTTGTGATCGCTAGCCTGAGTCTGGAATATCCAGTGCAAAATAACCACGCTAAAAAACACCATCACACCAACATACGACTCACCATGTCGCATTAGCCATGCATGATACATCCTCCACGCACCTGGAGGCTTTCATCGCATGTCTGACACCGTTTCTTTCAAGCCGCCTGCCGTCCCTGCCGAAGCGCCGCTGTCTTCACTGGGACGTCGGGAGCTTGCCAAGTGGCATGACGATCGCGCGCAGTGGGTACATCGCGCCCCGACACTGGCTGAGATGATCGAATGCCTGGCGCTAACGCCGCTGGAAGGCGTTGCAGGCTTTACCGCCAGCACCGACGGACGTCACCTTTTCTTTTGCCCTGCCCATAGCGCCACGCTGACCGACGAAGCACGTCAGTTTCTGCAGGCGCACCTGCTATGGCACTGCCTGGCCGGGCACTTGACGGCACCGCTGGTCAGCGATGCTCACTGCTGGCACCTGGCCTGTGATCACGAGGTCAACGTCGTGTTGCTGGCACTGGACATCGCGCTACCGCCGGATGCGGTTCTGTTTCCCATCTGCCATGGCCAGAGCGCGCGCAGAGTGTACCGCTGGCTGGCCAACCACCCGGCACCGCATACCGAGACCCCGCAGGATATCCACCCGGCAGCGCTGTGGGCGTATCACGCCGTCGAACGTACGTCACCAGCGCTGGCCACTTTGTGGCAGCGCCGGGCGCATCTGCTGGCCCGAGAGACGGCCACTCTGCCACCTACAGTGACGACCTTTTGCGCATCGCGCTAGCACAATGCGACACAGAATGCCGCACCTCGATGATATCCTGATGGGTGCCGCAAAGCGCGGCGCTGATGACTCCATACGGAACGGGACGAGGCCGACAACCACCATGCTGACCACCACCAGACAAGCAGCCACCGGGCTGACAGCCTGGCTGACACGACGAGCGCGCACGACGCCCGCCCGCCAGCGGCAAACGCCGCGCATGAGAACACTGGATGTCTCGCGAGCCGTAGGCTATCCGCTCACGCTGCACGTTGCCGCCTGGCGCTCAACCACGCCCTTGGCCTGGCAGAGCCTGCAAGACGGCGAGCCGCTGGCCCGGGGCGATTTCTTGTCTTCGCCGGGTATAGCATGGGACATGCTTCAGGCGCTGCAAGGCGACGAGCTGCTGGACGGCATGCCGGCCGCCGTGCGTGCCGTAATGAACTGGGCACCCTTTTTGGGCATCGAGCTGGCGCAGGCGTGCGGCCGGCTTGACGCCGCGCGGGAGCTGGCGGAAAGCTCGCCGCTGCTGCTGATTCTGCTGGTCGAACGCGGCACCCGGGAAGGCTGGACGGCGGAACAGCTGGCCCAGTGGCTGACACACAAGCAGTCTGGCCTGTGCCGTATGGCCGGGCTATGTGGCACCAAGTCCTGCGCCCGGCTCGTCAGGCGCTGCCGGCTGCGCCCGTTGACCCGCGGCGAGCTGCCGTCCCTACGGCGCACGCTAAGCCACGACGGCAAACTGGCCGCGCTGCGTCACTCCCCGGCCCTGCGCCTTGATCACCTGGTGTTTCTGGCCAACCTCGACACCGCCCGCTGGCCGGGCCTTCCCACCATGCTCGACGAGCTACTTGTAGTGGCATAGTGAATTTGGCCAGCTGGTTTTGGGTGTATGATCACTCGGAGA
>JAKDRW010000068.1 GCA_030454225.1 Vreelandella subglaciescola | reverse complement strand
AAATGCCGGCGGCCACGCCCGGCTGGCCGGCACGCTGGGCAACGCCGGCGGCCTTGCGCCAGGCCGCCGCGTCGCTGTCGGCGTTTAATTCTGCCACCAACCCGTCCAGCGCCTTGTGCATGCGCCCAGCGTTAATATCTACCGCCAACGCCAGCTCGCGCTGCCCGGCGTTGGTCGGCTCGCCGTGTTCGCGCGCTGCGTCCAGCTGCGCGGCAGCGTCTTCCCAGCGCTCGGCACGCGCCAGCCAACCGACGAGACGCCAGCGCTCACGCTGACTGTCGCCATCGTCCGCACTGGTGTTAAGCCACTGGCTCAGCCGGGTAATCGCGAGATCATACTGCCCGGCGGCGTGGTGCAGCTGGGCCTCTTCGCGTAGCCAACGCCTGGCTTGCGCGCTGCCCGCCTCGACGGTCTGTCGCGCCTTGGCCAGCTGACTGGCGGCGTCGGCGTAATGCTGCTGCTGAGCCAGCGCGCCGGCCACCAGCTGGCGATACAGCGCGCTGGCGTAGCGGTCGCCCGCGTTGCCGGTGGAAAGCCGCCTGGCCTGGCCACCGCCATGCGCAATAACGTGCTCCTCCCGGCCCTGCTCGAGCGCCTTCTCGGCGGCGTTAAGATCGCGAATAATCGCGCCGGAAAGCGCCGGTGCGGCCACTACGGCACCGCTTGCCGCCCACAGCAGTGCCGCGCATAAAAGCCCTGACACTAGGTTTAACAACTGGCCTGACGCGTGTCGCTGCATGGCTACCTCAACTTGAACTGGATGCGCTGCGTGGCGCGACGGCGCTGATCGCTCGGCTCAAACTGCCACTGCGCAACGGCTTTGCGCGCCGCTTTATCAAACATCCGTCGCGGTTTGGCACGGGTAACATCGATTGACCCGGCCTTCACGCTGCCGTCGCGGCGAATAATAAACCGCACCTCGACAAAGCCTTCCATCCCGCGACGCTGGGCGCGCGACGGGTACACCGGATTGACGCGGCTGGTGGGGGTGGCCTGGCCCACGTCGACCGGCTCGGTGGACGTCGGCTTGGCGGGCTCTGCCGCAGGCTCAGCGCTGGCCTCGCGGCGGGAAGAAGGGGCGCTTGGCGCGGGGCTAGCCTTGGCCACCGGCTCGGGGGCTGGTTCGGGCTTGGGCTTCGGGGAAGGCCGGGGCTTGGCCTCGGTCAGCTCGGGCAGCCTGCTCTCGAGCGCCACGGTTTCGGCGGGCGCGTCGGGGAGTTCGGCGTCGGGCAGCGTAATTGCACTGCTTTCAGCGGATGGCGGCGCCGGTGCGGGCGGCGGCGGTGTTACGCTTTCCACCGGCGCGGGCGACGTCTCGGCGGGTGCCGGGGCGCTCTGGGGCGCCTTGACCACCGACAATGTCATCTCCTGAACGGACTTTTCGGCTTCGGCGTGCGGCGGCACCACCAACAGCGCCAACAGCCAAAAAAGCCCCAGCGCCAGCGCCATGCCGCCCAATAGCGCCACAGCGCGACGAATCATGACGTCTCCCGGCGGGCCGCAACGGCAACCTGCTCAACGCCGGCCTGTTTAAGCTGGTCCATCACCTCGATCAGCAGGCCGGTGGTTGAGTCGCGGTCGGCTTGAATGACTACGCCGCCGTCGTCGCTGACCATCCCGGCGACCTTTTGCCCGACGCGGTGGGCATCAACGGGGTCGCCGTCTACCCACACCGCACCTTCCGGCGTCAGCGCCACCAGCACCTGGGTATCGGGGCGCGGGCTTGCCGCACTCGATTCGGGGCGCTCGATCTCGACCCCGCTTTCCTTGATAAAGCTGGTGGTGACAATAAAGAAAATTAGCATGATGAACACCACGTCGAGCATCGGCGTGAGGTTAACTTCATTGCTATCGGCGTCAGCCTCCAGCGAGCGACGTCTACGCATCCTGTTTCTCCCGCGTGCGGTTCTCAAGTGCCTGGGCCAGGCGGTCGTGAAGCCGCTGGTCCTCGCGACGAATCACGTGCTCAAGGCGACTAATAAACAACAGTCCGACCACGGCAATGGCCATCCCGGTAAGCGTGGGCAGCGTCGCCCGCGCCACCCCGTCGGCCATCGCGCGCGCCTGCCCGGTATCGTTGATTGAGAGGCTGTCAAACACGCTGATCATGCCGGTCACCGTGCCCAGAAGTCCCAGCAGCGGGCATAGCGCCACCAGCAGTTTGAGCCACGGCAGCGGCCGGCGTAGCCGCGCCATCAGCGCCTGCACCCAGACGTAGCGCAGCGTGCGCGCGCTCCAACTGTGATGATCGCTGCGCGCCGCCCAGCGGTGTACCAGCCGCTTTCGCGCGGGGCGCCAGCTCAGCCGGTAAAACCAAAAGCGCTCAATCGCCATACTGAACACCAGCACCGCGACAAAGGCCAACACCAAAAGCACGATGCCACCGGCATCGATCAGCCGTTCGACCGGTTCAAGCCATAGCGGGAGCGTGATCATGCTCAGTCTCCGCCGTGGCCGGGTAATGCTGGGTTTCCAGATGGCTGGCAAGCGCGGCACTCGCGCGCCCTTCAATGCTCTGTATCAGCACGCGGCTGCGGCTCGACAGCGCCGTTTGCGCAAACAACAGCGGCACCGCCGTCACCAGCCCCAGCACCGTGGTCACCAGCGCCTGGCTGATCCCGCCCGCCATTAGCTGGGGATCGCCGGTGCCAAACACGGTAATCGCCTGAAACGTCACGATCATGCCGGTAACGGTACCCAACAGCCCCAGCAGCGGGGCAATAGCCGCCAGCAGTTTGACCATCGGCTGAGCGCGTTCGAGGTGCGGCAGTTCGGCCAGCACGGCTTCATCCAGCCTGGCTTCCAGCGCTTCGGGGGCCTGCTGTTTATCCAGCCGCTCAAAGCGCGAGAGTACGCGCCCCAGCGGGTTATCCAGCTGCAGTACCGGCGAGCGCCGCTGGCGGCTTACCTTGACGCTGACCCACAGCAGATACGCATACTGCAAGACCGCGACCAGCAGCCCGAGAACACCCAGCGCCACCACCACGTAGCCGACGTAGCCGCCCTGATGAAAACGCTGCCACAGGCTGGGGCGCTGCTGCAGCGCCTTGAGCACGCTGCCCTGGGACGGATCGACGGCCAGGGTAGCGCTCTCGCCGTTGGCATAGGGCGCCAGCCACTTAGCGACTTCGCGCGGCGTCTCGGGCTGCAGCGCCAGCTGGTCGGCGGCATTCCCCGAAGACAGCAGCGCTTTTGGCGTGAAGGCGGTAAAAGCGCCGAGCCTGATCACCTCGCGCTCGCTGACGCTGCCCCCGGCATCGGCCACGGGCAGCATCATTAGGCTTGCCTGCCCGGTGGCGCGGGTCAGCGCGGCCAGGCTATCGACCACGCCTTCCAGGTGGCGCTGTTCGAGCACCGTGGCATCATTCAGCCGCGGCGGCAGCGGCGTATCGCCAAGCGTCAGCCAGCTGTCATCGCCCAGCGCGTTGCGCACCTCGGTGCTGTGTCGCGAAAGCGCCGAAAGCAGCTCGGCAAACGCCGCATCCTGTTCGCTTTGGCGGCTTTCAAGCGTGGCAGCAGTGAGCGCCTGCGCCGACGCCTCGACGCGCAGCGCGGCGTCTTCTCGAACCGCCTGGACGTGCTCTTCGCGGGCTTTTTTCAGCGCGCTTTCAAGCGCCTGTTGATCTTCAAGCAGCCCGAGCAAACGCTGCTGATCAAAAGTTTCGGCGTTTTCCCGCGCCTGGCGCAGCGAATCGACCGGCGGCTCGGGTTGCGCGCTGGCAACGCCAGCCAACAGCAGCGTCAGCGCCGCGACGACGCTTACGCGTGCGATAAATCCTGGCTGTCTCATTGTTCGCCTCCCGACGCTTTACGGCTGTTCTCGGCATCGGCCACCTTGATCGACAGCGGCACGGCCAGCAGTTCCGGCGCGCGCTGGTCGTTGGCTATCTGCAAGCCGTGGCGGACTTCGCGACGCTGGGTTTCATCCAGCGGCTGCCACTCGCGGGTGTCGGTTTGCCACACCCCCCCCTTGCGGCCATCGGGCGTCAGGTAATACCAGCCGATGCGTCCCAGGCGTAAAAAATCGACGTCGCGCTCAGCGCCGTCGGCCTGCGTCAAACGCCCGCGCCATCTATCCACTTCGCGGCCGTAGTCCAGCTCCATGCGCCAGGCTTTTAACAGCTGGCGAATATGCGCCGTGCTGTCGAGCGTGTCGGCGCCTGGCTTCACGCGCGCCAAACGCTCCTGCTCAAGAAACGGCATGTCCTGCTTGATAAAGCCTTCCAGCTGGCGGGCCATGGCGTCCTCGATACGCGGCAGCGCTTTACGGGTCTGCTCAAGCGTGTCGAGCGCGGCTGTCAACTCACGCTGACGCCTGGCCTCCCCGGCAAGCTTGCGCGTGCGCCTGTCATTTTGGTGGCGCAGCGTGCGCGTCTCCCCCTCAAGCTTGCGCAGCTCGGTAAGCGCGCCCTGGGTTTGGCTGTCGGCCTGATCGATCTGGCCTTGCAGCGCGGCCTGGGTGCGCTGGGCCTTGACGCCGTCTGATGCCTGACTGTCTGCGGCAAATGCCGTGCTTGCAGGCAACAGCGCCATACTGCCGGCCATCACCCAGCCATACGCTGCCGTACGAAAAGGGATACTCAAAAGACATCTCCGCTGCGAGGTCAAAATCGCTTATATATTAGCCGCGCAACAGGTGAGAACGGCCAAGATATAAGAATGGTTTACGTTTGCGCCACAGCCTATCATTTTCTCAACCAATGACAATATTTATCATTACCAACACGCCCCACCGAGCAACAAAAAAATACGCTTTTGGCAGCCACCAAAAGCGTATTCAAAGGACTAGCGTAGCAGGCAGGAGCCGGTCAGAACGCCCAGTCGTCGTCTTCGGTGGCTTCTGCACGGCCGATCACGTAGGACGAACCCGAGCCCGAGAAGAAGTCGTGATTCTCGTCGGCGTTCGGCGCCAGTGCCGCCATGATGGTCGGGTCGACGTCGGTCATGCTTTCGGGGAAAAGCGCTTCAAAGCCCAGATTCATCAGCGCCTTGTTGGCGTTGTAGTGCAGGAACTTTTTGACGTCTTCGGTCAGTCCGACGCCGTCGTACAGCGACTCGGTGTATTTCACCTCGTTGTCGTATAGCTCCATCAGCAGCTCATAGGCATAGTTTTTCACCTCGGCCTGGCGCGCCGGA
>JAKDRW010000067.1 GCA_030454225.1 Vreelandella subglaciescola | reverse complement strand
TCTGATGTTGATTCAGGCAAAATTGCCAACTGGACAACTAGGCTGACAGAGGGGGGGAATCTTCTTGAAATCATCCGGCTTGGCTTCGTAGAACCAGCCGCAGTCGCGGTTCTGGATGGCTTCCTGCAGCGCACTTATTTTCTCGGCTTCAGATTTTCCTTCCACCAGGCGTAGGTATGCACCCTGATAATCTGGCTTGGCGATTTTTTCCATGACAAACGCCGTGGCCGAGACCACTTCGCCACTGATGCTGTCGAATGCCCTGCCGCCAAGGTGCGCCATAGTGATGATGGTGGTGTTATCCAGCAGCCAGTCGCGCAGTTTTTCGTAACTGGACAAAAACATCCACGACTGCATATTGATCTGGGCGTTATAGCCCTGCGGTGCCAGCAGGCTAAAAGCATGCTCCATAAAGATCGCAAACAGATCTGATTTGCTGTTGGGGTAGGCTTTTTTGGCGTAGTCCTTCAGCGCCTTGTTCATGCCCTTACTGCCCATATACGGCGGATTCGCCACCACGGCGTCATAGCGCTGGGCGAGCACCCACGCCTGATGAACGATAGGCAGCAGCCGGCCGGCGGCGGTTTTCTGCATGGTGTCGCCGCTGTCGATAAGCTCGGCCAGTTTCTGGCGCAGGATGTTGAGCGGGGCTTCCAGCTCGCTCGGTACTTCGATCAGCGAGCCGAAGGTTTTGGCTTCCGCAAAGCGCTCGATCAGGTCGGCAATGGCCTTGTAGGTGCTGTTGTTATCGGTGCTAACGCTGCTGGACAGCTCTTGCTGCTCGCTCTCGAACAGGCTTTGGGACTGCCCCTGGTGCCAATCGCCGGTGAGGTTGAGATCGCGCCATAGCTCGTTGAGCTTCAGGTGCCGGGTGCTCTGCACCGCCATCACGTTGAGGCTGGCTTTCCCGTCCCCCATGCGGCTGAAAATGCGGCGGTCGTCTTTGCGGGCTTTCATCATCAGGGTAAAGCCGGCGAGCTGGGCGGCGCGGTCGTCGATGTCCAGCCCGAACAGGTTGTTCTGCAAAATCAGCCGGGGGATGTCTCGGGTGCGGTAGCCGCGCTCTTCGTAAATCGCCTTCAGCACGTTGTAGGCTTCGACCAGAATATGGCCGGAGCCCATGGCCGGGTCCAGCACCTTGAGCGCCTCGGGGTCGAGGTTGGCCGGGATGAGGGCATCCAGCTCGGCCTGCACCTCGGGCTCCTGCTCGGCGGGCTCGATGTAGTACGGCATCTGGCCCTTGAGGGGCGAGCCGGGGTTGGTCTGCAGCCACTGGCGGCCCAACGAGTTCTGCACCAGATACTGGACGATCCAGTTGGGGGGTGAACAGCTGGGTCGCCGCGGGAATGTCTTCGCTTTTGACCACCTTGCCGATGACGTCGTCTTTCTTGTCGGCGATGTAGAACTGATACAGCCAGCCGATGACCTCAACGTCGGCCCAGTCTTCCTCGGGAATGGCGTCCACCAGCTCGCGCAGCAGCGAGTCGGTTTTGGTCAGGTTGCGGGGCAGCAGCAATTCGCTTGCGTCGTCCAGCGGCTCAAACAGAAACGGCATGGCCGTGTGCAGCGCGCGGCACTGGGCCAGCAGCAGCTCGCGGTAGAGGGTTTCATCCTGGGTGCCGTCGAGCTTGAGTTCGCGCACGCGGGCGGCGTCGAGCCCCGGCAGGTCTACTTCCAGGCAGTCGTCCAGCAGCTGAAAGCCGCCCTCGCGATCAGGATGCGACAGCACCCGCCGGCCGTGGTCGAGATAGCCCTTCAGCTCCATAAAACGGATGGCGCACAAGCGGTTGAACCAGCTATAGGCGGCCTGCTCCATCGCCTGAGTGAAGCCCTGCTGCTCTACTCGGCGGGCCAGCGCATCGCGGGGGCCTTGTTCGGCCCTGGGCAGGCTTAGGGTCTGGCCGTCCGGCAGGGTGATAATCAGCACATCGCCGCGCGCCTCGGCCTCGGCAATATGCCCCTCGCCCTGCGCGCCTGGGGTAATGCCATAAAGCGCGGCCTGGCGGGTCATGGCGTTGATAAAACCGACCCGTGCCCGGGGCGCGTATTTTTTGATGTTGGCGGTGTTCATGGTTGTTCCTGATCTCACGCGTTGCCGATTCGCCGGCAAGATGTTCGGGGCTGTTCCACGTCTTGAAACGCGGAACTACCAATAGGGGGCGTTGCTTAACGCAGACGAATGCGCTTATCCGCCCGAATGGCGTCATCCAGCTCGTTTCTCAGCGCGTCCAGAAACGCATCGACTTCCTGCTGGCTTTCCAGATACACGCCTTCATGGCTGCGGCTTAGTACCTCGCTGACGCTGACGCTGGTGACCGGCTTGGGTGCGGCAACGGTAGCAGGCTCGCGCACTTCATCAACGCTTGTGGCCGGGCCGCTTCCCGCTTTCGCGGCGGTGCCATGCTCGGGCTGACTTGTACTGTCTGCTTGGGTATTGGTATTGCTCGCAGCGCCATTGTCGGCAGTGCTACTGCCTACCTGCTGGCTTGCTGCCCGCTGGCGTTCGGCTTCGGCCTGCTGCTCACGATAGAGCTCGTCGAGGCTTTCCAACTCGCAGTCATTGGCGGTGTCGCTCTGCAGCATATAGATCTGCGCGATATTGGCCGTGGCGTCGATATCCTGTTTGAGCAGCTGCAGCGGGCGCAGCAGACGATTACTTAGCTCCGACGTGCCGATGCCGCTTTTAACGATTTCGGCACTCACACGGGCAATGCGCTTGTCGAGTAGCCCTACCGCATTCTCACGCTTCTGCTCCAGCAGCTGCGTGTTGGTTTGGTCGACGGTGTGAATCAGCCCGGCGACCTTCTGCAGCATGCCGTAGGGCGCGTCGGAGGCGTAGATACGATCCAGCTCGGCCAACGCGGCTTTTGCTTCAGAGTCTTTTTCCAGCGCCGTACGGTTGGGCGCGAAGCGATTCAGCGCCTGCTGTAGCTGGTTCCAGATGGTGAGCTGTTTGGTAAAGAACTCGTGGAGGTCGCGGTAGTCCTCTTCGAGGTCGAGCAGGTCTTCCTGCCGGCCGGCCACAGCCTTGAAAAAATCGAAGCTGTCGTCGATGCGCAGCAGGCGTTCGACCTCCTTAAGGGTGCTGTCGATGGTGGCGCGCCCGGGAAAATGCCCAACGTCGGTTTTGCTGCGGTAGGCCTCCAGGTCCTTTTTCCAGGTGCTGAACTGCTCAATATAGAACGCATACAGCTCGGCCTCGCCGGTGGGCCCCAACTTGGAAAAGAGATCCTTGGTGAGGTTGCGGACCTGGCGCAGGACGGCGTCGTCGGTCTGGCGCTTTTTATGGAGGCGCACCTCGCTGCGCCGACGGCTGTTGTTGAGCAGCTCGAACGCTTCCTTGCCGGCAAGCGCCGCGCCTGACGTGTGGAATGTAAGCCGACCCGCAGCGTACAAACGACCCAATACCAGCAGGGTTTCGTCTGCCGGCCAGCCAAAGGGCCGATTACTAAAACGCTCCAACAGTGGATTCAGTGGTACCGGCTCGCTGCCGTGCAGGCCGATGTACTGCTCAACTTCACGCACCGCCTGGGGGTTGCCCTCTTCGCCGTCCAGATCGATGGCCTGCTGGCCGATGTCGTCGGCTGTCATTACCGCCAGCAGCTCGCGCATGGGGTCCGAGGTTAACACCTCCAGATAGCCCAGTTTGGTGTAGGTGTTTTCCAACAGGTACTGACAGGCGTCGTCCAGGCGACTGGCGAGCTGGCTGTTGTTCAATTCCAGCTTCTGGCCCAAGGCGTAAATATCGGCGTCCCGCAGCCTCTCTTCCAGCCATACCAGCAGGTGCTTGCGGCGTTCCTGATTTTCGCGCCCGCGGTCGGTCAGGATGCGCTCAATGCTGCGGTCTCCCGAGGCCGAGTTGAGGCGAATAAACTTCTCGGTCTTGATGTAGGTGCGCAAGTCATCGAAGAAAGCTTTGCTGTCGCCCAGGCGTATCAATACTTGGCCACCGTCTTCGCCGCTGCGGTGGAGGCAGCCAGTCTCACCGCTGTGTACCGAGTAGCGATGTGTATAGTCGATATCCAGCGGCGATACGACCTCAACGCGCAACTGCCCTTGCAGGCGGCCGTCGATGGTATGACCGTCCAAATAGCGGCCGATGCTGTAGTCGGTCTTGTTCAGCGGATAGCGGTACTTGTTACGGTCGCGCAGGCGGTCGCGATAGATCATGTCAGCCAGCAGCTTGTTTTCATCGCTGCTGGTAATCTCGGTGGCCTTGATCTGGCGTGTGATGTCGCGCTCTTCGTTGGTGAGAAACAGGAACTCCTCACCGTTGCGGGTCACCAGGCTTTCTTTTTCCAGCCGTGCAAGCGTCCCTTCCAGGCGTTCACGAATCGCCAGGCGATCGTCGTCAATGCGGGTGATGGACAGCGTCACCAGGTTGTCGAGGGTGCCCTTGACCAGGTCTACGTAGCGGATCATGAACAGGGTACGCAGGACTTCCACGTCGCCTTCATCCAGCGCCGTATTTTCGCTGGCCTGGTCAATGGTGCGTTTGACGGCGGTATCCAGAAAGCCTTCCACGGCGCGATAGAAGCTGTGCATGGGCACCAACGTGCCAACGGGCCGGTCGCTGACGTCCTTGGCCGCCATCTGAAAGGCATCCAGCATGGAGCGCTCGCCGTAGGCCAAGTGTGCGCCGGTAGCCCCTACCTTGCGGATTTCCTCAAACACCTTCTGTACGAGCTGGAAGTGATACGGCACGAACGGGTAGTTGGCGATAAAGCTGTCTTCGTCTTCCACGTTTTTGAGCGTGGGGCCGGAGCGATCGAAGGTGAGCTGGTTGCGTAAAATGGTGCCCTGCTCGTCATACACTCGTGCCAGTTCGCCGGCCGCTTCAGGCGTCTTGGGCAACAGGCGCTTGCGGATCACTTCGTCAGAGTTGGAGCTGGACAGCGACAGCCGCGTCTTGAAACGCCCGGCGATCTTGGAGAAGTCGTTGGCCTTGGCGGCGGTCATCTCGCCGAGCACGGCGTCCATGTCGGCTTGGGAGGTGACCACAATCCAGGCGCGGCCGCCGCAGATGGTGCCGAGGTTTTCGGTCAACGTCTGCAGGGTCAGCATCAGGCGAGTATCGCTGCCAATGAACTGCCCCACCTCATCGACCATGAAGGCGATGCGCTGGGTCGGCGATTTGGCGTCCAGATAGTCTTTTACCCAGCGGCAGAA
>JAKDRW010000066.1 GCA_030454225.1 Vreelandella subglaciescola | reverse complement strand
GTCAGGCATTTATACCGCAGAAAACCCAGCCAACCGGCTGGGTTTTTTGTGTGCGCAGCGTTTAACAGTGCGGCCATTGGGGGGGGGAGCGCCCGCGGCCGTTACCACTCGATCGGCTTGCCGCTCCAGTCCCAGAAGCTGCCCGTATCTTCGGGGGTGCGCTTGGCGATGACGTCAACCAGGCATTGCGCCACAAAAGCCGGTGAGAAAAGCTTGCCTTGGGGCACTCGCGCCTGAAAAGGCTGCGACAGAGGCGTATCGGCGGTGCCCGGATGCAGGCATAGCACAATAGACCGCTTGTTGAGGCGGGCTAATTCAATCGCGGCCGTTTTCATCAGCATGTTGTGGGCAGCCTTGCTCGCCCGATAGCTATACCAGCCGCCAAAGCCGTTGTCGTTAATCGAGCCGACGCGGGCCGACAAGCTGGCGACAATGACCGGGTGTTTTCCTTGCAGAGACGCTGTGAGCGCAGCTATTAGCAGGATGGGCGTTGATGCATTGACGTGCATTAGATGAGCGAGCGCATCGGCACTCAGCTGCTCAAGATGCTTTTCCGGCCATATGCTGAGCTGCTCATCGTGCAGTGTGCCAATCGCGTTGAACAACAGATGTACCGACTGGTCTCCCAGCGACTGCTTTAACCTGTGACGATCGCCTTCCTGAGTTAAATCAAGGGATAGCGTAGTCACGCGGGCATCATCAAAGTTCAGTGATTTATCGCGGCTGATGGCAATGAGCCTGCCAAGCCGGGAGGACTTAAGTAGTGCGTGAACGATGGCGTGTCCGATGCCGCCGCCGGCACCGGTCACTATCGCCGTATACGAGTGAGGAAGATGGGAAAACATAGCGGTGCCTTTATAGGACACGGGTGGCTCGGCAATCATGTAACGTCTCGCCGATGGCGTCGTCCGCGCCGTCAAGGCTGAAGGTCATGTACCAGGGGTCGCGCTCGCCCTGTTCAAAGCCCAGAAACAGCTGTTTACCGTGGCGCATCTCGTTAAGCAGCCCTTCGCGGTCGTTGAGGTAAAAGTGCACGTAAAAGCCGTCGTCGCCGCGTTCGGTAATAAACTCGGCGACGCTTTGATGTAGCGTTTTAGCGTCCACGCGCAGCTGTGCGGGCACGATATCGGCGGTCTGATCTTCGGCCTGCTTGTCATCCAGCGCGACGCGCACCTCAAGCCAGGGCATATCGCACACCCCGGGCGTGGCGTTGACGCTTAGCGTGGCATCGGAGTAGCTTACGCTTTCCACTGCGCGAAAATGACGCTCGCCCCCCGCCGCTTGGTCAGCGCCGCCCGTATCCCCGCGAGAAAGCGTAACCGACTGCCAGTCATGGTGATCTACGGCGTCGCTGAGCGTAAACGTTGCCGCCTGCCCCGGCCCCGCAAAGAATGCGCCGACCATCAGCGCGGCGATGGCCAGCCACCTGGGCCGGCGTTGTGTCTGCTTGCTGTGTTGCCCCATTGCTCTGGCTGCCTGTGTTGTCGGTGAGTCTGATTTGAGCGCCCGTTGCCGCGCCTGTCCTAAGATAGCGCGACAAGCGTATAACGCGGCGCGCCAAGACAAAAGCCAAGCAATTGTTTTGGCGGGCGATATTTCCACATTATCTATATATGGTAGTGGTCGTGTGAAGTTGTGGCTTATATAGCTTCCGGGCACGGCTATACTTCATCGCACTACCCCGTATAATACCCGCCATTCGGATCCACCCTGACTCCCCACGGAGAAGGAGTATTGCACCATGAGTACTGCTGCCAAGGCTGCGAAAACATCCAACGATGTGCCGCTGCAGGTGCCCTCGCGAGAAATCTGGGATGCCAAATATCGCCTCAAGGACCGCCACAGCGAGCCGGTTGATAGCGATGTCAGCGCCACTTTCGAACGGGTCGCGCGGGCGCTTTCCACGGTCGAGGGCGACGCTGCCAGCCATTGGCTGCCCCAGTTTCGCTGGGCGCTGGAAAACGGCGCGGTACCCGCCGGACGGATTCTCTCCAACGCCGGCGCAGAGGCCTACAAGCCGGCGGTAAGCCTGATCAACTGCACGGTGTCGCGCACCATTCGCGATTCCATGCGCGATATTCTCGACTCGGTGGTCGACGCCGGCATGACGCTGAAATCCGGCGCCGGCATCGGCTACGATTTCTCTACGCTGCGCCACAAGGGGGCGTTTGTGTTCGGCGCCGGTGCGGGCACCAACGGCCCGCTGGCGTTCATGGATATCTACGACAAGATGTGCTTTACCGTGGCCTCGGCCGGCGGACGTCGCGGCGCGCAGATGGGCACCTTTGACGTCGGCCACCCTGACGTTCGCGAGTTTATTCAGGCCAAGCGCGAAGCCGGCCGTTTGCGCCAGTTCAACCTTTCGCTGTTGATCACCGACGAATTCATGGAGGCGGTCAAGCACGGTGCCGACTGGCCGCTGGCATTTCCGCTGCATGCGGGCGAGAAAGACGACGTCAACCCCGACGAGCTCATCTACCGCGACTGGCCGGTCATCGAAGACGGCTACACCGTCGACGACGAAGGCCGAGTCGCCTGCCGCGTGGTGGAAGTGGTCAAGGCCCGCGAGCTGTGGGACACCATCATGGCGTCTACCTACGACTACGCCGAGCCGGGCTTTATCCTGATCGACCAGGTCAACCGCATGAACAACAACTGGTTCTGCGAAGACATCCGCGCGACCAACCCGTGCGGAGAGCAGCCTTTACCACCCGAAGGCGCATGCCTGCTGGGGTCGGTGAATCTTACGCGCTTTGTGATCGATCCTTTCAGCGATAAGCCGCGTTTTGACTGGAAGCGCTACCGCGAGGTGGTGGCAGTCTTTACCCGCATGCTGGATAACGTGGTAGAAATTGCCGGGCTGCCGCTGCCCGAGCAGCAGCGCGAGATCGAAGCCAAGCGCCGTCACGGCATGGGCTTTTTGGGGCTAGGCTCGACCATGACCATGCTCAAGATTCCCTACGGGTCGAAAGCGTCGCTTGAGTTTACCGAAGAGGTAAGCCGCCATCTGGCGATTGAAGGCTGGAAACAGGCGCTCGCGCTGTCCCAGGAAAAGGGCATGGCGCCGGTGCTCGAGCAGGAGCATACGCTGACGCCCAAGATGTTGCGCGAACGTCCGCAGCTGAAAAAAGACGGCTACGAGGTCGGCGACAAGGTGCCCGGGCGCATTCTGCACGCGCGCTATAGCGCCTATATGGAAAAAGTCGCCGCGCTTGAACCCGAGCTGGTCAGCGCGCTGGCCGAGCACGGCGCGCGCTTTACCCACCACAGCTCGATTGCGCCCACCGGCACGATCTCGCTATCGATGGGTAATAACGCCTCCAACGGCATCGAGCCGTCGTTCTCGCACCGCTATTACCGCAACGTCATCCAGGCGGGAAAAAAGACCAAGGAACAGGTAGAAGTGGTCTCGTTCGAGCTGGCCGCCTACCGTCATTTCATCGCCGCCGACGCGGTGGAAAGCGATCTGCCGGACTATTTCATCACCGCCGATAGCGTGACGCCCGAGCAGCACGTAGCCGTGCAGGCCGCCGCCCAGCAGTGGGTGGATTCGGCTATTTCAAAAACGGTCAACGTGCCCACCGAGTTTCCCTTCGAGCAGTTTCAAGACCTGTACCTGCAGGCCTACGAGAGCCGCCTGAAAGGCTGCACGACCTTCCGTTTCAACCCCGAGGCGTTTCAGGGCGTGCTGGTGCGCGAAGACGACCTGAAAAACACCACCTACGTCTTCGAGCTGGAGAACGGCGAAAGCGTCGAGCTTAACGGCGATGAAACGGTGCTTTACGACGGCGAGGAACACAACGCCGCTAACCTGTTTGATGCGCTGAAAGAAGGCACCTACGGCAAATGGTAAGCGCCGACAGCCTGCGGGTGAGTCCGGGCGTCATCTTATATCCGTTAGTTTAGGCTTTGTGGGAGAACATTATGGCCGTTGAAATTACCTCAAAAATTGTCGGTTATCGCATCAAGCAGGACACCGTGCCCGAACCTGAGCCCGCCCTGCAGGACGAAAATCCGCTGACCATGCGCATTGCGTCGCGCCCCGAGGGCACTCTGGAAGCGGTGTCGGAGAAAATCTCTTACGTCGGCGCGGAAGGGCGTAAAAAGGTCTATTTGCTAGTGTCGTTTATGCCGGTAGAAGGCGTGGTGGGCGGCAAACGCGTGGTGATCGAGCGCCCGGTGGAGTTTTTCTTTCCCTCCGGCCAGCTCTCGAGCGAGCACCAGTGGATTACCGCGACCATGCGCAGCCTGTCGCTTGCCGCCCGCGGCGGTTACGCCACCCAGGCGGTGGCCGATCTGCGCAAGGTGGCGTGGGACAAAGGGCTGGTGCGCTGCGGCTGGAACCGCTACGCAAAGCCGGTGTTCCACGACTCGGAAGTATCGGCGATCGCCTGGTCGATCCAGCAGATTCTTTATCGCCGCGGCTTTCTCGATCAGGACGGCAATCAGGTGCCGGTGGAGGATCTGGTCGAGCGCTACGCTCAGCGCATGGATCACCGTCGCGCCTGGCAGGCGTGCGGTGAGGATGAAGCCGTTCCCGACGCGGCGGCGATCGAACCGGTCGGCAGCGCCGGAGAAAACGCAAAAGCCCCGGTGGGCGCCGGCCCCACCGTGGTTGGCCACTGCCCCGAATGCCGTGGTGAACTCATCATGATGGACGGCTGTCCCACCTGCTACGCCGGGTGCGGGTGGTCGAAGTGTGGCTAAACCGTTAATCTCAGCGCGCCTTTTTCCCCGCCAACGCGGGGAATGTTATTTATTCCCTCCGGCGTAGGGGTGACACCCCGCCGGTCGAGCGATGCATGCAACGACGACCACAGCTAGCCCCCTTTTCTCTGCTCCCGCTTTTTTTCCTCTCGCCGCTGCTGTCGGCCGATACGCTATGGCTGGAAAACGGCGATCGCGTGACCGGCGAGGTAGTCGACAAAACGTCAGCGCGCTGGCGTGTGGAAACCGACTACGCCGGAGACATCGAGATCGATACGGCTAAGGTAGCGCGCGTGGCCATCGATAAGCCGCCTTCGCCCAGCGTCAACGCGGTGAATGCGCTGAGCTTTGTCACCCAGCTAAAGCCGGTGCCGAAGCCCGAACCCAGCGAGGATGACCCCCTCACTACGTTTGCTGAACGGCCATTTTCCGCTAGCGGTGGGGTTGATATGGCCTTCGAGTACGAGCATAGCAACGCCGATACCAAAGAGCTGGAGTTTGATGCGCGCCAGCGCATCGAGGTGGGGCATTGGCGGCACAAGTGGCGTGCCCGCTACCACCGCGAATACCGCAACGGCAAGCGGCGCAAAAACGACTGGCATATGTCCTATTCGCCCGAGCGATTTTTTTCCGAGCAGCGCTTCTGGCAGGG
>JAKDRW010000025.1 GCA_030454225.1 Vreelandella subglaciescola | reverse complement strand
AGCGCTGGTTGACGGCGCGCAGAACAGCGATGAGCTGACGCTGGTGCCGAGCTACGACCTGGAAGACAGCCTGGAAAATCTGCAGAACGCCGATTCCGAGATCTTCTACGGCAAGAATGGCCATACTCTGACCGACGAGCCGGGTGATCTAGGCGAGCTCAGCCGTGAAGAAGCCGTTTGGGTCGAAGGCGCCAAGAATGCTGACGACTACCAGTTTGAAATAGAGGATGGCGAAGAAGAGGGCGGCAACGACGGCGATAACGGCAACGTTGACAACGACGCGCTCACTCTGGAAGAAGCGCTCGAAGCCGACAACGGTGACGGCTTGCCGGATGATTACACGCTGACCAGCGGTGATGTCGAGCTGGGCGCGCTGTCTGTAGACGATGCCGAAGATGCCCTGGATGATCTGGACGACATTGTCGACGACGCCGAGAATAGCGATGACCTGACGCTGAACCCCAGCCTCACGCTGAAGGACACTCTGGACAACGTGCTTGATGCCGATGATGATGTCATCGAACACATGGAAAGCTACCAGCTGTCCAACGAGCAGACCGATCTTGGCGAGCTCTCCGGTGAAGAAGCCAGCGTAGTGGCCGGTGCCGCTAACGCCGGTGATTATACTTTCTCTCGCGAAATCGAAATCGAAGCGGACGAAGAGGAAGACGTTCAAGTGTCAGCCTCTGCCGGCGATGATACTTTCGAGTTTGACGACGTCGACGACATTTACGACTTCGACGATGACGAAGACGACCAAGACGAAGTTGGCAGCGCCGCGATCGACGGTTTTGGCGAAGAAGGCAACGACACGCTGAAATTCTCCGCCGATGATCTTAACGATCTGGTGGAAGATGCCACCGATAGCGATGCCGAGCCCTTCACCGAAGGAGGCCAGCTGACCGGCGACCAGCTCTATGTAGCTGCCGATGCCACCAGCGCGCAGACCGATCAGGCCGCGTTTGTTTTCGATACGCAAACCGGCAAGCTCAGCTTTGACGCTGACGGCAACGGCGGCCACGAAGCCGTGGAAATTGCCACGCTGAACGGTGTTGACGACCTGAGCACCGAGGACTTCAACATCGCCTGATCTTGAGTCCCCGACTCACGGCAACTGACCTGCGTGGTCAGATAGCTTCTGAACCCCCGGCCTTGCGCCGGGGGTTTTTGCGTTGGGCTTTTGTTGCCAAAGGCTTTTTTCCAGTGGTGCAGTGGTATGCTGGGCGAGTTTACGGGCGCCGCTGTGTGCGGTCGCCGATAGCAGATAACACCTCGCCGGAGCTTTCGATGAGCGATATGACCTTCGAGAAAATGATCGGCCAAATGACGCCGTCGATTTATACAAGCCTCAAGCAGGCGGTCGCGTTGCGCAAGTGGCCGGACGGCAAACTGCTGACGGCAGAGCAGACCAGGCTGTGCCTGGAAGCGGTCATGCGTTACGAAGTGGAAAACAAGGTGCCTGAAAAGGATCGCGTGGGCTATCTACAAAAGCGCACCTGCGGCGCCGGTGCCGACGGCAGCGGCGTGTCTGCGGAAATGGCCGGGCTTGGCCGGGATGCCACCGGTGGCTGCTGAGATGCTCTCGGGCGGGCTGCAAAAAATGGCCGTCGTGCCCGGCGCGGGTGCGGCCGCTAGCGTTGAGTACCGCCTGCGGGTGGGTGAGCACGAAGCCGGGCTGAATGCGCGCCTCGGTACGCCGTTGAGCCTTGAGTGGCACGGCGAGATCCACTGCGTGAACTGCGGGCGAAGCACCCGCAAAAGCTTTGGGCAAGGGCACTGCTACCCGTGCTTCAAGCGCCTGGCGCGGTGCGATATGTGCATCGTCAAGCCCGAGCTTTGCCACTATTTTCAAGGCACCTGCCGTGAGCCCGAATGGGGCGAGACGCACTGCTTTACGCCCCACGTTGTGTATCTGGCCAACTCGTCGGGGCTGAAAGTCGGGATTACCCGAAAAACTCAGCTGCCCACCCGCTGGCTGGACCAGGGCGCCATTCAAGGCTTGGCCATACTCGAGGTCGACACTCGCCAGCAGGCGGGGTTTGCCGAAGTGCTGCTGAAACAAGCGGTTTCTGACCGCACCAACTGGCGCGCCATGCTCAAGGGCGATGTGGAAACGCTCGACCTGTACGCCGAGCGCGACCGGCTGCTCGAGCAGTTTGCTCAGGGGCTAAAGGTCCTGCGCAAGACCCACGGCGCCGGTGCCATTCGCCGCCTGGAAGACGACGCCCAGGCGTTTGCGTATCCGGTACGCACGTTTCCGACCAAGGTGGTATCACACAGCCTGGAAAAAAAACCGCGGGTTGAGGGCGTACTACAGGGCATCAAGGGGCAGTACCTGATGCTCGATACCGGCGTGATCAACCTGCGCAAGTATACCGGCTATGATGTTCGTATAGCGTTGGCGTAACCTCGCTCGCGAGTCGCCAAGGCGCAGCTTTGATCACAGGAGAAAAGCTTATGGATTCACCCTCGGGCGCTGCCGGCCGCCGGCACGACAAGGCTGAACACGCGATTGATCTGGCGCTGTTTGGCGCGCTGGGCGATCTGGCCCAAGGCAAGCTGTTGCCCGCGCTTTATCAGCTTGACCGCGAAGCGCTGCTCGCTGACGACACGCGTGTTCTCGGGCTGTCGCGCCACGCCCACGATACGGCGTCGTTTCGCCAGCTAGTGGCAGATTCCCTTGGTGCCCGCCTGGCCGACGACGAACAGGATGCCGCCAGTCTGGCGCGTTTTTTACGCCGGCTGGAATACTGCCCGCTGGAGTTTTCGCGCGTTGAAGGTTACGCCGCCGTGGCCGAGTGGCGCGGCACGGCCACGCAGCCGATGGTAGTGTATTTATCCGTCGGCGCACGGCTTTATGGCGACATTTGCAGCTATTTGCAGCAAAGTGGCGGCCTGGGCGAGCACGACCGCGTGGTGGTGGAAAAGCCCGTGGGGCATGATCTGGCGTCTTCCAACGCGGTCAACGATGCCGTGGGTGAGGTGTTTTCCGAGGAGCGGATTTACCGCATCGACCACTATCTGGGCAAGGAGACGGTGCAGAACCTGATTGCGCTGCGCTTTGCCAACCCGCTGTTTGGCAACCAGTGGAACCAGAACCAGATTTCCCACGTGGAAATTACCGTGGCCGAAAAAGTCGGTATCGAAGGCCGATGGGGCTATTTTGATGACGCCGGCCAGCTGCGCGATATGGTGCAGAACCACCTGTTGCAGCTGCTCTGCCTGATTGCCATGGACCCGCCTTCCAACCTTGGCGCCGACGCCATCCGCGATGAAAAGGTCAAGGTGCTCAAGGCGCTCAAACCGCTGACGCCGGAAGCCCAGGAGCGCGACGTGGTCCGCGGCCAATACATTGCCGGCACCAGCGACGGCCAGCCGGTACCCGGCTATTTAGAGGAAGACGGCGCCAACCCGCAAAGCCATACCGAAACCTTCGTGGCGCTGAAAACCGAGGTGGCCAACTGGCGCTGGGCGGGGGTGGCGTTTTATCTGCGCACCGGCAAGCGCCTGCCGGAAAAACTTTCCCAGATCGTGATCCACTTTCGCCAGCAGCCGCACTATATCTTCGATCCCGACCAGCGCAGCCTGGCAGCCAACAAGCTGGTGATCCGCCTGCAGCCGGATGAAGGCATCGCGCTGCAGGTGCTGACCAAAGACAGTGGGTTGGATAAAGGCATGCGCCTGCGGCCCGGGCCGCTGCACCTGGATTTCAACAGTGCGTTTCCCAAGTCGCGCATTCCCGACGCCTACGAACGCCTGCTGCTGGAAGTCATGAAAGGCCGGCAGTACCTGTTTGTACGCCGCGATGAAGTCGAACACGCCTGGCGCTGGTGCGAGCAGCTGAGCGAAAGCTGGCAGGCGCGCAGTACGCCGCCCCGGCGCTATCCTGCGGGTTCCTGGGGGCCGGTGGCGTCCATCGCCATGATTACCCAGGACGGGCGCAGCTGGTACGAGGAGTATTGATGTGAAAAGTGCTGACATGAGCGATCCCCGAGAGGCACTGGCAAACCAGCTGGCCGAAGCCGTGGCCCGGGCGCTGGAGGAAGACCTGCGTCAGCGGCCGCGCGCGCTGCTGGTGGTCTCCGGCGGCAGCACGCCGGTAGCGTTTTTTCGCGCCCTGGCGGTAACGGCGCTGGACTGGGCTCGGGTGGATATCACCCTGGCCGACGAGCGTTGGGTCGACGGCAGCCACGCGGACAGCAACGCCCGGCTGATCAGTGAAGAACTACTGCAGCATGAAGCTGCGGCCGCGCGGTTTGTGGGCCTGAAAACCGCCGCCGGCACGCCCGAAGAGGGTGTTGAAGAAGCCGCCGGGCGTATCGAGGCGCTGGCCTGGCCGTCAAGCGCAGTGGTGCTGGGTATGGGAGCCGACGGCCACACCGCCTCGCTGCTTGCCGACAGCCCCGAGCTTGAGCTGGCACTTGCCACGCTGGAACCACTGGTGGCGGTGCGCGCGCCCAGCCAGCGCCAGCCGCGCTTGACGCTCTCGGCTGACCGCCTGCACCGCGCGCGGCGCCATTTTCTACACGTTACCGGCGATAATAAACGCGACGTGCTGGCGCGCGCGCTGTCGGGCGATGACGCACGCGAGCTGCCAATCCGCGCGTTTTTATCCTGCCCGCTGGCGATTTACTGGGCGCCCTGACCCGCGCTGCCGCTACGCCTTGCCCTCGCCATGCCGTAACATCGGGCATGAGGCACACTCCTGAGCCAAAGCATCAAGGGCGTGTATCACGGAAAAAGAATAATACCGGCACTATTGGAGACGTTTAATGATTGATAAACAGCTGCCCTCAACGCGCACCGCCGAGCTCGACAGCATCTGCCTGAAGGCTGAAGTGCTGCCGGTGATCACTATCGAGCGGCTGGAAGACGCCGTGCCCGTTGCCCGCGCGCTGGTGGACGGCGGGCTGCAGGTATTGGAGATTACGCTGCGCACCGCCTGCGCGCTGGACGCCGTGGCGCGTATACGTGAAGCACTGCCCGGCGCCAGCATTGGTGTGGGCACGGTGCTGACGCCGGCGCAGTATCGTCAGGCCGAGCAGGCGGGCGCCGATTTTGTGGTAACCCCGGGCGCGACCGAGGCGCTGTATCGCTACGGCATTGAAAGCCCGGTGCCGATGCTGCCCGGCGTTGCCAGCGTGTCAGAAGTGATGACCGGCTGGCAGTACGGCTACCGCCGCTTCAAGTTTTTTCCCGCCGAGGCCAGCGGCGGCGTGGCCACGCTCAAAGCGTTCAGCGCGCCGCTTGCCGAGGCGCGCTTTTGTCCCACCGGCGGGATCAACGTGGATAACGCCGGTGACTATCTGGCGCTCGATAACGTCATGTGCGTCGGCGGCACCTGGCTTACGCCCAAAGCGCTGATCGACGCTGAAGACTGGGACGGCATTCGCGAACTGGCTCGCCAGGCCGCTGACCGCTTCCACCATTAATCGGGGCAGAAAGCGCGGCAGGCACTAGGCATCCTCGTCGCGCTGGCGGCTTTCCTGGCGGGCGATGTCGTCGGCCTCAAAGCCGCCGAAGAAACTCGCGCCCTGTTCGCCGTGGCCGGCCAGGCGCCGAAACCCGCTGAATAGCTCGCGGCCCAGCCCCACTCGGTGGTGCTCAAGGTGTTCGGCACCGGCGGCGGGACGCGTGGCGAAGCTGGCGGCGTCTACTTTGACCTCCAGCACGCCAGCGTCGGCGTCAAGGCGCACCACGTCGCCATCGCGCAGGCGAGCCAGTGCGCCGCCGTCCAGCGCTTCGGGGCTTAAGTGAATCGCTGCCGGCACCTTGCCCGAGGCGCCGGACATGCGTCCATCGGTTACCAGCGCGACCTTGAAGCCGCGATCCTGCAGTACGCCGAGGTAGGGCGTGAGCTTGTGCAGCTCGGGCATACCGTTGGCTTTTGGGCCTTGAAAGCGTACCACTGCGATAACGTCGCGCTCCAGCTCGCCGGCCTCAAAAGCCGCTTTCAGCGCGTCCTGTTCGGCAAAAATCCTCGCCGGCGCCTCCACCACGCGATGTTTGGGCGCGACCGCCGACACCTTGATTACCCCGCGCCCCAGGTTGCCATCCAGCACGGTTAGCCCACCGGTGGGCGCAAAGGGGCGCGCTACGCCGCGCAGCACGCTGTCATCGCCGCTTTGCCGCGCGCCTTCCTGCCACGTCAGCTTGCCGTTTTCCAGCCGGGGCTCCTGGGTGTATGCGGTTAAATCGGTACCGAAAACGGTGGCAATATCTCCATGCAACAGCCCCGCGCCCAAAAGCTCGTGGAACAGGTAGCCCATGCCGCCGGCGGCATGAAAATGGTTCACGTCGGCCTCGCCGTTGGGATACACCCGCATCAGGCTCGGCGTTACCGCCGACAGCGCGGTAAAGTCGTCCCAGGTCAGAGTGATGCCCGCCGCGCCGGCCATGGCGACTAAATGCAGGGTGTGGTTGGTCGAACCGCCGGAGGCTAAAAGCCCCACCGCGGCGTTGACGATGGCGCGTTCGTCAATCTGGCGGTAAAACGGGCGGTCCTTGCCGCCCGGCGCGCTGTTGCGGATCGCCTGTTCGGCGGCAAAGCCGGTCAGCGCTTCGCGCAGCGGCGTGCCAGGGTTGATGAACGAGGTGCCCGGCAGGTGCAGGCCCATCATCTCCATCATCAGCTGGTTGGAGTTGGCGGTGCCGTAAAAGGTGCAGGTGCCGGGGCTGTGGTACGACGCCGACTCCGCCTCCAGCAGCGCGGCGCGGTCGACTTTGCCCTCGGCGTAAAGCTGGCGGATACGGGCTTTTTCCTTGTTGGGCAGCCCGCTTTCCATGGGCCCGGCGGGCACGAACATGGCCGGCAGATGGCCAAACCGCGCCGCGGCAATAAACAGCCCAGGGACGATTTTGTCGCATACGCCAAGGTACAGAGCGGCGTCGAACATATTGTGCGAAAGGCCCACGGCGGCGGCCATGGCGATCACATCGCGGGAAAACAGCGATAGCTCCATACCCGGCTGGCCCTGGGTTACGCCATCGCACATGGCCGGCACGCCAGCGGCAAACTGGGCGGTTGAGCCCATGTTGCGCGCGGCCGCCTTGATCGTCGCGGGGAAAGTCTCTAGCGGCTGGTGCGCCGAGAGCATGTCGTTATACGCCGAAATAATGCCCAGGTTAGCGGCGTTCATCAGCTTCAGCGTATTTTTTTCGGTCTCGCCGCAGGCGGCAAAGCCGTGGGCGACGTTGCCGCAGGATAGCGCGGCGCGGTGCACCCCCTGGCGATGCTGTTCGGCCATGCGCGCCTCGTAAAGCGCGCGGCGTTCGGCCGAGCGCTCGCCAATGCGCCGGGTTACATCGGCGACCGTGGCGTTGAGGGAAGACGCTTCGCTATTGGGCATAAAAACCTCGCTAGGTGCGCTGAAAAAACGCTGAATCATGGTGTTATCACGTTCAGGAATGGGTATCGGTCAGCCGACTTCGCTATGATTGGCGCCACTTCAGCTTAGCGAAATCAGCGGGAAAACGCAGCCGGCCATGAACCCACCGGCGATTATCTGGCGCTCGATAACGTTATGTGCGTCGACGGCACTTGGCTTACGCCCCGAAGCGCTGATCGATGCTGAAGACTGGGAGGGTGTTCGTGAATTGGCCCGTCAGACCGCCGCCCGCTTTCACCATTAATCGCGGCAGGAAATGGCGTGTGATCTGACAATAAAACGGGCAGTTTTGCCGCCTGGCGTGCCGCTGCGGATAGTCTGCTCGGCGTAAAGCTGACGTACGAACAAGGCCCCTAACGGGGCCTTGTTGGAGTCAATCGGAACTGGATATCGTCGGGTAAGGATTATCTGGCATGTTTACTCTGGGTAGAGGAGGGCGGCGGGCATCTTCCTTGGGCCCGTAGTTGCTGGCCAGATAGTCGAGGATGGTAGCTTCCATCTCGGGCTGAAATTGCCAGAGCCCCTGGGTATCCTGCATCCAGCGGATCAGCGACTTCCAATGGGCGCGCGAGCCGCTGTTCTGGGTTACCAGCCTGGCAGAGTGGCAGACGGTACAGTTGGCCTTAGTCGCCTGCCAGCCTGGGGCTTTGATTAGACCCGTATCGGAGTCGATTTCCTGAGCCGGGGCGGCGGTGGGCAGGCCAATTAGCATGGTTATAAGCGCTGCGTTGGCCCACTGAAATGAGACATTCATGAGCCCTCCTAGGCCACTTGGACCGCAATACGGTGGCAGGCATTATTGAGATAGCCCTTGGGGTTCCAGCCCGGCACGACCATTGGCTGCGAACGGCCGTCCTCGTCGGTGGCTCTGACCCAGACCTCAAAGTAGCCGGGCTCGGGAAACTCAACCGAAGTGGTCCAGCGCTGCCAGGCCAGGCGGTTAGGCGGATCCTTGAGTTCAGCTGCGTGCCAGGTGGCCCCGAAATCGATGGAAACATGCACCTTATTGACGGCCAGATCGCCAGCCCAGGCATGGCCGCGCACCGTCATGGCGTCACTGATTGCGTGCTCGACCCCGGATTGCGGAAACGTCACCAGCGACTTTACGGGCATCGACTGGATGGTAACGAAGTCCTCCAGCGGCACCTGGCTTCCCGGCGCCACGGGATGTTTGGGTACGCTATACGAAGGCGCGGCCATCTTGGTGCCGTCGTGTTTCTGATTGCGGATCACGATGCGCGTTAACCACTTGCCCGAAACCGACCCCGGCCAGCCGCCGCACACGACGCGTAGCGGGTAGCCGTTGAGGTAAGGGATGTCCTCGCCATTCATCGCCCAGGCGATCAATGACTCGTCCTCCAGGGCCTTGTCGATGGGCACGCCGCGTGAAATGGCGTCTTTCTCGGGGTCCCCGCTGGCATGGGAATCAGCGCCGTAGTTGCCGGTATAGACGGCGTCGTCAGCGATACCACAGGCCTCAAGAACGTCGCGCAGGCGTACGCCGGTGAAGGTCGGGCAGGCCACTGCGCCGGTTGTCCACTGGTTGCCGCTGGCTGAGGGCACAAACTCGTAGCGGCTGTTACCGCCGCATTCCACGGTAAGCTGATAGGTATGGTGCTCGAAGCGCTCCTTGAGCTCAGCAATGGTAAAGCTTTGCGGGTTTATGCACGACTCTCCACCGATCTCAAGCTGCCAACTGTTGACGTCGATATCTTCAATGGCTGGAGGTATGCCGTTGTTGCGTACGAACATATGCTTGGCCGGTGTCACGTCGTCGTCGAGCAGATGAGGCGGCGTTTCGGCGTTGATTGGCCGATCATTGAGAACGGTCAGCCCATCTTTATTTTTCAGCTTGAAGGCTTCATTGCTCTGGGCCAACGCGGCTGGGATCAGTCCGCCGGGCATATGGCTGGCAAAAGGAATCGAGCCGCCTACGGCGGCGGCCATAGCTAGCAGACTTGAGCGTTTCAAAAAGCCGCGGCGGCTGGTTGGGTCGACTTCACGATCCCAGAGCTGCTTGTCGGCGAGCTCGGGGTCGTCGGCATAGAGCTCGTGAATGCCGCGGGCTTTGGCATCAGAGGAGGGCTTCTTCATGGTGGAACTCCCAGCTTGCCCGGGGACGGTTAAATAATCACCGGCTGAGCTTTGTTGTCATTATAGTTTAAACCAAGCATAACGCTCCGGATATCAAGCTGATGCATTGTGTGGATGGAGTCAAGTTGGCGCCCTGGTCGAAGGAGGAAAACTATGGCTGTGCCTGTGGAGCTTGTGGCCGTTCGCCACGGGATGACCGCCTGGAGCCTTGAGCGGCGCTTTTGCGCCTGCGTGATGTTCTGGAGGGTGAGCGCTTTGACCTGATCGACTCAAGAGATCTGCCCCGCTGTCGATAGACGCTGGAATGCTCCCGGGCGGCGGATAAAAGCGGCGTTGCGCCCGCGTTCGAACCGCACCTGCGCGACCATAACGGCGGGCGGGGGGGTGTCAGGTAACGTTGATTTCGTCGGTGCAAGTTGCTAGTTTACGCGCACCTTCAGGTGCCAGCCGCAACGCGCGGCGGTGAAACGGGAAGTCGGTGCCCATTCCGACGCTGCCCCCGCAACGGTAATCGAGTTAACCGCAACGCATACCACTGCGCCGCTTTTTATATATAACGTATAAAAACGCGCGGGAAGGGCGCTGCGGAATAAAGTCGCGCATGTCTGACAAGGACGCAGCGCTCTTTTGCTCGTCAGCCCGGAGACCGGCCTGAGATACCTGGTACGGCGAATACGCCGGCCAGAGTGATAACAGTACTCAAGCCGTGGCGCGGTGGGCGTTGGCAGGTGGGTAGGGCGCTTCCCGTGCCCGGCTCTTCTGCTCCCTGCATTGTCCTCGCCCGGTCAAAAAAATGATGACACCGTGCGGGTGAGCACGATGAGCAAGGGAACCTTCATGTCTAACCGTATTTCCAGCGCCGGCAAAACGCTTGCGTCTTTCAGTCTGGCCGCGCTACCGCTGGCTGTCCATGCCCAAAGCGTTAACGTCGAAGCCGACGAGCCCACAGGCGCCGATGCGCTCAATCCGCTGGTGGTAACCGCCACGCTGGCGCCGCGCACTACCGATGAGACGCTGTCGTCGGTCAGCGTGCTGGACGAAGCCACCCTGCGCCGCCAGGACCCGACCGACATCACCGACCTGCTGCGCGGCCAGCCGGGGGTCAACGTGTCGTCCAACGGCAGCTTTGGTCAAGCCACTAGCGTTAGCATTCGCGGCGCGGGTAGCAGCGCCACGTTGATGATGATCGACGGCATTCGCCTGCACTCGGCCACCGGCGGCGGCGCTGCCTGGCAGTTTCTTGACCCGCGCATGTTTGAACGCGCTGAAATTGTACGTGGCCCCAAGGGGAGTCTTTACGGTGCCGATGCCGTGGGCGGCGTGGTGCAGCTGTTTACCCCGGAAGGCGAGGGTAGCCCTGTGCCCACGCTGTCCGTCGGTGGCGGCAGCTTTAATACACAGCGCGCCAGCGCCTCGCTCTCCGGCAGCGATGGCGGTACAAGCTACCACTTTGCCGCCAGCCGTTTTGATACCGACGGCATCAAGCTGCGCGACGGCGGTGAGAAAAAGTCGTATGACAATACGACCGGCATGGTGCGGTTATCTCAGCGGCTGGGCGAACATGCCGAGGTAGGGCTTTTAGCCCTGCGCGCACGCGGCAGTTCGGAGTATATTGGCGGAAAAAATGACTTCGTCCAGCAGGTGGGCGGCGTTTACGGCGAAGTGGCTATCGGCGAAAGCTGGAGCAGCCGGCTGACGCTCAGCGAATCGCGCGACGAAATGGAAGACTTCTCCAGCTTTCCCGGCGAGTTCAACACCCAAACGCGCATCGCCCGGTTGGATAATACCTTGACCGTTGGCCAGCATCAGCTGGTGGTGGGCACTGAGTATCTGGAAGACAAGCTCGACAGCACCACGGCGTACGAGGCCGACAGCCGCGACAACAAGGCCGTGTTTGCGCAGGGCCTGCTGGACTTCGCACCGCTGACCGTACAGCCGAGTCTGCGCTTTGACGACAACGAAGCCTACGGCGATGAAGTCACCGGCAGCCTGGCGCTGGGCTACGACCTGGACGATAGCCACACTCTGCGCGCCAGCTACGGCACGGCTTTTCGCGCGCCGACGTTCAATGATCTCTATTACCCGGGATCCAATAACCCCGACGTTAAAGCCGAAACATCCAAAACGTATGAGCTGGGCGCGCGCGGCCAGTACGGCCACTGGTTCTGGGACACGGCGATTTACCAGACTGACGTCGACGACAAGATTGCGTTTTCCGGCAAGCCGATAAACCTCGACGAAGCCCGCATTCGCGGGGTGGAGCTGGCAAGCGGCGTCGAGGTTGACGGCTGGAATCTCCAGGCAGCGCTGACCTACACCGATCCCGAAGATCGTAGCAGCGGTGCCAATCAGGGTAACCGCATTGCTCGAGAGGCCAGCCAGTCTGCGCGTGTTGACGTCGACCGGGTGCTGGGTGGCTGGACGCTGGGCGGCTCGCTGGTGGCGGAAAACCACCGCTACAACGATGCGGCCAACGACAAGCGCCTGGGCGGCTACGGTAAAATGGACCTGCGCACCACCTGGCGCTTTGCCCCGGCCTGGTTTGCCCGGGTCAACGTCGATAACGTCTTCGACAAAAACTACGTGACTGCCTTTGATGACTTTCAAGGCTTTGCTTACGAAAGCGCCGGGCGCAGCGTGATGCTGAGCGTGGGTATCGATGGCCGTTAAGCCGCTGCTGGTCAGCACTTTGATGTTGGGCGCAGCGGGGCTAGCGGACGCTCAGCCCTGCGCCGTCGACGACCTTGGGCGCAAGGTCTGCCTTGAGGCCCCGGCGGCGCGCATTGCCGCGCTTTCGCCCGGCGCCACCGAGCTTGCCTTTGCCGCCGGCGCTGGGGACAAGGTCGTCGCCGTGGTGGAGCACAGCGACTACCCGCCGCCCGCCCGCAAGCTCCCCTCGGTGGGGGATTACAGCCGCATCGACCTGGAGGCGCTGGTGGAGCTGGCGCCCGAGTTGGTGATCGGCTGGGTGACGGGCAATCCTGAAGAGCAGCTGGAAACGCTGCAGTCGCTGGATATGGCGGTATTTTACGTTGAACCGCGCACCGTCGAAGGCGTCGCCAGTGCCCTTGAGCGGCTCGCGCACCTGGCCGGCAGCGACGCCGTTGGCCAGCGTGAAGCCGAGCACTTTCGCGAGGGCATGGCTGCGTTAGACGCGCGCTACGCCGACCGCGCGCCGGTTTCCGTGTTTTATCAGGTGTGGGACGCGCCGCTGATGAGCCTCAACGACGAACACCTGATCGGCCGGGCCATACGCCGCTGCGGCGGGATCAACGTGTTCGGCGATCAGCCGCGGTTGGTCCCGCGCCTGGACGACGAAGCGGTGCTCAAGGCCAATCCCGAGGTCATCATCACCGGCAGCACGGATGCTGATAGCAACGTTGAGACCCACGGTAAAAAGCCTGTCCGTAACGACTGGCTAGTCCATTGGCAGCAGTACCCAAGTATGGCCGCCGTCGCCGCAGGCCATCTCTACACCGTACCGGCAGATCCGCTGGTACGGCCCACCCCACGCTTTCTACAGGGCGCGCAAAGCCTTTGCGAACGCATTGAGCTGGTTCGCGAAAAACAGGCCCGCGCCGAGTAATGCGCCGGACGCGTCAACAGGCGGCGCTGCCGCTCGTGCTGCTGGCGCTGGGGGCGCTTCTAGCCCTTGGTGCAGCGCTTGGCGTGGGCAGCGCTTCCATCTCGCTTGACCAGCTCTGGGCCATTGCCCGGGGCGAGGGCGACGCTCTCGCGCGTACCATGGTGGTCGATCTGCGCCTGCCTCGGGCGCTGTCGGCCTTTGCCGTGGGCGGGCTGTTGGCCGTGGCCGGCGCATTGATGCAGGTGCTGCTGCGTAATCCGCTGGCTGACCCCTACGTGCTGGGGCTGTCCGGTGGCGCCTCGGTGGGTGCGCTGGGTGCGATGCTGGCGGGCGCGGGCGGGCTCTGGGCCTCGGGCTCGGCGTTTGGCGGGGCGTTTGTGTCGACGCTGCTGGTGTTCGGGCTGGCCCACGGCAAAGGCGGCTGGGCGCCCACGCGGCTGCTGCTCACCGGCGTGGTGGTAGCCTCGGGCTGGGGCGCGATGATTACCCTGATGCTCTCGATGACGCCCGCCGAGCGCCTGCCCGGCATGCTCTACTGGCTGATGGGCGATCTGTCCTACGCGCGTACGCCCTGGCCGCCGCTGATACTGCTGCTGGTAACGTGCGTGGCGCTGTTGCCGCTGGGGCGCAGCCTTAACGTGCTGGCGCGCGGCCCGCAGCAGGCCGCCGCGCTGGGGGTTGATGCGCGCCCGCTGGAGTGGGGCATTTACGCCGTTGCCAGCCTGCTGACCGCCGTGGCCGTCACTACCGCCGGCAGCATTGGCTTTGTGGGCTTGGTCGTTCCGCACATGCTGCGCCTGGTGCTGGGCAATGACCAGCGCCTGACGCTGCCCGCCTGCGCGCTGGCCGGGGGCACGCTTTTGCTGCTGGCGGATACGCTGGCGCGCACGGTAATCGCCCCCGAGCAGCTGCCGGTAGGCGTGATCACCGCGCTGCTCGGCGTGCCGACGTTTCTTTTTCTGCTTTACCGGAGCGGCTGATGAGCGTATTGGCAGCGCGTGATCTGGTCATCGACGTGCCCGGCCGCAGGGGCGGCAGGCCGCTGAATTTCACCATTCAGCCGGGGCAGGTGTGGGGCGTGCTGGGCCCCAACGGCGCGGGTAAAACCACGCTGCTGCATACCCTTGCCGGGCTGAATGCGCCGCGCTCAGGGGGTGTCGCGCTTGACGACGCGCCGCTTGCGCGGCTGCGCCGCCGGAAAATTGCCCAGCGGCTGGGGCTGGTGTTTCAGGAGCGGACAGACGGCTTTCCCGCCACGGTGCTGGAAACCGCGCTTCTCGGGCGGCATCCGTTTTTATCCTATTGGCAGCGGGAAGGCGCCGATGACTTGGCCCGCGCCGAAGCGGCGCTTGAGCGCCTTGACGTGGCGCACCTGAAAGAGCGACTGGTGAATACGCTTTCGGGCGGCGAGCGCCAGCGCGTGGCGATAGCCACGCTGCTGACCCAAACCCCCGCCGTGTGGCTGGTCGATGAGCCCACCAACCATCTGGATCTGCACCACCAAAGCGCGGTCATGGCGCTGATGGCCGGACAGGCGGCGGCGGGGCGTGCGCTGATGCTGTGCCTGCACGACCTGAACCTTGCCGCGCGCTGGTGCAGCCACGTGCTGCTTTTATACCCCGACGGCGAAGCCTGCTGGGGCGAGGCGCGAACGATGCTGGAGCCCGCCGCGCTGGAGCGGCTTTACCGCCAGCGCTTAACCGTGGTTGACGTCGACGGCGCGCCGGTATTTGTGCCGGTAAACGCCTGAGCGCCCACCGAGTGCGTCAGCGTGGCCGCTTTTCTGCCGCGTATTTATGGAAAGTTTTTCCATAAATACGATTTAGGCTATCATGGGTTGTTTCGTGACCACTAGCAGGAGATCACCATGAGTTTTTACGTTTATCTTTCCGGCGAGATTCACACCGACTGGCGCGATGAGATCCAGCGCGGCGCCGAAGCGGCCGGGCTGGACGTGGTGTTCACCGCGCCGGTGACCGATCACGACGCCAGCGACGCTGCCGGCGATCACCTCGGTGAAGAAAGCCAGAAGTTCTGGCGCGACCACAAGTCGTCCAAGGTCAATTCCATTCGTACGCGTACGCTGATCGAGCAGAGCGACCTGGTCGTGGTGCGCTTTGGCGACAAGTACAAGCAGTGGAACGCCGCCTTTGACGCCGGCTACTGCGCGGCGCTGGCCAAACCCTACGTCACCCTGCACAGCGAAGACATCGGCCACCCGCTCAAGGAAGTCGACGCTGAAGCCCAGGCCTGGTGCACCACGACCGACCAGGTGGTAGAGATCCTGCGCTACGTGCTGAAAGCCTGAATAAGGCTCGTGTGACACGGCGCCGTTAAAGCGACGGCGCGGTAAATGCCAAGAGCGCCCCGTGGGGCGCTCTTTTTTTGCTCTCGGGCAAGGTTTTTGCCGGCATCAGGCCGCTGTCAGGGGGCTTCGCTGCCCATCATTTTGATCAAGTCTTCATCATCGGGCATACCCTGGACGCGCTCAATGCGCACGCTGCCGTCGTTGGTTTCACGCTGGTAGGCGCTGGTGGGGGTGGCATAGAGGCCGAGGCTTTCAAATAGCTGGTTGTTGGCGTAGACCTGCTCTTCATACTTGCGCGGCTGGGCGCTGGGGGTGATTTCTTGCCCCTGTTTCTGATCGTGAAGCGCGGCGGCCGGGTCGTCGTCGGCAAGGATCGTCGCCGCTTTGGCCGGACTGTCGGCGGCCAGAATACCGACCATGATGTGGCGCATTTGCACCTTGCCGGCATCGACCCAGGGGCGTGCGGCTTCCCACAGCTGCTGGCAGTAGGGGCAGTTGGCGTCGGTAAAGGTATAAACAATGCGCGGCGCATCGGCGTCGCCGTCCTGAATCCAGCGGCTGTCTTCCAGCAGGTTCCAGGTTTCGGCCTCTAGCGGCGCGCGCACGTGCTTGTCGAGCTGCGCTTCGGTGATGTCGTTGCCGTCTTCATCCATTAGCGTGCCGATAAGCGTGTGCTTGCCGTCGGGGGTGAGGTAAACGGCCATTTCCTGGCCCTGCGCGCTGGCGCCAAACCCGGTCAGGCCGCCGGGCGCGTCAAAGCGCTGGTGAATCTCGATACCCTGGTCGGTCAGCGCCTGAACCGCGGCGGGGAGCTTGTCGTCGGCAAGCGCTGCCGAGCCCAGGCTGCCAAGGCCCAGCCCGCCAGCGCTTAGCCCAACAATCAAGCCGGCCGCTAGCGTGCGGCGGGTCGCGCGATGAGAAAGCCGTGGAGTCATGTCGATGCCTTTAAATGGAGGATTAATCGGCGGCATTGTGGCAGCTCGGGATTAGCCCCGAGTTATGCCAACTGCCGGCAAAATGCGATAAACGCTGCAGATTGTGTGCCAAATCGTTACAGTAGTTGGCTAACGCAAGCGTTATTTAACTGGTAAAAAGACTTCCCGAAGCAGGTTAACCCCATGCATTGCCCTTTTTGTGCTGACAGCGATACCCGCGTGACCGATTCGCGCCTGGTGGCCGATGGCGACCAGGTGCGTCGTCGGCGCCAGTGTGCCAGCTGTCACGAGCGCTTTACCACCTACGAAACCGCCGAACTGGTGATGCCCCGGGTGGTAAAATCCGACGGCTCGCGGGTCACCTTCGATGAGCACAAACTGCGCGCGGGGATGCTGCGCGCGCTGGAGAAGCGTCCGGTCGACGCCGAAGCCATCGAGGCGGCGGTCGAGCGCATTCGCCAGACGCTGCGCTCCCGCGGTGATCGTGAAATCAACGCGCGCGACATTGGCGAGCTGGTCATGCAGGCATTGAATACGCTGGACCAGGTCGCCTATATCCGCTTTGCCTCGGTCTATCGTAAGTTTCAGGACTTAAACGAGTTTCGCGCCGAAATCGACCGATTGTCGCAGACACCCGACCCCGCCGTGTCCGGTGAGGAGCGCTAGCGTATGGCGGCGTTTTCTCAAGACGACCACCGGCACATGGCGCGTGCGCTGCGCCTGGCCGAGCAGGGCCTTTATACCAGCGACCCCAACCCGCGGGTGGGCTGCGTGCTGGCTTGCGGGGCTACGCTACTGGGCGAGGGCTTTCACCGCCGCGCGGGGGAGGCGCACGCCGAGGTCAACGCGCTGTTCGCCGCGAGCGAGCATGCGCGCGGTGCGACCGCCTACGTGACCCTGGAGCCTTGCTCGCACACCGGACGCACCGGCCCCTGCGCGCGTGCGCTGGTGGACGCCGGCGTCGCGCGGGTGGTGGTGGCGATGACAGACCCCAATCCGCAGGTGAGCGGGCGCGGCGTGGCGCTGCTCGAAGCCGCGGGAATTCGCGTTGAGGTGGGGCTTATGTGCGAGCAGGCGCAGCGCTTGAACCCCGGTTTTATCGCGCGGATGACCCGCAAGCGGCCCTTTGTGCGGCTGAAAATGGCCATGAGCCTCGACGGGCGCACGGCCATGAAGTCGGGGGAGTCGCAGTGGATTACCGGCCCCGATGCGCGCAGCCACGTGCAGCGGCTGCGCGCGCGCTCAAGCGCTATTTTAAGCGGCGTGGAATCAATCATCATGGACGACTCGCGCCTGACGCTGCGCGCCGAACAGCTGGGGCTTTATAACGCCGCAGAGGTGGCGCAGCGCCAGCCGCTCCGGGTGATTGTCGATACGCACCTGCGCATGCCGCGGGCGGCGGCGTGTCTGCGCGAGCCGGGGCGTACGCTGGTGGTAACGGTAGACGCTGAGAATGCCGGCCACGCGGCGGAAAAGCGCGCCGCCCTTGAAAACGCCGGCGCCGAGGTGGTCACGCTTGCAGCAAGCGCCGAGGGGCGGGTGGATCTTGCCGCGCTGATGGCTCACCTGGCCCGCGCGGAAGAGGTCAACGAGCTGCTGCTGGAAACCGGCGCCACGCTTGCCGGCGCGATGCTGGATGCCGGCCTGATCGACGAGCTGTGGCTGTTCATGGCGCCGACGCTCTTGGGCACCGGCGCCCGCGGGCTGTTTGCGCTGCTGGGGCTTGAGCGTATGGCCGAACAGCGCCGGCTGCAGATTCACGACATTCGCGCGGTAGGGCAAGACTTTCGGATTATTGCCTCGCCGCTGGCGACTAGCGCAGCGGGCGATACCAAGGTACCCTGACGCGCGTCTATTTACGTCGTTTTTTTGCATAGTTCTTTTGCATAGTTCTTTTGCAGCGTTATCGATACACACGTAGCTAACTCTATAGCTGGGCACGCGGTGCGGCGTTTTGGCACTGTGAACAAAATACTGGGAGATTCCATGGCGCAATCCTCCGCTGGGGGGCTGGCCCCCATCGCCGATCTGGTAGACGACATCCGCCAGGGCAAGATGGTGATCCTCATGGACGACGAGGATCGCGAAAACGAAGGCGATATCATCATGGCCGCCGAGAAGGTCGAGGCCGAACATATCAACTTCATGGCGCGCTTTGCCCGTGGGCTGATCTGTTTGCCCATGACCCGCGAGCGCTGCGAGCAGCTGAGCCTGCCGCTGATGGTGCGCGACAATAACTCGGGCTTTGGCACCAAGTTTACGCTGTCCATCGAGGCCACCGAAGGCGTGACCACGGGAATCTCGGCCGGCGACCGCGCGCGCACGGTGCAGGCCGCGGTGGCGCCCCATGCCAAACCGGCCGATATTGTCCAGCCGGGGCATATTTTCCCGCTGATGGCCGAGCCCGGCGGCGTGCTGCGCCGCGCCGGCCATACCGAGGCCGCGTGCGATCTGGCATCGCTTGCCGGCTGCGAGCCCAGCGGCGTGATTTGCGAGGTAATGAACGACGACGGCAGCATGGCGCGCCGCCCCGAGCTTGAAGCCTTCGCCGAAGCGCACGGCATCAAGATGGGCACCATCGCCGATTTGATTCACTACCGTATCGTCAACGAGCAGACGGTAGATTTGATTGAGTCGCGCCCCCAGCGCACCGCCCACGGCGAGATGACCCTAAACGTATTTCGCGACCGCATTCAGGGCGCGCACCATCTGGCGCTGGTCAACGGCCAGCCCGCGCCCGACGTGCCGACCACGGTGCGCGTGCACCTGGCCGACACCCTGCGCGACGTATTGGGGCTGCTACAGGACGACAAGAACCGCTGGGATGCCGGTCAGGCGCTTGCCGAAATCGCCCAGAGCGAGCCCGGCGTGTTTGTCCTGATCGACGAAAACAGCCCGTCTGCGGATCTGAAAGACCAGCTTGACGTCTTTCTCGACCGCGTGCGCCGGCCGCGTACCAGCGATTCCGACGGCGCAGGCAACTATTTGACCATCGGCACGGGCTCGCAGATTCTGCGCCACCTGGGCGTGGGAAAAATGCGCCTGCTCAGCTCGCCGTGGAAATTCTCCGCGCTTTCCGGCTTCGATCTTGAAGTCGTTGAGCGCTTTGGACCGAACGACAAGGCCTAATCGCCTTCGTATCAGCAGGAAGACATGATGGAACCGCTCGCTCAAGTAGAAGGCAACTTTTTTGACGTCAACGGCCGCTACGCTATCGTGGTGGGGCGTTTTAACCACCACGTGGTGGATAGCCTGGTGGAAGGCGCCGTCGATAGCCTGGTGCGCCACGGCGTCGATGCCGACAACATTCAACTGATTCATGCGCCGGGCGCCTGGGAGCTGCCGCTTGCCATCAAGCGCGTGCTCAAGGTGGCCAAGCCCGACGCGGTTATTGCGCTGGGCGCCGTGATTCGTGGCGGTACTCCGCACTTCGAATACGTCGCGGGCGGCTGCAACACGGCGATGAATACGCTGCAGCTGGAGTTTGATACGCCCGTGGCCAACGGCGTGCTTACCGTGGAATCGATCGAGCAGGCTATCGAGCGGGCCGGCACCAAAGCCGGCAACAAAGGCACCGAAGCGGCCATGGCAGCGATGGAAATGGTCTCGCTGTTGCGCTCGCTAGGGGAGACTCAATGAGCCGGAAACGCAAGCCGTCGTCCTCGCAGGAGAGCCGCCACGCCGCGCGTGAGCTTGCCGTGCAGGGGCTTTACCAGTGGCAGATGACCGGCAAGTCGATGACTGCCATTGAGGCCGAGTTCAAAAGCCAGGCGCCCGATGACGACCTTGAGCCCCACGAAAACTGGGCGACGGTGATGGGCATTGCCGATCAGGCGCTGTTTCATGAGCTGTTGCACAACACCGCCCGCTTCAAAGGCGAGCTTGACCGTGAGCTGGCGCCGGTGCTCGACCGCCGGATTGAGGATCTCGACGCCGTAGAACTTGCCATCCTGCGTCTGGGGACCTATGAGCTTTCGCGGCGCATGGAAGTGCCGTATCGCGTGGTCATCAACGAAGGCGTGGAACTCGCCAAATCGTTTGGTGCCACCGACGGGCATAAATACGTTAATGGCATTCTGGACAAGCTGGCAAATCGTCTGCGCAGTGCCGAAGTCAGCGCACGGCGGCGTTAAGCATTGACGCCTGTCAGCGTGTTTAAGGGGCCATTGTGCTTGCCGAATTCGACCTGATTCGACACTATTTCTCACCCCCGATAGCGGCCGTCGCCTCGCCGAATAGCGCGGCAAAACCGGCGGCTTCGAGCATGACGCTGGGTATCGGCGACGATGCTACGCTGCTGGCTCCCCGCGCGGGCCACGAGCTTGCCGTGAGCGTGGATACCTCGGTTGTCGACGTGCATTTTCCGGCGGATGCGCCGGCGACTGCCGTGGGCCACCGGGCGCTGGCGGTCGCGGTCAGCGACCTTGCCGCCATGGGCGCGCAGTCGCGCTGGTGCTGGATGGCGCTGACGCTCGATTCGCACCGCTTTGCCGACGAACACGCGGCGGACGCCTGGCTTAGCGGCTACGCGCAGGGCTTTCTCGGCGGCTGCGCAGCGTACGCAGCCACGCTTGCGGGCGGCGACGTGACCTCGGGTACGCTTGCCATCAGCGTCACGGTGATGGGCGAGGTGCCCACGGGGCAGGCGCTCAAGCGCAGCGGCGCGGTGGCCGGTGATATCGTCGCGGTGACCGGCGCGCTGGGCGGCGGCGCGGGTGGGCTGGCGCTTTGGCAGCGCGGCGAGCGTGACTTGACGCACCCACTGCTACGCCGCTACCTGCTGCCCGAGCCGCGACTCGATGCCGGCATCGCGCTGCGCGGGCTGGCGTCAAGCGCCATGGATATTTCCGATGGCCTGCTCGCAGACCTGGGGCATATTCGCCGCGCCTCGAGCGTCGACGTGCACCTCGACGCCGGCGCCGTGCCGCTGGCCGAAGGGCTCACGGCGGCGCTGGGCGAAGACGCCGCGCGGCGCGCAGCGCTTTCCGGCGGCGACGACTACGAGCTGCTGATTACCCTGGCGCCGGAGAACTTTGCCCGGGCGCAGGCCGCGCTGAACGCGCAGGGCCTCGCGCTCAGCGCCGTAGGCCGCTGTGTAGCGCCGGGTACGCCGCGCCCCGCTGCCGGCGGCGTTGACGCCGCGGCGGGCGACTATCATGGCTGGCAGCATTTCGCCCCGACTGGCGCCGCGGGAGATACCCCATGAACCGCGCACCGGGCAGCGTCTGGCGGCGCCCTACGCACTTTTTTGCCTTTGGTCTGGGCAGCGGTGCGGTACCCTTTGCACCGGGCACGTTCGGCACCCTGGCGGCGATTCCGTTTTACTGGCTAATGGCCGACCTGACTCTGAGTTGGTATTTGGGTATCGTCTTTGTGGCCTTTGTTGTCGGCGTCTGGCTGTGCGATAAAACTTCGCACGACCTGGGCGTACACGACCACTCGGGAATTGTCTGGGACGAGTTCGTCGGCTATTGGATCACCATGGCCGCGGTGCCGTTTTCCTGGGAGGCGGCGCTTTGGGGCTTCGTTATCTTTCGGATTTTCGACGTCTTCAAGCCCTGGCCGATTCGCTGGGCGGACCGCCGCGTAGCGGGCGGCTTTGGCATCATGATCGACGACGTGATGGCGGGGCTTTATGCCTGGAGCATCATGCACCTGTGGTTCTGGCTACATTAGAGCGGGAGAGAGGTGATGCGTAAGGAACGACTCATTGTTCCCGCGCTGGCGCTGCTGACGGCCGCCTGGCTCGTGGCTCAGCTGGTGTCCAGCGTGCTGTTTGAGCGCAACCTGAGCCGCGCGCTGGCCGACTTGCAGGCGCGCGGCGAGTGGCGCGTCAAGCGTATCAGCAGCGATTCCGGCTGGTTGAGCTCGCAGGGGGCCCTGCTGCTCTCGCCGCTGCTGGGCCGCCCCTGGCGGCTCGAGCTTAATTACGATGCCCGCCACGGGGTGCTGGCAAGCGATATCAAAGGCACGCTGCGTCCGCGCCTGGACGGCGCCTTTCAGCAGGCGCTGGGCAATGTGTCGCTGGCCTCCATGCCGCGCTGGGAAGGGCGCTACCATACCTATAGCGGGCGCTTTGATATGGACGCGGCGCTGGCACCGTTTGTTATCGCCCAGCGGGGTCGTGAGCTTGCCGTTCGCGGCGCACGGCTGCAGCTGCACGGCGTTTACGGCGACTGGCGGTTAAACGCCCAGCTTGAGCAGCTGGCGCTCTCTGACCACGACGCGCGGCTGGCGCTTGGCCCGGTGACGCTCGAGAGCCGCTACACCTACATCGACGGCGCTTATCACTTCAACCAGCACGACCTGCTAAGCATTGAGCGGCTGACGCTCGTCCATCCCAAGCTCAACCTGACCTTTGCCCCGCTGGTGCTACATACCGATATGGCGCTCGATGAGCGTGAGCTGCGCATTGACGGCGAGCTGACGCTTGGCGACGTGCTGCTGAGTGAAGACGCCCCCGATACCGCCGCGCTCAACGGCAGCGTAAAAATGGCCCTGTCGGGGCTTAACGCCGACGCCGTACGCCGGGTTTTTTCCCAGCTGCGCAAGGAAACGTCCTGGGGGGATAGCAACATGCCCGTGGCCGACGGCGTGTTGAAGCGCCTCGAGCCGGCATTGCTGGACGTGCTGTCCGACTCGCCGCGGCTGGCTATTAGCGCAGTCGCGCTGAATAGCCCGCTGCTGGGGTTTTCAGTGGATGCCGACGGGGCGCTTTTTTTCGATGCCCGCAGGCTTGGCGAGCTCAGCCTGAGCGATCTTGATCAGCCGGCGATGCAGGCGCGCTTTCTCGATCGGCTGGACGGCGATATTACCTGGCACAACGCCCCTACGGTCGCCGCGCTGTGGCTGGGGTTACCGCTTAGCGCCCACGAATTTACCTTTGATTTAATCCGCGGCAGCTGGCGTGTTAACGGCCGCGCATTGCCCGACTGGTAGGCTCAGCCGACGCATCAGGCTCACGCCGCCACTTGAAGTTTAGGCTCCGTGCCCGCATTCCATTAGCACTGCCTGGCGGCGATACCGCCGGCCTTGTTTTATGGAGGGCGCATGAGCGACCAGGATTTTGACCGCGACAATACCCAGACCTACGCCGAGGCGGATGGGCAACAGACCGACGACCATCGCTCTGACGGCGAGCGCGTCAACAGTATTGTGCCGGCCAGCGAAATGTTGCCCGAGCGTATTTATCTGCTGCCGATCAACAACCGCCCGTTTTTCCCCGCGCAGGTGCAGCCGCTGTTAATCAACCGCGAGCGCTGGGAAGAGACGGTTCGCCGGGTAGGCAATACGCCGCACCACACCATCGGCGTAGCGTTTGTCGGCGAGGCCAAAGGCGGAGAGCTCAACGAAGAGGATTTCCCCGAGATTGGCACCGCCGTCAAGATGCACAAGCTCAAGGCCGAAGACCAGCAAATCCAGTTTATTGCCCAGGGCGTGCAGCGCTTCAAAATCACCCGCTGGCTGTCCAAAAAGCCGCCGTACCTGGTGGAAGTCACCTACCCCAAAGAGCCCGTCGACGCGGAAAACGAAGAAACCCGCGCCTACGCCATGGCGATTATCAACGGCATCAAGGAGCTGCTGCCGCTGAATCCGCTGTACGGCGAAGAGCTCAAGCACTACCTCAATCGCTTTAGCCCCAACCAGCCGGGCCCGCTGAGCGACTTTGCCGCGGCGATCACCTCGGCCAAGGGGCCGGCGCTTCAGGACGTGCTGGCGACGCTGCCGGTGATCGACCGGATGCAGAAAGTGCTGCCGCTGTTGCGCAAGGAAATTGACGTCGCCCAGCTGCAAAGCGAGATCAGCGAGCAGGTCAACGCCAAGATGCACGAGCGCCAGCGCGAGTTCTTCCTGCGCGAGCAGCTCAAGGTGATCCAGCGCGAACTGGGGATCTCCAAAGACGACCGTGACAACGACGTCGATACCTTCCGCGCACGCTTGACCCACTTAAGCGTGCCCGAGCGCGTTCAGGTGCGTATCGACGAGGAGCTTAACAAGCTCGGCGTGCTGGAAACCGGCTCGCCCGAGTATGGCACCACGCGCAATTATCTGGACTGGCTGACCTGCCTGCCCTGGGGCGTGACCAGCGATGACAAGCTCGACTTGAACCAGGCCCGCGAAGTGCTCAACCGCGACCACGACGGGCTCGATGAGGTGAAAGAACGTATCGTCGAGTTTCTCGCCGAAGGCACCTTCAAGGGCGACGTGGGCGGTTCGATCGTGCTGTTGGTCGGCCCGCCCGGGGTCGGCAAGACCTCGGTCGGGCGCTCCATTGCCGATGCGCTGGGGCGCGAGTTCTATCGCTTTTCGGTCGGTGGGATGCGCGACGAGGCCGAAATAAAAGGCCACCGGCGCACCTATGTTGGCGCCATTCCGGGCAAGTTCGTGCAGGCGTTCAAAGAAGTCCAGGTGGAAAACCCGGTGATCATGCTCGACGAGATCGATAAGCTCGGCCAGTCGTTCCAGGGTGACCCCGCCTCGGCGCTGTTGGAAGTGCTTGATCCCGAGCAGAACGTGGACTTTCTCGATCGCTACCTCGACGTGCGCATGGATTTGTCCAAGGTGCTGTTTGTGTGTACCGCCAACACCGTGGATTCCATTCCGCGGGCGCTATTGGATCGCATGGAGCAGATTCGCCTGTCGGGCTATATCGCCGAAGAAAAGTTGGCGATTGCCAAGCACCACCTGTGGCCGAAGCTGCTCAAGCGCAATAACCTGGGCAAGAAGCGCATCAACCTGACCAGTGCGGCATTAAAGCAGGTGATTGAAGGCTACGCCCGCGAAGCCGGCGTGCGCCAGCTGGAAAAGCAGCTCCACCGCATTGTGCGCAAGGCGGCGGTACTGCTGCTCGAAGGCGACGAGGATAACGTCAAGGTGTCGGTGAATAACCTTGAAGACTTCCTCGGCGCGCCGATTTTCCGCAAGGAGCAGGTGCTCAGAGGCGAAGGAGTGGTCACCGGCCTTGCCTGGACGGCGATGGGCGGCACAACGCTGCCCATCGAAGCGACCAAGGTGCACTCGCTCGACCGGGGGTTCAAGCTGACCGGAAAACTTGGCGACGTGATGAAGGAGTCGGCTAATATTGCCTATAGCTATGCCCAAGGCCATTTGCAGCAAAACGGCGCGAAGGCGGACTTCTTTGATTCAGCCTTTATTCACCTGCACGTGCCCGAAGGCGCGACGCCCAAAGACGGCCCGTCGGCCGGCGTGTCGATGACCACCGCGCTGCTGTCGCTGGCTCGCCGCCAGTCGATCAGCCGGCCGTTGGCCATGACCGGTGAACTGACGCTGACCGGCCAGGTGCTGCCGGTGGGGGGGATTCGTGAAAAAGTCATCGCTGCGCGGCGCAGCAGTATCTTTGAAGTAATACTGCCCGCCGCCAACCGCCGCGACTACGATGAGCTGCCCGACTTTCTCCGCGAAGGCATGACGGTACACTTCGCCAACCGCTATCAGGACGTCGCCAACGTGGTGTTTTAAGCACGACCAAGCGCCAGTGCTGTAACTCCTAGCCAACTAAAAGAGCGCCCCGAGGGGCGCTCTTGGCGTATACGCTGGCGGGCTTTTTTAGCGAGCGTCCGCGGCGGATGGCCGCTATCAGGCGTTGCGGCTGGTGGCGGTAGCGCGCCGTTTTTTGCCTTCGGGCTGGCGCTCTGTCGGCTGGCCGCGTTCGGGGGCGTTGAGGAAAGCCTCGAGCGAGTCGTCCATGGCGTCAAGCCAGCGGGTGTGGTGGGCCGGGGCCTGGGTGCCGGTCATCAGCGAGCGGTAGGAGCGGTCGCGGAAGGACATGATGCCCGCGTGCTTGTCGCGCTCCCAGGCGAGGAACGTCTGGTTCACGCCCTCGATGTCGAAGCTCGGGTAGTCGGTCTGCTCGATCAGGCTGTGCACGTAGTCGCCCTGAAAGCGAATCATCGCCTCGTCGTCGTCAAGGGCTTCTTCACGAGCGCGCCATTCGGCGCTGTTACGCTGCATCTCGGCCTTTTCCGGCAGCGCAATGCGGCCAAGAATGACGTCGCGCACAAACCACGCCTGAGCGTCGAACATGTTGAAGGTGTACCACTGGTCCTGCATCCCCAGGTAGAACATCCTGGGGTTGTCTTCCCAGACCACGCCCTGGTAGAGGCCGAGCGGCCACAGGCGGTTGTTGGTTTTCAGCCGCAGGCTGTCCGGCAGGAAAGGGAAGTGGTGCAGGTAGCCGGTGCATAGAATAATCGCGTCAACGCGTTTGCTGGTGCCGTCGGCAAAGTAGGCGGTATTGCCCGACACCCGCTGCAATAGCGGCTTTTCTTCCCAGTTTTCCGGCCATGTAAAGCCCATGGGGGCGGTGCGGTAGCTGGTGGTAATGCTGCGCGCGCCGTACTTGTAGCACTGCGAGCCGATGTCTTCGGCAGAGTAGCTTGAGCCGATCAGCAGCAGATCTTTACCGTGAAACTCCAGCGCATCGCGGAAGTCGTGGGCGTGCAGTACGCGGCCGTTGAAGTCGGTAAAGCCTTCGAACTCGGGCTTGTTGGGCGTAGAGAAGTGCCCGGAAGCGACGATGACGTGATCGAAGGTAGATGATTCCACGGTGTCGGTCGTGTGGTCGTGCACGGTCACGGTGAACTGGCCGCTTGCGTTGTCAAAGCTTACGTCGCGCACCGGGCAGTTAAAGCGGATAAAGCGGCGCACGTTGGCTTTCTCGACGCGACCTTTGATGTAGTCCCACAGCACGGCCCGGGGCGGGTAGGAGGCAATCGGCTTGCCGAAGTGCTCTTCAAAGCTGTAGTCGGCAAATTCCAGGCACTCCTTGGGGCCGTTGGACCACAGGTAGCGGTACATGCTGCTATGCACGGGTTCGCCGTTTTCATCGAGGCCGGTTTGCCAAGTGTAGTTCCACTGGCCGCCCCAGTCGCTCTGGCGCTCATAGCAGACGAGTTCGACTTCTTCGGCGCCTTTTTCGGCGGCGGACTGGAAGGCTCGCAGCTGGGCCAGGCCGCTGGGGCCGGCGCCAATAATGGCAACGCGTTGGGTCATATCATCATGCTCCGGTCTGGCTGATGCCGCGCTTGCTGGCTCAACGTAGCGCGCGTGCGTGTCAGCATTGGCTGGATGTCATGGACGCCCGCCTTAATGCACAACACAAACGCACGCTGTGGCCTGAACGGTGCAGGCAGACCCGACAATATAACGTTAACGAGGCAGATGGCCTGATGCGGGTCGGAGCGGACATGCGCTTGGCGCGTGTCGTTTGCGGGAAGGAATCACACAGCGGTAGTTTTAACCTGCATGATTTGTCGTCGAGTAAACTATCGTTTCAAGGGCTATCGTCTCAAAAGCGATCGACTACTGCCCGCGGAAAATAGTGATAGCGTATGGCGGATTTGCCATAGCGTGCGGAAAATAACAAGGTGCAGTAGCCGGAGCCGTAGCGGCATCCATAACTTTTCCTTATTAGAGTAAGGTTTATCATAGTGCCGAGTCAAAGGGGTGCGGCTAAATGCCACCGAGTTATTGTCAAAACCTGTGTATGGCCGGTCAGGCGGCAGTCTTGTCTGACTG
>JAKDRW010000024.1 GCA_030454225.1 Vreelandella subglaciescola | reverse complement strand
GGCCTGCTGGGTATTGCCGGCATGCAGGTCAAGGCGCTGCAGGGGGCGACCATTGGCTACCAGCACACGCTGGTGACGCTTGCCGCGATAGATGCTCAGGAGCGTATCTGGGACGACTTCGCCAGCCGCGATACCTGTGACGAGGTCGACGTGGCGACTGTTTCGAAGCTTTGGAAAGACCACTGGAAGAACGACAAGGCCAGCAACCCGCTGCGCGGCGTCAAGTGGAGCACAAGCAGCTTGCAGCGCGCCAGCGGCAACGAGGGCGATACCGCGTGTGAATTTACCGTGGAAATAGCCCTTGGCGACGGCCCCGGCGGTCTCGATGAAGATGCCGACGTATATGACTATACGTTTATGCTGCCGCCGAAGCTTAACTTCTCCGACTAGGCAGGGAGCCGACCGCCATGCAGGTACGCACACAGCAAGGATTTACCCTGATCGAAATGATGGTCGCGATGGTGCTTGGCACCGTCATTATATTGGGCGCCGGCCACCTGTTTCTCACCACGTTCAAGACCTTTCAGGAAGTGGATGCGCTCAGCCGCAAGCAGGAAGCCATCGTGTTTTCTACTCAGACCATCATGTCCGAGATACGTAAATATCACGACGACAGCGACCCGGACGATAGGCTCTATACCATTGCCTGCAAGATGGAGGACAGCGGCTGCGACTGCACCATTTACGATAATCGCCAGTCGGGTACCCCGGAGCCGGTGGTGAGCTTCCCCAAGCTGCTACAAGACGCAGAGAAAAAACATGATGCTATTGACTGCAAGCAGGATACGCTGCTGTATCAGCGTGTGGATGATGAGCTGTCTTATGAAGTCACACTGCCGCTCGAGGCGCCGGTGAAGGTGGACAATGCCTGGGAGCCGGGCAATATCACCTTCCGCGTGGCTCACCGCGACGACGTAATTATAAAACAGAAATAGAGACGAAACCGTGATTGCACATGCCCGGCCCGGAAGGCCATCGGTTAATTAAGGGAGTAAGTATGCATAAGCAAAAGGGAGCCGCGCTGATTGTCGTGCTGGCGTTACTCGTTGGAGCCGTGGTGATCGGCATCTCGTCTATGCAGTCGTCCCTGGTGGATGAGCGCTTGGCGGGTAACTATCGAATGGCCTCTCAGGCGCAGATGAACGCTGAAAAAGCCGCCTCCGCGGCGATTGCCGATAATGAAAAGCCAGACGGCTTTTTTATCCCCGCGACCTGGGAAGAGAAGGAATATACGGGCGCAGCAGAAGGAGCACTGACGACTCTTTTAACCAAGAGCGATATTAATGCCGCTTCCTGGGAAAAGGATCTGCGCGAGATAGGCTACCGCACCTTACACGATAGTGCCGTAGTAACGGATAACTTTAATGATACGGCCTGTGACCCTGGGGCTGATGCCTCCGGGGCTGCCCGGCGAGATAAGTGTTTTTACTTTCCCATGACCATCCCCGACAAGGACGGCGCGGATAAGCCAGCCGACTACGTGGTCGCAGTAGGCGCGGTGTTGGACGATGCCGATAACCCCCATAACCCCCAGGCCAGCCGTATCGTGCTGCTGGAGATTAAGAGTAGCGCCACTAACGTTCACGACGGCATCAACCCCGATATCGCCGCGATGTTCGAAACCTACTTGATGGCGAGTAAGGACAACACGCGCGTTGATCCGGCCGAGAAAGGCGGTACCGGCGGCCCCAACCTGACTCTCGATGGCCCGCTGCATATGATGGATGATGATCAAGATTTCAAAAAATCGGGTAACGGTGTCATTAAAGGCGAAAACTACGAAGAAACGCGCGGAGATAACGGCCTGCCCGAGGGTCTGAACGGCAAGCTGCCCAAGTTCAACCTGAAGGAGTTTGAGCAGACGGCAAAAAAAGATGCCGAGGGCAATGAACGGCCGGTAACCAAAAAGTCTGGCAAGAGTGCCTGTCGTAACTTGCCCCAGGATCTGGGCGGTAAAACCTATATCTGCGAGGACCAGCAGGAGTTGAAAGACGTTTCCTTTAAAAACGGTACGATTGTTTTCAAGACCCAGGCAGATTTTAAAGGCCCGACCACGCTCGAAAACGTCAATATCGTAGCCAAGGGGCAAATTACCTTCACTGGAGATTTTGCCTCGACTAATAGCAAAGTAGGCGCCAAGAGTGAGGTTGAATATAACGATGATGGAGAAAGAGGCACTTCCCGGGTAACCAACTCGCACTTTATGACTGAAAGTAACGTGCAGATGAACTTCGGCAACGACTTTGTGGTTGATGGCGGCTTTTTCTATGCTAACGATGAATCCGAGATTGAGTTTGGGGACAGCTCGGATGCTGAGCCTTGTGGATCCGCCATTGGCGTGGGTCAATCTGAATTATACGTAGGAACCATCAAGCGCTTCAAACACTGTCCTGACGGTACCGGCGAAAGCGACCCCAGCGTAAAATCCTGGCGCTAGGCAGACCGAGGGCGGCTATAGCCACGCGCGCAACTGTGTGATAATAGCCGCCTGACTTTGCTGAAGAAGTGCGTAACCATGACCGATTCACCCAAAACCCGCGTGCTGACCGGCATTACCACCACCGGCACGCCCCACCTTGGCAACTACGTTGGCGCGATCAAGCCCGCCATCGAGGCAAGCCAGGACCCCAACGTCCAGTCGTTCTATTTTCTGGCCGACTACCACGCCCTGATCAAGTGTCAGGACCCCAAACGCGTGCAGCAGTCGCGTCGCGAAATCGCCGCCACCTGGCTGGCGCTGGGGCTGGATACCGACAACGCCATTTTTTACCGCCAGTCCGACATCCTCGAGACGCCGGAACTCGCCTGGATGCTGTCCTGCGTCTGCGCCAAGGGGCTGATGAACCGCGCCCACGCCTACAAGGCCGCGGTGGCCGAGAACGAAGAGGCCGGCAACCAGGACGCCGACAAGGGCGTGACCATGGGCCTGTTCGGCTACCCGGTATTGATGGCCGCCGACATACTGATGTTCAACGCCAACCGCGTGCCGGTGGGCCGCGACCAGATCCAGCACATCGAGATGGCGCGCGATATCGCCGGGCGCTTCAACCACCTGTACAAGGGGCAGTATTTCACCCTGCCCGAGGCGGCGGTGGACGATAACGTCGAGCTGTTGAATGGCCTCGACGGGCGTAAGATGTCGAAGAGCTACAACAACACTATCCCGCTGTTCGTCTCCGAGAAAAAGCTGCAAAAGCTGGTGCGCAAGATCAAGACCAACTCGCTGGAACCGGGCGAACCCAAGGACCCGGACAGCTGCACGCTTTACCAGATTTATTCGGCCTTCGCCACGAGCGCAGATGCCGCCGCCATGCGCGAGCGCTACGCCGACGGGATCGGCTGGGGGGACGCCAAAAACGAGGTGTTCGAGTATCTCAACGCGCACCTGAGCGCGCCGCGCGAACGCTATAATGCGCTGATGGAAGACCCCGGCCACATCGAAACGGTGCTCCAGCAGGGAGCCGAACGCGCCCGCGAAGAGGCCGCCGTGACCATGGATAAACTGCGCGCCGCCATCGGGCTTGGCCGTTTCGTGTGAAAGATAAAGCGTGAAAGATAACGTGTGAGGGATGAAGCTGATGAATGAAGCGTCGGTGAATAAAGCATCGGTGAGTGAAGCATCGATGAATGGGCCGCACATGCCGGCGATGCGTTATCGCGTCGCCGCGCTGGCGATCGCCGCGATTGTTCTGGGCGGCGTGCTGATCGGCGCGCTGTTTGCCGCCAACACCGGCCTTTTGCTGATCGTTGGCGGGCTGTTTGGCGTGGTGCTTTACCACGCCGCGTTCGGCTTTACCTCGGCGTGGCGGGTGTTTATCACCCAGCGGCGCGGCCGCGGGCTGCGCGCGCAGATGCTGATGCTCGCGGTGGCCGTAGTGCTGTTTTTCCCCGCGCTGGGCGCCGGCACCCTGGGCGGAATGCCGGTAGAGGGCTTTGTCGCGCCGCTGGGTATCTCGGTGATTGTCGGGGCGTTTCTGTTTGGCCTGGGCATGCAGCTGGGCGGCGGCTGTGCTTCGGGCACGCTGTTTACCGCCGGCGGCGGCAATGCGCGAATGCTGATTACGCTGGCGTTTTTTATCGTCGGCTCGGTGATGGGTACCGCACACTTCAGTTTCTGGCAGAGTCTGCCGGCTTTTCGCCCGGTGTCGCTGGTAGACGTAGCCGGTGCTGGCGGCGGTATGGCGATCAGCCTGGTGCTGTTTGCGCTGATCACCGTGGTCACCTTGGTGCTGGAAAAGCGCCGCCACGGCGAGCTTGAACATAGCGCACCGGCGCCGCGCCACGGCCTGGCGCGGCTGGCGGCCGGCCCCTGGCCGCTGCTGGCGGGGGCGGTCGCGCTGGCGCTGCTGAACTTCACTACCCTGGCATTGGCCGGCCGCCCCTGGGGTATTACCTCGGCGTTTGCGCTGTGGGGCGCCAAAGGCTTTGCGCTGCTGGGCGGCGATGTAACCCAGTGGGGGTACTGGCAGTCTTCCGGCAACGCCGCGGCGCTTGAATCCAGCCTGTGGGGTGATATCACCACGGTGATGAACGTCGGCATCATGCTCGGCGCGCTGGCGGCGGCGAGCCTTGCCGGGCGCTTTGCGCCGAACTTTCGTATTCCGCTGCGCTCGGTGGCGGCAGCGGTGATCGGCGGCCTGCTGCTGGGCTACGGCGCGCGGCTGGCGTTTGGCTGCAACATCGGCGCCTACTTCAGCGGCATCGCCTCGGGCAGCCTGCACGGATGGCTGTGGCTGGTGGCCGCGTTTGCCGGCAACATGCTCGGCGTGAAACTGCGCCCGGTGTTTTTCACCGGCGAGGCCGGGCAAAGGCCGGTCGCCAAAACCTGTTAAGCAGGCTGCGCGATTCGTCAACCATACGTTATGCCAACATCGGATCACACCGGCTTTTGTCGTGGAGCCGTGTTACATTAGACGCGTTTCACCTTAGACTAATTGACTGCCGCTGCGACGGCAGCGCGGCGCGTTCAGCGCGGTGCTGATTGATCTGTAGGCCCGATTTAACTGTAGAGAGTAGCTATGACCACGAGTAAACGCCCTTTATATATCCCGTACGCCGGTCCCACCCTGTTGGAAATGCCGTTATTGAATAAGGGCAGCGCGTTTACTCAGGAGGAGCGATTGGCGTTTAACCTCATCGGCCTGCTGCCGCAGGATGAAGAGACGATCGAGGATCAGTTGAAGCGGGCCTACAACCAGTATCAGCAGTGCAACAGCGACCTTGAGCGCCACGTTTATCTGCGCGCCATCCAGGACGATAACGAAACGCTGTACTTCCGCCTGGTGTCAGACCATCTGGAAGAGATGCTGCCGATCATCTATACCCCGACGGTGGGCAAGGCGTGTCAAGAATTTTCCAATATTTACCGCAACCACCGCGGGCTGTTCATCAATTACTCCGACCGCGAGCACATGGATGACATCCTGCGCAGCGCCACCAAGGATAACGTCAAGGTCATCGTGGTGACCGACGGTGAGCGCATCCTGGGGCTGGGCGATCAGGGCATCGGCGGCATGGGGATTCCGATTGGAAAGCTGGCACTGTATACCGCCTGTGGCGGCATTAGCCCGGCGTATACGCTGCCGATTACGCTGGACGTAGGCACCAATAATCAGGCGCTGCTCGACGACCCGATGTACATGGGCTGGCGCCACAAACGCGTGAGCCAGGAAGAATACGACGCCTTCATGGCCGAGTTTATCGCCGCCGTAAAGCGCCGTTGGCCCAGCGTGCTGCTGCAGTTCGAGGATTTCGCCCAGGCCAACGCCGTGCCGCTGCTCGAACGCTACCGCGACGAGCTGTGCTGCTTTAACGACGACGTTCAGGGCACCGCGGCGGTGGTGGTCGGCACGCTGATGGCGGCGTGCCAGGCGCGCAAGCAGACGCTGGCCGACCAGCGCGTGGTGTTTGTTGGCGGTGGGTCTGCCGGCTGCGGTATCGCCGAGCAGGTAATCGTTGCCATGCAGGCCCAGGGTATGAGCGAAGAGCACGCCCGCGCGCGGGTCTTCATGGTCGACCGCGAAGGCTTGATGACCACCGACCAGGACTGGCACCGCGATTTTCAGCACCGTCTGGCGCACGACGCCTCGCTGGTCGCCGAGTGGAGCGGTCAGGGCCTTGAAGAAACCATCGCCCGGGTCAAACCGACCGTGCTGATCGGCGTGTGCGGGCAGAAAGGTATTTTCACCGAGCGCGTCGTTCGCACCATGTACGCAAGCTGCGACAACCCGGTAATTTTCCCGCTGTCCAACCCCACCTCGCAGGCCGAAGCGGTACCCGAAGACCTCCTCGACTGGACCGAGGGCAACGCGCTCGTGGCGACGGGTAGCCCCTTCGCGCCGGTGGTCTACGACGGCCGCACGATTCCGATTGCCCAGTGCAACAACGCCTATATTTTCCCCGGCATCGGGCTTGGCGTTGTGGCGGCGAAAGCGTCTCGGGTAACCGACGAAATGCTGATGAGCGCATCAAGGGCGCTGGCGCGGGAGTCGCCGCTGGTCAAGGAAGGCAAGGGCGCGCTGTTGCCGCCGCTAGGCCGTATTCGCGAGATCAGCAGCGCGATTGCCTTTGAAGTGGCCGCGCAGGCGCAGCACGAGAACGTGGCGCTGAAAACCGACGGTACCCGGCTGCGCGAAATCATCCAGAGCCATTGCTGGGATCCCGAATACCGCGCCTACCGCCGCCGTTCGGTGTAACCGCCTGATGGACCCCGGCACCGCCGGGATACGCCGGCGCTAACCACCGGCCATAAAAAAGCCCCCACTTCGTGTGGGGGCTTTTTGTTAGTGGCTGTGGATGAGGCGTTGTGCCGGAGCAGCTGCCGGTTTAGCGGCGCGCGCCGTTTACGCCGCGCCGATCATCTTGCGCAGCACGTAGTGCAGAATGCCGCCGTGGCGGTAGTACGACAGTTCGTTTTCGGTGTCGATCCGGCACTTGGCGTCGACGGTTTGTTCGCCGTCGGCCGTTTTGATCGTCACCTTCACGTTGCCGCCAGGCGTTAGCTCGGCAAGCCCTGCAATCGAGATTTCTTCATCGCCGGTCAGGCCGAGCGACTTGCGGTCCTGCCCCTCGGGGAACTGCAGCGGTACCACGCCCATGCCGATCAGGTTGGAGCGGTGGATACGCTCGTAGGATTCGGCCAGCACGGCGCGCACGCCCAGCAGCAGCGTGCCTTTGGCTGCCCAGTCGCGCGAGGAGCCGGTGCCGTATTCCTTGCCGGCGATGACCACCAGCGGCGTGTTGTCTTCCTGATACTTCATCGCCGCGTCGTAAATCGGCATCTGCTCGCCCGAAGGCACGTGGCGGGTTTCGCCGCCGACCACGCCGTCGAGCATCTCGTTTTGAATACGCACGTTGGCGAAAGTGCCGCGCATCATCACTTCGTGGTTGCCGCGCCGCGAGCCGTAGGAGTTGAAGTCCACCGGCTTGATGCCGTTTTCCTGCAGGTAGCGCCCGGCGGGGCTGTCGGGCTTGATGGCGCCGGCCGGCGAGATGTGGTCGGTGGTCACCGAGTCGCCGAGCATCGCTAGCACCCGGGCGTTTTTCACGTCTTCGACGGTATCCGGTTCGCGCTGCATGCCCTCAAAGAAGGGCGGGTGCTGAATATAGGTGGAATCGGGCCATTCGTACACCTGGCTTTGCGGCACGTTGATGGCTTTCCAGGTGTCGTCGCCTTCGAACACGGCGGCGTATTCCTTGTGGAACATCTTGGTGTTGACCTGCGCCACGGCGTCGGCGATTTCCGCCTGCGATGGCCACACATCCTTGAGATACACGGGGTTGCCGTCTTTATCGTTGCCCAGCGGATCTTCGACCAGATTTTTTTGCACGTTGCCGGCCAGCGCGTAGGCCACTACCAGCGGCGGCGAAGCGAGCCAGTTGGTTTTGACCAGCGGGTGCACGCGGCCCTCGAAGTTGCGGTTGCCCGACAGCACCGAGGCCACGGTCAGATCGCCGTCGGTGACGGCCTTCTCGATTTCGTCGGGCAGCGGGCCGGAGTTGCCGATACAGGTGGTGCAGCCGTAGCCCACCAGGTTAAAGCCCAGCGCGTCGAGATCTTCGTTCAGGCCGGTCGCGGTGAGATAGTCGGTAACGACCTTGGAGCCCGGCGCCAGCGAGGTCTTGACCCAGGGCTGGCTCGTCAGGCCTTTCTTGCGCGCGTTGCGCGCCAGCAGACCGGCCGCCATCATCACGCTGGGGTTGGAGGTGTTGGTGCACGAGGTAATCGCGGCGATAACCACCGCGCCCGGGTCAAGCTGGAACTCCTCGCCCTGGTAGCTGACCGCCGGGCCGTCGGGGTGCTCGTAGCTGCGGCTTACGCCGACGGCGGTTTGCCCGCCTTCCGAAAACAGCCGGCCCTTTTCTTCCGAGGTCGTGGAAGAGGCGTCGTTGTTCATTACCTTGGCAAAGGCCTTGGGCATATCGCCAAGCGTGACGCGGTCCTGAGGGCGTTTGGGGCCGGCAAGGCTGGCCTCTACCGTGCCCATGTCCAGCCCCAGCGAATCGCTGAAGATCGGCTCTGCGCCAGGCTCGCGCCACAGTCCCTGGGCCTTGCTGTAGGCCTCGACCAGCGCCACCTGCTCGTCTTCGCGGCCGGTCAGGCGCAGGTAGCGCAAGGTTTCGTCATCCACCGGGAAAAAGCCGCAGGTAGCGCCGTATTCCGGCGACATATTGGCAATGGTGGCGCGGTCGGCCAGCGGCAAATCATCGAGGCCATCGCCGTAGAACTCGACAAACTTGCCGACAACGCCTCTGGCGCGCAGCATTTCAGTGACGGTGAGTACCAGGTCGGTGGCGGTGATGCCTTCGCGCAGCTTGCCGGACAGCTTGAAACCGACCACTTCAGGAATCAGCATGGAGACCGGCTGGCCCAGCATCGCGGCTTCGGCTTCGATGCCGCCCACGCCCCAACCGAGAATGCCCAGGCCGTTGATCATGGTGGTGTGGGAGTCGGTGCCGACCAGCGTATCGGGGTAGGCCAGCGTCTTGCCGTCTTCTTCTTTGGACCATACTGTCCGGCCCAGGTATTCCAGGTTGACCTGGTGGCAGATGCCGGTGCCGGGCGGTACCACGCGGAAGTTGTTGAAGGCGTGCTGGCCCCAGCGCAAAAATTCGTAGCGCTCGCGGTTGCGCTTCATTTCGAGTTCGACGTTATCTTCAAACGCCGTGGCGTTGCCGAACTCGTCGACCATCACCGAGTGGTCGATAACCAGATCCACCGGCGACAGCGGGTTGATGCGCGCGGGGTCCTCACCGAGTTTTTGCACCGCATCGCGCATGGAGGCCAAATCGACAACGCCGGGCACGCCGGTGAAGTCCTGCATCAGCACTCGCGCCGGACGGTAGCCGATTTCACGGCTGGACTTGCCTTCTTTCTGCCAGTCGACCAGCGCCTGAAGGTCCTCGGCCGCGACGCTTGGATCATCGGCGAAGCGCAGCTGGTTTTCGAGTAGAATCTTGAGCGTCTTGGGCAGACGGTCGATGTTGCCCAGCGTATCAGCAGCCTTGGCAAGGCTGTGGTAGTGATACGTCTGGCCGCTGACATCGAGTGTCTGGCGCGTATCGGGTATCTTGCTCATGCGACTCTCCTTTAATCACTAGACCACGGATAGCCCAGCCTGGCGGACAAGGTGGGCTACCCGCTATGGCGTTTGACTGGCGCGGGCATTGCGTCCGGCGCAGCGGCCATTGTTTTTCTTGCGTATCTTTCCTTTAGTATGGCCCATCCTAGCCATATTAGATGGGTGCTGGCGAGGCCAGTTTCAAGGATCTACGCCCAATGGCTAAGGCCGGCGCCGGCAATAGGCTGGCGTTGGCGGCGAGTCAGGCGCAGCCTGATGGTAAAATTCGGTTGAATCTAAAATACTGTTGACGATGGAAGGTGGTTTCATGGAAACGCGGCACGAACGTTTGATTATTCTCGGCTCCGGTCCGGCCGGCTACACGGCGGCGGTGTATGCGGCGCGTGCCAACCTCAAGCCGCTGCTGATTACCGGCATGCAGGCCGGCGGCCAGCTGACGACCACCACCGATGTGGATAACTGGCCAGGCGACGCCGAGGGTGTGCAGGGCCCGGCGCTGATGGAGCGGATGAAAGCCCACGCCGAACGCTTTGATACCGAGGTGCTGTTTGACCATATCAACGAGGTGAGCCTGGGCGAGCGGCCGTTCACGCTGACAGGCGATAACGGCGAATACACCTGCGACGCGCTGATTATTGCCACCGGCGCCAGCGCGCGCTATATCGGCCTGCCCTCCGAGCAGCAGTTCATGGGCCAGGGCGTGTCGGCCTGCGCCACCTGCGACGGGTTTTTCTACCGCAATCAGGAGGTTGCGGTAGTCGGCGGGGGCAATACCGCGGTTGAAGAAGCGCTGTACTTGTCCAACATTGCCTCCAAAGTGACGCTGGTGCACCGCCGCGATTCGCTGCGCGCCGAAAAAATCCTCCAGGACAAGCTGTTCGAGAAAGCTGCAGAAGGCAAGGTGGTGCTGGAGTGGAACCACACGCTGGAAGAAGTGCTGGGCGACAATACCGGCGTGACCGGCGTACGGCTGCAGTCTACCCGGGACGACAGCGCCAGAACGCTTGATGTGCCGGGGGTCTTTATTGCTATCGGCCACAGCCCCAACACGGGGATGTTTGAAGGCCAGCTAAAGATGAACGGCGGCTATATCGAAGTGACGTCGGGGATTACCGGCAACGCCACCGCGACCAGCGTGCCCGGCGTGTTTGCTTCGGGCGACGTGATGGATCACATCTACCGCCAGGCGATTACCTCGGCCGGTAGCGGCTGCATGGCCGCGCTGGACGCTGAGCGTTACCTGGACGGGCTGGCCTAGCATCGGCGTGCTAAAGGCAGTCGGCCGGCCGGGATTTAAGCCGTAGCCGGCCGAGCTGGCTAAGCGCCAGCGCCGCGCCCTGGCCACCGCCCGATGGCGTTGCCGGGCACACGCTAAAGCTGCCGTTAGTCCCGACGCTGTGCCCGAGCATATCGAAACGGATGCGCATGGGGTGGCGGTTATAAAGGATACGTGCGTGTGGGCTCGGCATAATGTGCAGAACGTCGCCCGCACCGGCCGCGCGCGCGTCTCGGCCGCGGATAATCAGTAGTTCACGGCTCCAGGTGTCGGCGCAGCGCTGGCGGTCGGGGGCGCTGGGGCACAGGATGACGTTATCGCGCAGCACGATGGCCGAATTGCGCGCCAACGCGACAACGCTTTGCAACTGGTTAACCGCGGCCGCTCTGGCGTTGCGCTGGTTAAACGCCTGGAAGCTGGGCAGCCCCCAGGCAGACAGCGCGGCAATGAGCGCCAGTACCCCCAGCAGTTCCAGTAGCGTGAATCCGTACGGCGGTGGTGATGCATGCTCCCGTCCCATGGCCTGCCCTCGCGTCGCTGCCGTGCGTCGATCGGTGGGGCGTTACGCCTCATCGTTCAAAACATCTGCCTGACGAGGCTAAGGGTAGGCGTTGCCGACGCCGCTGCCGTCAGACAACGGTATGGAAGCGTGGGGGATAAAAGACATCACAAGGTATGACTGAATCGGCGTTGAACGCTTGGAGCGACGGGGCTTAGTGGTCGTCAGAGGTGCTTGACCGCCGCTGCTCTTGCGCAAAGCGGTCGCGATGAGCGGTAGAGCAGAACCATTCGGCGTTGTCGCGCAGCGCCTCATCTTCGGGCACGTGGACGTCGCACCAGCGGCAGCGCACCATTTGCCCGCCTTCGCGGCGGTTTTCGCGTGTCAAGCGCGCCGCGCGCTCCATCTGCCATTCGCGGTAAATACCGTAAAGCTTCATGCCGGCAAAAAACAGCACGCCAAAAATAATCAGTCGAATGATCAACAGGTTCATCCTTTAAGGTCTCCCGGTATTGTGCCCGCGTGGCCTTTGCCAGGTGGCAATCCTTGCGCGACAATGCCACAAGACGCTGTTCAAGGACAGCGGTGACAGCGCAAGCCGGTGTCAGTGTCCGGGGCTGCTCGCGATGGGTGGCCCGGCTTTTTCGACGTCAGATTTTCAAGAGATTCCAACGCCCATGCAAGACTTAACGCTGGTTATGGCGCAGTTTGACCCCCTGGTCGGGGATATCCCGGGTAACGCCGCGCGGGCCATCGAGGCCGTGCGCGAAGCGCGCATTGAGCACCGGGCGGATATCGTGGTTTTCCCCGAGCTGTTTTTATCCGGCTACCCGCCCGAAGACCTGCTGCTGCGCCCCTCGCTCGAGGCGCGTCTGCGCGAAGCCCGCGCTACCATGGCGGAAAAAATTGCCAGCGACGTGCTGGTGATTATCGGCTACCCCGGCGTGCGCGAAGGGCGGCGCTATAACCTGGCCGGCGTGCTGTACAACGGCCAGTGGGAAGCCGAATACGCCAAGCAGGTACTGCCCAACCATCAAGTATTCGACGAGCAGCGTTATTTTTCGCCCGGCAACAGCGCGCTGGTGTACGAGCACAAGGGCGCCAAGCTGGGGCTTTTGATCTGCGAAGACCTGCACAGCGACGCGCCGATTGACGCGGCGCGCGCCGCCGGTGCCGAGGTGCTCGTAACGCTGAACGCTTCGCCGTACCACCAGGACAAGCCCGCCGAACGGCTGCGCCTGCTGGAAAGCCGCGCGGCGCAGGCGCAGTGCCCGCTGGTGTACGTCAACGCGATTGGCGGGCAGGACGAGCTGGTGTTCGACGGCGGCTCCTGCTGCGTCGATGGCGAAGGCACGCTCAGCGTGCTGGCGCCGTACTGGCAGCCAGGGCTGATGCCGGTGGCGCTGCGCCAGCAAAGCGCCCACACCTGGGCGGTGACGCCCGGTGAAATCGAGCCCGACGTAGAGCCCGAAGAGAGCCTTTACTGCGCGCTGGTGACCGGCGTTCGCGACTACGTCAACAAAAGCGGGTTTGACGGCGTAGTGATGGGGCTATCCGGGGGGATCGACTCGGCGCTGTCGCTGGCTATTGCCGTGGATGCGCTGGGCGCCCGTCGCGTGCAAGCGGTGATGATGCCGTACCACTACACCGCTGATATCTCGCGCGCCGACGCCGCCGAGCAGGCCAATATGCTGGGGGTCGACTACGAGGTGATGCCCATCGCGCCGCTGGTGGACAGTTTCATGGAGACGCTGGCCGGCGCGTTTGAGGGCAGCGAGCGCGACACTACCGAAGAAAACCTGCAGGCGCGCTGTCGCGGCGTGCTGCTGATGGCGATCTCCAACAAGAAAGGGCTGATGGTGCTCTCCAGTGGCAATAAAAGCGAAATTGCGGTGGGCTATACCACGCTCTACGGCGATATGGTCGGCGGCTACAATGCGATTAAAGACGTGTATAAAACCTGGGTGTATCGTCTGGCGCGCTGGCGCAATACCCAGTCGCCGGCTATTCCCGAGCGGGTGATCGAGCGTGCGCCTTCGGCAGAGCTTGCCCCCGACCAGCAGGACAGCGACTCACTGCCCGATTACGCCGTGCTCGACGCCATTTTGCAGCGCTATATTGAAGGCGACATGAGCGCTGAAGCGATGATTGCCGCCGGCTTTGAGCGCGACGACGTCTATCAGGTGGTCAAGCTCGTGGACCGCTGCGAATACAAGCGCCGCCAGGCGCCGGTGGGCGTTCGCGTGACGCCCAAGGGGTTTGGCCGCGACCGGCGTTACCCGCTGGTCAACGGCTGGCAGCCGGGCGAGTAACGGCAAAACGGCGCCGCTGGGTTAGCCGTGCCTGGGCTTGAAGGTGCCGTTTTTGAGCTGCTTGTGATCGGGGGCGTTGTCTTTTAGCACCTTGAGCACTTCGCTTGCGCGGTCGTCCATGCCCAACCCTTGATAGCCCTCTACCATGGTGGCCATGGCGTCGGCGGTGGCGGTGGATTCGGGGTAGTGCTCAAGCACCCAGCGGCCGCGCTTTACCGCTGCCACATAGGCGCCGCGGCGCAGGTAGTAGTCGGCGGCGTGCAGCTCGTGGCGCGCCAGCAGCTCGCGCAGGTAGACGATGCGCTGTTCGGCGTCCGGCGCGTAATCGCTTTGCGGGTAGCGCGTCAGCAGGTCGCGAAAATCCTTGTAGCTGTCGCGGCTGGCGCCGATGTCGCGCTTGGAAATATCGATGATCCGCAGGCGCTCAAGGCTGAAGCGTCCCGCTTGCCACGCCGCCAGGCCGCGCAGGTAGTAGGCGTAGTCGGCCTGGGGGTGGTCGGGGTGCAGGCGCAGAAAACGGCTGCCCGCCGCGCGGGTTTCTTCCCACTGGTTATTTTCATAATAGGCGTAGATCAGCTCCAGCTGCGCCTGTTCGGCGTGGCTGCCAAACGGGTAGCGTGAGTCCAGCGCTTCCAGGCGCTCAATGGCGGTGATGTAGTGGCTGTTATCCAGTGAGTCACGCGCCATGGCGTAAAGCTCGCGTTCGCCTGTGTTGGCGTATTTCCCCTCGTCAATGGGGGAGTCGGTGGCGTTACTGGCGCAGCCGGCAAGCAGCGCAAGGCTGAGCGCGACGGCGCCAAAACGGGTCGCTGCGGAAAAAACGCGCATGAAGTTCCTCGTGACAATCAAGCCTTGAATCACCATAAAGCGGCGATGGCCGTGGTAGAATGGACGCAGTTGGCACACTATAAAACACCTCGACGCAAAACGCAGGCACCGTCGGGCGTTACCTGATTTTTAAGGAACCCTTTTATGACTCGGACCGTTGAAGCCACAACGCGCGTGCCGGCAGCGCTTGCCGGTGTGCGCCTGGACCAGGCTGCCGCCGAGCTTTTCAGCGACTATTCGCGCGAACGCCTGAAAGCCTGGATCAACCAGGGAGAACTGACCGTGGATGGCGCCCGGGTCAAGCCCAAAACCCGGCTGTACGGCGATGAAACGCTTGCGCTGTGCGCAACGCTCGAAGACGAGCAGCGCTTTACTCCCCAGCACATACCGCTGAACGTGGTGTTTGACGACGACCATCTGCTCATCGTCAACAAGCCCGCCGGCATGGTGGTGCACCCGGCGCCGGGTAACCCCGACGGCACCCTGCTCAACGCGCTGCTGCATTATCATCCGCCGCTCGGCGAAATCCCCCGCGCCGGCATTGTCCACCGGCTGGATAAAGACACCTCGGGGCTTTTAATGGTGGCCAAGACGCTGCCCGCCCAGGCCGCGCTGGTCGAGCAGCTGCAGGCGCGCACGGTATCGCGCCAGTATGACGCCGTGGTGATCGGCACGCCGGTCGCCGGCGCCACCGTGAACGCGCCCATCGGCCGCCACCCCAAGGACCGTAAGCGCCAGGCGGTCAACGCTTCCGGCAAGCCGGCGATCACGCATTATCGCGTGGTCGAGCGCTTTCGCGCGCATACCCACGTGCGCTGCCAGCTTGAAACCGGGCGCACCCACCAGATTCGCGTGCATATGGCCCACGCCCGCTACCCGCTGATCGGCGATCAGCTATACGGCGGTCGGCCCAAGCTGCCGCCGGGCGCGGATGATTCGCTCAAGGAAATTCTGCGCGAATTTCCGCGCCAGGCGCTGCACGCGCGCCGGCTGGGATTTATCCATCCGCACAGCGGGCAGGAAGTGAACTTTCGCGCGCCGCTGCCCGACGATGTGCTCATGCTGCTCGACTACTTGCGCGAAGACCACGAGACCATGCGATGAGCCGGGAGACGACGAGATGAGCGATGCGCCCGACCTGCGGCCGACGCTGATTGCCCCCGACTGGCCGGCACCGGCGAACGTGCGCGCGTTCGTCACTACCCGCGAAACCGGCCCTGGCCAGGGCGCCTTTGCAGCGTTTAACTCGGCCACCCACGTAGGCGATAACGCCGACCACGTAGACCTCAGCCGGCGCCTGCTGAGCAAGGAAGTGGGCGATGAGCGGCCGTTTTTGTGGCTCAACCAGACCCACGGCGCCCGCGTGCAGCAGCACTACCCGCGGCGCACCGCGCTGCAAAGCGAAATTCCCGAGGCCGACGCCGCCGTGGCCGACAGCGCCGACTACGCCTGCGTGGTGCTGACCGCCGACTGCCTGCCGGTATTTTTCTGCAACCGCGCCGGCACCCGCGTGGGCGTGGCCCACGCCGGCTGGCGGGGGCTGGCCGGCGGCGTGCTGGAGGCGACGGTGGCGGCGCTCAATACGCCGGCGGATGAAATTATCGCCTGGCTGGGGCCGGCTATCTCCAACGCCCAGTTTGAAGTCGGCCCCGAAGTGTTTGATGCCTTTGTCGCCGTGCACCCCCAGGCCGAAGAAGCCTTTGACCACAGCCCCTACCGGATGGGCCACCATATGGCCGATTTGTACCGGCTGGCGCGGCTGCGATTGTCGCTGCTGGGCATTGACGAGGTCAGCGGCGGCCATTTCTGTACCGCCAGCGAATCGCGCTTTTATTCCTACCGCCGCGATAACGGCCAGACCGGACGCATGGCCAGCGTTATCTGGTTAAGCTGACGCCGGCTCTTGAAACCCCTGCGGGCAGCCGCCATCTAACTAAGCAACCGATACCGCCGGACGGCGTTGCGCCTGGCGGCTTGTTGACTCAAGAGGATGGCACCTATGCGATTTGATAAATTTACCGCCAAGCTGCAAAACGCCATTGCCGACGCGCAGTCGCTGGCGGTGGGTAAAGGCCACAACCAGATAGCCCCCGTGCACTTGCTACTGACGCTTTTAGACAGCGCCGATAGCGGGCTTAAATCGCTGGTGGAAAAAGCCGGCGGTAGCGCCACCAGGCTGCGCGATACGCTATCCCAACAGTTCGATGACCTGCCTCAGGTCAGCCAGTTTGACGGCGACGTACAGCCATCAAAAGAGCTGATCAAACTGTTCAACCTGACCGACCGCGAAGCGCAAAAGCGCGGCGACCAGTTTATTGCCTCCGAGCTGGTGCTGGTGGCTGCCCTTGAAGCCGGCGGCGATCTCAGTCGCGCGTTAAAGCAGGCCGGCATCGAGCGTCGCGCGCTGGATACCGCGATTGAAAGTCTGCGCGGCGGCGAAAGCGTGACCGATGCCAACGCCGAAGAGTCCCGTGAGGCGCTGGACAAATACACCCAGGATCTTACCCAGCGGGCGCTGGACGGCAAGCTCGACCCGGTGATCGGCCGCGATGACGAGATTCGCCGTACCATCCAGGTGCTCCAGCGGCGCACCAAAAACAACCCGGTGCTGATCGGTGACCCCGGCGTGGGCAAGACCGCCATCGTCGAAGGGCTGGCCAGCCGCATCGTCAACGGCGAAGTGCCCGAGGGGCTGAAAAACAAGCGCGTGCTGTCGCTGGATATCGGCGCGCTTTTGGCCGGGGCCAAGTTTCGCGGCGAGTTTGAAGAACGCCTGAAAGCCGTGCTCAAGGAGCTGGGCGAAGAAGAAGGGCGGGTGATTCTGTTCGTTGACGAGCTGCACACCATGGTCGGCGCCGGCAAGGCCGAAGGCTCGATGGATGCCGGCAACATGCTCAAGCCGGCGCTGGCGCGCGGCGAGCTGCACTGCGTGGGCGCCACCACGCTCGACGAATACCGCCAGAATATTGAAAAGGACGCCGCGCTCGAGCGCCGCTTCCAGAAAGTGCTGGTCGACGAGCCCAGCGAAGAAGACACCGTGGCCATTTTGCGCGGGCTGAAAGAGCGCTACGAAGTCCACCACGGCGTCGACATCACCGACTCGGCGATCATCGCTGCGGCCAAGCTTTCCATCCGCTACATCACCGATCGCAAGCTGCCTGACAAGGCCATCGACCTGATCGACGAAGCGGCGTCGCGCATCCGCATGGAGCTCGACTCCAAGCCCGAAGAAATGGACAGGCTCGACCGCCGGATTATCCAGCTCAAGATGGAACGCGAAGCGCTGAAGAAAGAAACCGACGCCGCCTCGCAGAAGCGCCTGGACGCGCTGGTCGATGAAATCCACGAATTGGAGCGCGAATACGCCGACCTGGACGAAATCTGGAAGGCGGAAAAAGCCAGCATCCAGGGGGCGGCGCAGTTCAAGGCCGAGCTCGAACAGGCGCGGCTGGATATGGAGCAGGCACGCCGCCAGGGGGATCTGGCGCGGATGTCGGAAATCCAGTACGGCACCATTCCCGCGCTGGAGAAGAAGATCGCCGAAAGCAGCGAGCGCGAAGAGGCCGACACTTCGACCCATCAGCTGCTGCGCTCTAACGTCACCGAGGAAGAAATCGCCGAAGTGGTCTCGCGCTGGACGGGAATTCCCGTGGCCAAGATGCTCGAAGGCGAGCGCGACAAGCTGCTGCGCATGGAAGACGCGCTGCACGAGCGCGTTATCGGCCAGGCAGAAGCCGTGCACGCGGTGTCCAACGCCGTGCGCCGTTCGCGCGCCGGGCTTGCCGACCCGCACCGGCCCAACGGTTCGTTTTTGTTCCTCGGCCCCACCGGGGTGGGCAAGACCGAGCTGTGCAAGACGCTGGCGCACTTCCTCTTCGACACCCAGGAGGCGATGGTGCGGGTGGATATGTCGGAGTTCATGGAGAAACACTCCGTGGCGCGGCTGATCGGCGCACCTCCCGGCTATGTGGGCTATGAGGAGGGCGGCTACCTGACCGAAGCCGTGCGCCGCAAGCCGTATTCGGTGCTGCTGCTCGACGAGATTGAAAAAGCCCATCCGGACGTCTTCAACATCCTCTTGCAGGTGCTCGAAGATGGCCGCCTGACCGACGGCCAGGGGCGCACGGTGGACTTTCGCAACACCGTGATCGTGATGACCTCAAACCTCGGTTCGGACATTATTCAGCGCATGGGCGGCGACCAGAGCGATGCCGACAATAGCAGCTATGACGCCATGCGCAGCGCGGTGATGGACGTGGTGGGCAACCACTTCCGCCCCGAGCTGATTAACCGCATCGACGAAGTGGTGGTCTTCCATGCGCTGGGTCAGGAGCAGATTCAGTCGATTGCCGGCATTCAGCTGGAACATCTGAGGGCGCGTTTGGCCGAGCACGACCTGGGACTTGAAGTCAGCGAGGAGGCCATGGCGCAGCTGGCGGTGATCGGATTTGACCCGGTGTTTGGCGCCCGCCCGCTCAAGCGGGCGATCCAGAGCCGGATCGAAAACCCACTGGCGCAGGATCTGCTGGCCGGCAAGTTTGTCCCCGGCAGCACGGTTCATGTGACGGCCGAGGCAGGCAGCCTGGTGTTCTCTTCCTGACTTTCTGATGTGAGCCGCTGAAAGAAAAGTCCCGAAGGTGGGATATAAAGCCCCGTTGGCCACCGCCAGCGGGGCTTTTTTTGGCGGCAGTTTCGCCGTGAAGGGCGGGCGCGATGGTTGACAAGTCAAGGGCGCTAATGGAGGCTTAAGGTTCCTGATTTGCGGGCGCGGAACTCACGGGCAATCCCCTATCCCCGCGCGAAGGGTGGGCGTCAATATGCCTCTACCCGCCGAAGGACTTCCGGGCTGGGCTAACCGCCCGACCTGGCTAACGCCCCGCCGCGGCGATCCGCCGTGAGAGAGTGCAGACCCTAACCGGGTCGAATGCCAGGGTTTGGCATCAGGTGCCGGCGTAACCGGCAGCGGCATACCGCCGCACTCGATATGACAGGCATACGGCCTGCCAATAGCACTCGAGACCTCCAGGGGAGAAATACTGTGGAACTGCTTTCCGGCGCAGACATGATCGCCCGCTTCTTGCAAGATGAGGGCGTCGAATACATTTATGGTTACCCCGGCGGGGCGGCGCTGCATATTTATGACGCGCTCTTCCGTCAGGACAAGGTCAAGCACATCCTGGTACGCCACGAACAGGCCGCCACGCACGCGGCCGACGGCTACGCGCGCACCACGGGCAAGCCCGGCACGGTGCTGGTGACCTCGGGCCCCGGCGCGACCAACGCCGTCACCGGTATCGCCACCGCTTACATGGACTCGATTCCCATGGTGGTGCTGTGCGGCCAGGTGGCCAGCCACCTGATTGGCGAGGACGCCTTTCAGGAAACCGACATCGTCGGCGTCACGCGTCCGATCGTTAAGCACAGCTTTGCGATCCGCCACCCGTCCGAGATCCCCGGCGTGCTGAAAAAGGCCTACTACCTCGCGTCCACAGGGCGCCCCGGGCCGGTGGTTGTGGATATCCCCAAGGATATGACCGCGCCCACCGAACGCTACGAGTACGTCTACCCCAAAAAGGTCAAGATGCGCTCGTACAACCCGGTCACACGTGGTCATACCGGCCAGATCAAAAAAGCCGTGGAGCTGATGCTCAAGGCCAAGCGGCCGGTGTTTTATACCGGCGGCGGCGTGGTGCTGGACAAAGCCAGCGACGGGCTGACCGATTTGGTGCAGACGCTGGGCTTCCCGATTACCACTACGCTGATGGGCATCGGCTCTTATCCGCAGAGCGATAAGCAGAGCCTGGGCTGGCTGGGCATGCACGGCTCCTACGAGTCGAACATGGCCATGCACCATACCGATCTGATCATTGCCATCGGTGCGCGCTTCGACGACCGCGTGACTAACAACGTGTCGAAGTTCTGTCCCACGGCCAAGATCATCCACGTCGATATTGACCCCAGCTCGGTGTCCAAGACCGTGCGCGCCGACGTGCCGATTGTCGGCCCGGCGTCAAGCGTCATCAACGAGATGATCAGCCTGGTTCAGGGCAAGAAAATCACCAGCCCCGACGCCCTGGCCGACTGGTGGCAGCAGATCGAAGGCTGGCGCGAAGAGCGGCTCGGCAAGCTTTACGAGCCGTCCAGATCGGGCGAAGTGTTAAAGCCCCAGGAAGTCATCGAAGCGCTGTGCGCAGTGACCCGCGGTGAAGCCTACGTGGCCACCGACGTTGGCCAGCACCAGATGTTTGCCGCCCAGTACTACAAGTTCGACAAACCCAACCGCTTTGTCACCTCGGGCGGGCTTGGCACCATGGGCTTTGGCTTTCCGGCGGCCATGGGCATCAAGCAAACCTACCCCGACGACGACGTGATATGCGTCACCGGGGAAGGCAGCTTCCAGATGATGATGCAGGAGCTTTCGACCTGTAAGCAGTACGGCATCGGGGTCAAGATCATCAACCTCAACAACGCCTCGCTGGGCATGGTGCGCCAGTGGCAGGATTTGAACTACAAATCGCGCCACGCGCAGTCGTACATGGAGTCGCTGCCCGACTTTCACCTGCTGACCCAGGCGTACGGCTTTACCGCGATTACGGTCAGCACGCTGGATGAGCTGGCGCCGGCGCTTGAGCGCGTGTTTGCCGACAAGCACGAGCTGGTGTTTCTGGACGTGAAAGTGGACCCCTTTGAGCACGTCTACCCGATGCATGTGCCGTTAGGCTCAATGCGCGACATGCTGCTGTCAAAAACGGAGCGTACCTAATGCGCCATATCATCTCGATTCTGATGGAGAACGAACCGGGTGCCCTGTCGCGTGTGGTCGGTCTGTTTGCCCAGCGTAACTTCAACATTGAAACGCTGAACGTGGCACCCACCGAGGACGGTTCGCTGTCGCGGCTGACGGTCACTACCGTAGGCGATGATCGCGTGGTCGAGCAGATCACCAAGCACCTGAACAAGCTCATCGACGTGGTCAAGCTGGTCGACCTGACCGAAGGCAACCACGTTGAGCGCGAGCTGATGCTGGTCAAGGTCCGCGCCCAAGGCGCCGCGCGCGACGAGGTCAAGCGCACCGCCGATGTGTTCCGCGCGCAAATCGTCGACGTCACGCCGGGGCTTTACACCGTGCAGATTACCGGCGATGCCACCAAGCTTGACGCCTTTGTGCAGGCCATGGCGCCGGTGGGCATTCTGGAAGTCGCCCGCACCGGCGTCTCGGGCATTGCCCGCGGCGACAAGGTGCTGACGCTCTAGGCGCCACCCCGCCGGATAGACACAAGGCCGCTTTTTAGCGGCCTTTTTTGTTGGCTGGAGGTATCTCATCGTGAGGCTATGACGCGTCGAGATTAATTAGTGCGCAGGGTGCTGGCTGGCCTTGAGCATTTCGCGCGCGTGGGCCAGCGTCTGGTCGGAAAGGTTGACCCCGCCGAGCATACGCGCCAGCTCGCTGACGCGTCCGCCTTCATCGAGCAGCGCCATCTGCGTGCGCGTGGTATTGCGCCGCGCGCTTTTTTCAATATGCAAGTGCGCGTGCGCCTGGGCGGCGACCTGGGGCAGGTGGGTGACGGTCATTACCTGGCCGCCTTCGCCCAGCCGGCGCAGCAGCTGGCCGACAATTTCCGCCGTGGCGCCGGAAACGCCGACGTCGACTTCGTCAAATACCAGGCTGGGGATGGTGGAGTGGCTGGCCGCGACCACCTGAATGGCGAGGCTGATTCGCGACAGTTCGCCGCCCGAGGCCACTTTGGCCAGCGGCCGCGCGGGCTGGCCGGGGTTGGCGCTGATGAAAAACTGCACGCGCTCAAGGCCTTCGGCGGCGGGCGTGTCGCGCGGCTCAAGCGTTACCTCGAAGCGCGCCTTGCCCATGGCCAGAAACGCCAGCTGCTGCTGAACTTCTTCACCCAGCCGGCCGGCGGCCTTGCGGCGGGCCTGGCCCAGGGCTTTGGCGTCGTGGCGGTAGCGCTCGCGCAGGCTGCTAACCTCGGCGCTCAGGGCGTCAAGATCGCCTTCGCTGGCGTTGAGCTGGTCAAGCTCGGCGCGCAGCCGCGCGTGCAGCGCCGGCAGCTCGTCGGGCGAGACGTGGTGCTTGCGGGCAATGCGGTGGGCGTCGCCCAGGCGCGTTTCGACAAAGGCCAGCCGCTCGGGGTCAAGCTCGGTATTAGCGGCCAGGTGGTTGAGCTCGCTGGCGGCTTCTTCCAGCTGGATGCGCGCATCGGCGAGTATCGTCAGCGTATTGGCCAGCGCCCCTTTGTCGCTGCCCGGCAGTTCGCCGAGCCGGCCCTGCGCCTGGTGCAAAAGCCCTAGCGCGCCGCCGTCGCTTTCGCAGCAGTCGGCGGCAAACTGGGTATCGCGCAGAATGTCGTCGGCGTGGGCCAGCGTTTGCTGTTCGTCTTCAAGGCTTGGTAGCTCGTCGTCGCCCAGATCAAGCTGATCCAGCTCCTCTACCTGATAGTGCAAAAGCTGGCGCTTGGCCTCGGCCTCATCGCCCTGGTCGCGTATTTTTTGCAGCTGGCGGCGGGCGCTTTGCCAGCCGCGAAACAGCGCCGCAACGCCGTCAACGTCAGCGCTAATGCCAGCGTAGGCATCGAGCAGCGCCAGGTGCGTCTCTTCGCGCAGCAGCGCCTGGTGGGCGTGCTGGCCGTGAATCTGGATAAGCCGCTCGCCCAGCGCCTTCAAGTCGCTGATCGCGGCGGGCTGGCCGTTGATCCACGCCTTGGAACGCCCTGCTTTGCTCACTACGCGGCGCAGCAGGCATTCATCAGCGGGCAGGTCGCGCTCGGCCAGCCACGCCTGTGCGGCGGGCAGGCGGGCAATATCAAACCGCGCGGAAAGGTCGGCGCGCTCGCGGCCGTGGCGCACGCTGCCGGCGTCGGCGCGTTGGCCCAGGCACAGCCCCAGCGCCCCCAGCAGAATGGATTTACCGGCACCGGTTTCCCCGGTAATCGCGGTCATACCGCCTTTGATATCAAGCTCCAGGCGGTCGACGATGGCGAAATCCTGGATCGCGAGCTGGGTCAGCATAGGGCCTCCTGGTGCCGGCTAGTACGCGCCAGTCGTCCATCGGTCAGTCGTCCACCAATAGTGCAAACCAGTCGCGCGCTAGCTGGATGGGTATCCAATCATTGGTTTTTATACAGTAGATGATTTTCCCCCGCAATACCCGCGAAAACACCCACTCGAGGGAGGCCTTTTAAATCGTCCGTGAGAACGAATGCAAAAACGGCAGCTGCGAGCGGTATTTAAGAGCGAACTTGAGAAAAAGCACTTGAGTTGGCACACATAATCCCCATATAAGCCTGCAACGCGCTGCATTGACGAAAATGCAGCGACACGAACGTATTGATCGAACCGCTGCTTTTCCCAGGAGACACCGATGGCTAAAGAACCGCAAACCCCGCTGGACGATGAGCTTGCCCGCCACGACGAAGACGATGTCGAGACCCCCGAGGGCGAAGCAGCCGCCGCGGCACAGCAGGCCGAAGAGCGTCTGGTCGAAGGCGAGCTGGAAAGCCTGATCGACGACGAAGGCGATACCGTCAGCACCGACGACGAAAGCGCCAACCCCGAAGCGGAAATGCTGGCCGCTCAGGTAGAAGAGCTGGAGCGGAGCCTGGCCGAGGCCAAGGATCAGGCGCTACGCACCGCCGCCGAAGCGCAAAATATACGCCGTCGTGCCGAGCAGGAAAGTGAAAAAGCGCGCAAGTTCGCGCTGGAGAAATTCGTCAAGGAGCTGCTGCCGGTTGTTGATAGTCTGGAAAAAGCGCTCGACGCCATGGGCGAAGACGCCACCGAAGCCCACCGCGAAGGCGTTTCCATGACGCTGAAAATGCAGCGGGACGTGCTGGAAAAATTTAACGTTGAACAGGTCGATCCTCACGGTGAGCCCTTTGACCCCCAGGTGCACGAGGCCATGGCGATGGTGCCCAACCCCGACATGGAGCCAAACACGGTGATGGAGGTTGTGCAAAAGGGGTATCTGCTCAATGACCGCCTGGTTCGTCCGGCGATGGTCGTGGTCAGCAAAAAAGCCGACTAACGCAATAAAAAAAGCCCTTGAAATGCTGCCGGCGACCCCCAGATATATGGGCAACCCGGCGGTATTTACCGCCCGCTTACATAACATGATTTTATCACCAACTATTTAGAGGTTTTGCTATGGGACGCATTATCGGGATTGATCTGGGTACGACAAACTCTTGCGTATCCGTACTCGACGGCGACAGCACCAAGGTTATCGAAAACGCCGAAGGTGGCCGCACCACGCCGTCGATCATTGCCTATACCGACGACGGTGAAATCCTTGTCGGTCAGGCGGCCAAGCGCCAGGCCGTAACCAACCCGGAAAACACCATCTACGCCATCAAGCGTCTGATCGGCCGTCGTTTTGACGACAAAGTCGTACAGAAAGACATCAAAATGGTGCCCTACAAGATCGCCGAAGCCGACAATGGCGACGCCTGGGTTGAAGTGAAGGGCGAAAAGATGGCGCCGCCGCAGGTCAGCGCGGAAATTCTCAAGAAGATGAAGAAGACCGCCGAAGACTACCTCGGCGAAACCGTCACCGAAGCGGTTATCACCGTGCCGGCCTACTTCAACGACAGCCAGCGTCAGGCCACCAAGGATGCCGGCCGCATCGCCGGGCTTGAAGTCAAGCGCATCATCAACGAGCCCACGGCTGCCGCGCTTGCCTACGGCATGGACAAGTCCCGCGGCGACCGCACCATCGCGGTGTATGACCTGGGCGGCGGTACCTTCGATATTTCGATTATCGAAGTGGCCGACGTCGACGGCGAAACCCAGTTTGAAGTGTTGGCCACCAACGGCGACACCTTCCTCGGCGGCGAAGACTTTGACCTGGCACTGATCAACTACCTCGTTGACCAGTTCAAATCCGACAGCGGCATTGATTTGTCCGGCGACAACCTGGCGATGCAGCGTCTTAAAGAAGCTGCCGAGAAAGCCAAGATCGAGCTTTCCAGCGCGCAGCAAACCGACGTCAACCTGCCCTACGTGACCGCCGACAACACCGGGCCGAAGCACCTGAACGTCAAGGTCACCCGCGCCAAGATGGAGTCGCTGGTAGAAGACCTGGTCTCCCGCTCGCTGGAGCCGTGCAAGATGGCGCTCAAGGATGCCGGCCTGTCCGCCTCCGAGATCGACGACGTCATCCTGGTCGGCGGCCAGACGCGCATGCCCCAGGTTCAGCAGAAGGTGGCTGACTTCTTTGGCAAGGACTCGCGCAAAGACGTCAACCCCGACGAAGCCGTCGCCGTAGGCGCTGGCATTCAGGGCGGCGTGCTTGGCGGCGACGTCAAAGACGTGCTGCTGCTCGATGTTACCCCGCTGACGCTGGGTATCGAGACCATGGGTGGCGTGATGACGCCGCTGATCGACAAGAACACCACTATCCCGACGAAGAAGACGCAAACCTTCTCCACCGCGGATGACAACCAGACTGCTGTGACCATTCACGCCATTCAGGGTGAGCGTAAGCAAGTGTCGCAGAACAAGTCGCTGGGTCGCTTTGACCTGGCCGACATTCCGCCGGCACCGCGCGGCGTGCCGCAGATCGAAGTCGCTTTTGATCTGGACGCCAACGGTATCCTCAACGTGTCGGCCAAAGACAAGGCGACCGGCAAGGAACAGTCGATCGTGATCAAGGCCTCCAGCGGTCTGACCGACGAAGAAATCGAGCAGATGGTGCAGGACGCCGAGGCCAACGCCGACGAAGACAAGAAGTTTGAAGAGATGGTGGCGCTGCGCAATCAGGCCGACGGCATGATTCACGCGACGAAAAAGACCCTCGAAGAAGCCGGCGACAAGGCCACCGACGACGAGAAAGAGAAGATCGAAACGGCGATCACCGAGCTTGAAGAAGCCGTTAAAGGTGACGACCAGGACGATATTCAGAAGAAACTCGACGCGCTAACCGAAGCCTCCGGCGAGCTGGCGCAAAAGATGTACGCCGAGCAGCAGGAAGGCCAGCAGGCCGGCGAAGAAGGCGCTGAAGAAGCCACCGCCAAGCAGGAAGACGACGTCGTGGACGCCGAGTACGAAGAAGTTAACGACGACCAGAAAAAGTCGTAATACTCTTTCTGCCAAAGTAAACAGCGGCGCGGGAGGCAACTCCCGCGTTGCTGTTTGCGTAGGCCACACCTTCCCGCTAATTCAGTGCTAAGTTAACCAGGAGGCGTGGGACCCATGTCCAAACGCGATTATTATGAAGTCCTGGGGGTCGATAAAGGGGCCGATCAAAAAGAGATCAAGAAGGCCTACCGCCGCCTGGCGCAAAAGTATCACCCCGATCGAAACCCGGACGACGACACTTCGGCGGAAAAATTCCGTGAGGTATCAGAAGCCTACGAAATCCTGGGCGACGGCGAAAAACGCGGCGCCTACGATCAGTTTGGTCATGCCGGCGTAGACGGCCAAGGCGGTGGCGGCGGCGGTTTTGGCGCCGGTGGCGGCGACTTCAGCGATATTTTCGGCGACGTGTTCGGCGATATTTTTGGCGGCGGCGGCGGCCGGCGGCGCGGGCCTAACGCGCCGGCGCGCGGCTCCGATTTGCGCTATAACCTGGAGCTTGACCTCGAGCAAGCCGTAGCCGGCACCAGCGTGGATATTCGCGTGCCGCGTCACATCGGCTGTGACCGCTGCGACGGCGACGGCGCCGAGCCGGGTTCGACCAAGGAAACCTGCCCGACCTGTCAGGGCCTGGGTCAGGTGCGCATGCAGCAGGGCTTCTTTGCCGTGCAGCAAACCTGCCCGACCTGTCACGGCGGCGGCGAGCACATCAAAGTGCCGTGCCACAAGTGTAACGGCGACGGCCGCGTGCGCGAGACCCGCACGTTGTCGGTGAAAATTCCCGCCGGCGTGGACGTGGGCGACCGCATCCGGCTCAACGCCGAAGGCGAGGCCGGCATCAACGGCGGCCCGCCCGGCGATCTGTACGTTCAGGTGGCGATCAAGCCGCACCCGATCTTTGAGCGCGACGGCCGTCACCTGCAGTGCGAAGTGCCGATCAACTTTGTCGATGCTGCCCTCGGCGGCGAGCTTGAAGTGCCCACGCTCAACGGCCGCGTGAAGCTCAAGATTCCGCCCGAGACACAAACCGGCAAGCTGTTCCGCATGCGCGGCAAAGGCGTCAAGCCGGTACGCGGCGGCGCGCCGGGCGACCTTTTGTGCAAGGTCGTGCTGGAAACCCCGGTCAACCTCAACGACGAGCAGAAAGATCTGCTGGAAAAGCTGCAAAAAAGCTTTGATGACAGCAACAGCCGTAATCACTCGCCGAAGAAATCGGGCTTTTTCGACAGCGTGAAAAAGTTCTTCGAAGACATGAAGCCCTGAAAGGCGACGTGAGTCGTGACGCAATACCGAATGCCGGCCCCTTCTGGGGTGCCGGCATTTTTTTCGTTTATGCTAGGGCCTGTTGACGTTTCACATGGGCAGCCATAAAAAGCCGCAGGCCAAGGCC